>NZ_NHSK01000069.1 GCF_016653355.1 Rhodoplanes elegans | reverse complement strand
CGTCGGCCGGCGATTCCGCCGGCCGACGTCACGCCCGGACCAACCGAGCTGCCGGTGCCGGCCGCGCCCGAGGTCCCGATCGCTGAGCCGGTCGCACCGGCGACGCCAGCCCCCTCCCCGCCGCCCCCATTTGCGCCGATCCCGGCCGAGCTGATCGCTCCAGAGGTCTTAGGCTCGGCTGCGCCGTCGGCGCCGCCGCTGGAGCCGGCCCACGAACCGGCCTTCGAGCCGACGCCCGAACCGGCCGCATCGCCGCCCGATGTGCTGCGCGCCGTCGCCGAGGCATTGGCGATGCCGCTCGCGGAGACCGACGGCCGCGTGACGCCTTCGGTGGCGGCCGGGATGCCGGCTGCCGAGACGGCGCCGCCCCGCCCCACACCGAACGACGCCGGCGGTCGCAATGCCGCGGCGGCCGACACCTCGGCCGCCGTTTTGCCCGCGGCATCGAGCCGAGACGACAAGCCTGCGCCGGTCGCCGCCGCTGGCGACGACGTCGCCCGCGCCGGCGTCGCCCCCGACAAGGTCGCCCGCGAGATCGACGTCCCTGCCGTCGAGCTCCGCGCCGTGGACGCGGACGGGAGCTTCGGCGCCGGCAAGGCGCCCGACATCAAGATCCTCCCGGACGACGACGCCGTGGTGCCGGGCTATCCGCGCGGTCCGGCCGGCGGGCCCGACCTCGGACCGGCGTCCGGACCGTTGGAAGGCTCCACCGGCGGCGCGCTGGTCCCGCTGCCCGCCGCCGGCGACGACGCGACGGTGCGGCGGCTGGTGCGCAGCGTGCAGCGCTGGCGCAGCGTCGCGGTGGGGCTCCTCGCCTTCGTGCTGGCGCTCGCCGGCCTCGCCGCGACGGCAGTGCTCGCCCCCGACTGGCTGCCGCCGGAGCTGCGCCTCGTCCCGGGGCGGGTCGAGGTGCGCGAGGTGGTGCGCACCGTCGAGGTCCCGGTCGCGCCGCCCCCGGCCCCCGCCGCGCCGGCGACCGACCCGGCCCGCCATGTCGCGGTGCTGCAGGCCGAGGGCACGACGCCGGCGTTCATCGTGTCGCTGCAGCCCGACCGCAAGAGCCTGATGGTCCGCCGCGTCAAGGCCGCCGACGAGGGCGACAAGCGCTACGAGCTGTGGCTGGTCTCGGACAAGTATCCGGCGCCGCGCTCGCTCGGCCTGCTCGGCACCGCCGAGTTCACCATCGTGCCGGCGGTCGCGGACTTTCCGCCGGACGTGGTCGCCGACGCCGTCTACGCGGTGTCGCTCGAGGCCGAGGCCGGCTCGCCGATCGACGGCCCCTCCACCCCGGTCCTCGCCTCCGGCCGCCTGATCGAAGCCGTCCCCGAAATGCCCGCCAGCTCCCCGAGCGGCAACGGCACGCCATAGCGGCGCGCCATCGCATTCGCGCACGCCGCCCACCAAACAAAAACGCCCGGCTTGCGCCGGGCGTCTTCGTCGGGGGGATTTTCGCGGTCCTTTCTGGACCGCGAGTAAACCGAACTGATCAGCGCGGGGCGCCGAAATTGGCGGCGAGGCGCTGGGTGGCCGGCATCGCGAAGCCGGCCGGCCGGCCGGCCGCCGAGGCGGCGTTCGGCGCGTAGACGCCGCGCTGGTCCGGCACCGGCTTGAACGCGTCGGTGAGGCCGACCACGGTCTCGGCGGCGCCGAGCACCAGGAAGCCGTCCGGCTCGGTGATCTTGCGGATCCGCTCCAGCACGTCGACCTTGGTGGTCTGGTCGAAATAGATCAGCACGTTGCGGCAGAACACGAGATCGAACGGGCCGAGGCTGGTGAAGTCGCCGAGCAGGTTCAGCGTGCGGTACTGCACCATCGAGCGGATCTCGGAGGAGATCTGCCAGGTCTCGCCGGTCTGCGTGAAGTACTTCAGCAGCATCTGGATGGGCAGGCCGCGCTGCACCTCGAATTGCGAGTAGACGCCGGCCTTGGCCTTGTCGAGCACCTCCATCGAGAGGTCGGTGGCGATCATCTCTATGCGCCAGCCGTCGAGCCGCGAGCCCATGTCCTTCAGGCACATCGCGAGCGAGTACGGCTCCTGGCCCGTCGAGGCGGCGGCGCACCAGATGCGCAGCTTGCGCTTGGCCTCGCGCGACTTCAGCAGCGACGGGATGATCGAGTTGCGGAAGTGATCGAACGGCACCTTGTCGCGCAGGAAGAAGGTCTCGTTCGTGGTCATCGCCTCGACGACGGCGACCAGCAGGCTCTCCGAACCCGGACCTTTCAGCTTCTGCACGAGCTCGCTGAGTCCGCCGAGATTGTTCTTGCGCGCGATCGGCAGCAGGCGACTCTCGACAAGGTACTCCTTGTCGGCGGAGAGCACGAGGCCGGACCTGTCCTTGAGCAGCTTTCGCAGGTAGTCGTAGTCGAACGGCGTCACGAGCGCTCTCCCGAGAAAATACGCGTTACTTTCTGGGCGATCTGCCCCAGCGGCAGGATTGCGGAGCACAATCCCGCCTGGGCGACAGCCCCCGGCATTCCCCACACGACGCTCGAGGCTTCGTCCTGAGCGATGACGCTGCCGCCTGCGGCGACGAGCTCGGCCGCCCCCTTGGCCCCGTCCGATCCCATTCCGGTGAGGATGACGCACAGCGTCGCCCCTCCCCAGACCTGCGCGGCCGTCGACAGCAGCGGGTCGACGGCGGGCTTGCAGAAGTTCACCAGGGGACCGTCGCGCAGGACGATCACCGGGTTTCCGTCGCGCCGCGCCACCTGCATGTGGATGGCACCGGGAGCGACGTAGACGCGACCCGCGACGACCGGTTCCCCATCCTGGGCTTCCCGGACCGTGCGACCGCTGGCGCGTGACAGATGCTCGGCCAGAATCGTGGTGAAGGTCGGCGGCATGTGCTGGGTGATCAGCACCGGTACCTGATCGATCACGCGGCCGAGCTGCGCGATCACCTCGTTGAGAGCCTGCGGGCCGCCGGTCGAGGAGCCGATCAGCAGCACGCGCGGCATGGTGTGCGAGAACGGCCGCAGCTTGAGGGCCGCCGTCCTCTCGATCGTGTGCGCGAGCGGCGCGACGGACGGACGGGCGCCGCCGCCGGCGAGGCGCGTGTCGGGATGGGCCGGCGCCGCCGGCGTCGCCGGACGCGGACCGCGCATCCGCCGCCGACGCTGGCCGAGCTGGCGGACCTTCTCGACGAGATCGCGCTTGAAGTCGGCCGAGGTGGTGACGCCGCGCGCCGTCTCCGGCTTCGGGATGTAGTCGGCGGCACCGAGCGAGAGCGCCTTCAGGCTGACCTCGGCGTTCTTCAGCGTCAGCGTGGACGCCATGATCACGACGAGATCGCGCTTCTTCGCGAGCAGCAGCGGCAGGGCCGAGATCCCGTCGAGCACGGGCATCTCGATGTCGAGGATCGCGACGTCCGGATCGAGCTTCTCGACCTGGTCGACCGCTTCCTGGCCCGTGCGCAGCGAGGCGACGACCTCGAAGTCGGGCTGTTCCTCGAGCCAGCGGGAGATCAGGCCGCGCACCACGACCGAATCGTCGACCACCATGACCCGAACCCGGTCGCCGGTGGCGGTCGATGCCCTGGACGTGGATGTGACGGCGAGTGCCATAACACGAGATACTCGGTTACGTCCGAAGAGACGACAGGGATGGATTGCGAATGTGGAGCGTCCCTACGGGGACGCGCCGATCAGGTCCGGACCGGATCGGCGGCGACGAGGCCGACTTCCTGGAACTTCGCCGCGACGATGTCCTTGTCGAACGGCTTCATGATGTACTCGTCGGCGCCGGCGTGGAGGGCGCGGGCGATCTGCGCGACCTCGTTCTCGGTGGTGCAGAACACCACCTTCGGACGATCGCCGCCC
This sequence comes from Rhodoplanes elegans, assembly GCF_016653355.1. Classification (GTDB taxonomy): domain Bacteria; phylum Pseudomonadota; class Alphaproteobacteria; order Rhizobiales; family Xanthobacteraceae; genus Rhodoplanes; species Rhodoplanes elegans. The sequence goes on along the minus strand of NZ_NHSK01000069.1, from coordinate 54,543 downwards.
GGCATGCGCCGCAGCGTGCGCAGGAACTCGTAGCCGTCCATGCGCGGCATGTTCCAGTCGAGCAGGACCGCGTCGGGAAGCTCGCGCTGGCAGGCGTCGAGTGCCTCCTGGCCGTCCTCGGCTTCGGTGATGGCGAAGTCCATGCCTTCCAGGATACGCCGCGCCACCTTGCGAATGACGCTCGAGTCGTCGACAACCAGACAAGTCTTCATCGCGTGCCTCGTCTCTCTCGTGCCCCGGCCGCGATCGTACCGCCGGCGCAGCCGCAATCGTTGAACGCCTCGGCTCAGGCCGCGATGGCCTCGCCCATGTCGAGCACCCGGTCGACGTCGAGGACGACCAGGAGCTGCCCCTCGAGCCGGTGGACGCCTGCCGACACGCGGGCGAGCCGCGCATCGAGATTGACCGGGTTCGGCTCGCGGGCCGTCTCGTCGAGCTTGAGAACCTCGCCGACCGAGTCGATCAGCAGGCCGTAGGACTCGCCCTTCGACTCGATGCCGATCGCCATCGGCTTCTTGCCGTCGTTGCGCTTCGGCAGGCCGAGCCGGCGACGCATGTCGATCGCCGTGACGATGCGGCCGCGCAGGTTCAGCACGCCGGCGATCTCCGGCTGCGAGAGCGGAACACGGGTCAGACGCTCGAGCATGAACACGTCCTGCACCCGCGAGATCGGCAGCCCGAAGAGCTGCTCGCCCAGCATGACGGTGACGTATTCGGTGAGCTGGTCGCTCGAAGTGTTGTCGTTCGCCATCCTCGTCTCCATCACGCGGCCTCGGCGTGGGCGGTCTGCTCTTTCAGGGCGGCGATCAGGCCGGGCCGATCGAACTTGGCCACGAAGTCGTGGAAGCCGACCTCGCGTCCGCGCTCGATCGCCTCGGGCGAGGTCAGGCCCGACAGGGCGATGATCGGGACGTCCTTGGTCTCCGGGTCGTTGGTCACCGCCTGGGCGAGCTCGAAGCCGTTCATGCCCGGCATGTCGATGTCGGTGACGACGACGTCGATCCGCTTGCCGGACTTGAGAACCTCGAGCGCCTCCTGGGCGGCGCCGACCGTGGTGACCTGATAGCCGGCCGCCTTGAGGACCGGCGTCAGCATGTTGCGGAAGAACGCCGAGTCGTCGACGAACAGGAGGGTGCGGATCACCGGCCCGCCGAGCGCCTTGTCCTTGCGACGCAGCCAGTCCTCGAAGGCGATGGGCAGGAAGTAGCCCATGTCGAGCACCTCGGTGGCCTGGCCCTTGATCACGGCCGAGCCGAGCACGCCCGGGACCTCGCTCGACACCTCGATGTTGAGGTTGTCCTCGACGATGTCGACGATCTCGTCGACGACGAGGCCCATCGAGCGGCCGTCGTCGGAGAAGACGAGCAGCGGCTGGGTGCCCTGGGTACGGATCTGGACCTCGTCGTTGACCCGGACCAGCGGCATCAGCTGGCCGCGGTACTGGACCAGGCGACGACCGTTGGAGATCTCGATCTTGGTGGCGTCGATCTCCTCGAGCCGGGTGACCAGCGACAGCGGCACCGCCTTGGGCTCCGGCGAGCCGGCCCGGAAGACGAGCAGCGAGGTCGTGTTGTCCTGGCCGACGTGATGCTGCACGGCGTTGCCATCCTCGGACTGCGCCTGCGTGGTGGCGATGGTGCCGAGCGCACGCGCGATGCCGTTCGGATCGATGATCATGATCACCGAGCCGTCGCCCAGGATGGTGTTGCCGGAGAACATCGCGATGTCGCGCAGCTTGCTCGACATCGGCTTGACCACGATTTCCTCGGTGTGGAAGACGCCGTCCACCACGATGCCGAAGGTCTGAGTGCCGACCTGCGTCACCACGATGAAGCCGTTCTCGGCGTCGTCGGTCGACTGCACCTCGCCCTCGTCCATCTTGAGCAGGCTCTTGAGCCGGATCAGCGGGAGGAGCTTGTTGCGCAGACGCAGGACCGGGGTGTCCTTGATCCGCTCGATGCGGTGCTCGGAGTTGGTCTGGGCGCGCACCAGCTCGACGACCGAGAGCTGCGGGATGGCGAAGCGGTCGCCGCCGGCCTCGACGATCAGGGTCGAGACGATGGCCAGCGTCAGCGGGATCTTGATGACGAAGCTCGACCCGGAGCAGGCCACCGACTTGACGTCGACGGTGCCGCCGATCTGGTCGATGTTGGAGCGCACCACGTCCATGCCGACGCCGCGGCCCGACACGCTCGTCACCTTGGCGGCGGTCGAGAAGCCCGGCGCGAAGATGAACTTGTGGATCTGCGCCTCGCTCATCTTCTCGATCTGGGCCTCGGTGGCGAGCCCGCTCGAGATCGCCTTGGCCTTGATCTTCTCGGTGTTCAGGCCGCGGCCGTCGTCCGAGATGTCGATGATGATGTGGCCGCCCTCGTGATAGGCGGAGAGGCGGATCGTGCCCTTGTCCGGCTTGCCCAGCGCGCGCCGCTCGGCCGGCGACTCGAGGCCGTGGTCGGCCGAGTTGCGGACCATGTGGGTCAGCGGGTCCTTGATCAGGTCGAGCACCTGGCGGTCGAGCTCGGTGTCGGCGCCGTGCATCTCGAGCTCGATCTGCTTGCCGAGCTCGGTGGCGAGATCGCGCACGATGCGGGGCAGCTTCTGCCACGCGTTGCCGATCGGCTGCATGCGCGTCTTCATGACGCCTTCCTGCAGCTCGGCCGTGACGTTGGAGAGCCGCTGCAGCGGCACCTTGAACTCGCTGTCCTCGTGACGACGGACGATCTCGAGCAGCTGGTTGCGGGTCAGCACCAGCTCGGACACCATCGTCATCAGGTGCTCGAGCGTCTCGACGTTGACGCGGATCGACTGGTTCGCGACCTTGCCGTCGCCACTCTTGTCGTCGTCGCCCTTGGGCTCGGTCGCCTTGGCGGCGAGCGCGGCGGCGGCCTTGGCGGCCGAGGTCGTCTGCGCCATGTCGGGATTGAAGGTCGGCCCGGGGGTCTCGCGGAAGGCGCGCTCCAGCTCGTCGAGCGACACCTCGCCCGGACGCAGCTGGCGCTCCAGCACCTGATAGGTCAGCTCGCCCTGGGTGACATCGGCCGCCTTTGCGGCCGGGGCTGCGGCGGCGGGCGCCGGCGCTTCGGCCGCCTTGGCGGGCGCCGGAGCGTTGATGGCGAGCCGCTCGAGCTCGTCGATCAGATCGCGGTCCTGGCCGGACGGCTCTTCCTGGTTCTGCTCGAGATCGTCCAGGATCGACTTGATCCGGTCGATGGTCGAGAGGATGAGGGTCACGGCCTCGCCCGTGACGGCCGTGCCGTCGCGGAACTTGCCCATCAGCGTCTCGGCGGCGTGCGCCAGAGCTTCGAGCCGGGGCAGCCCGAGGAACCCGCAGGTTCCTTTGATCGTGTGGACGAGCCGGAAGATGTTGTCGAGGATTTTGGCGTTGTTTGGATCCTGCTCGAAACGAACGAGTTCGACGTCGACGACATCGAGGCTTTCATTCGTCTCGGTCAGGAATTCCCGGAGCAAGTCGTCCATCGGATAAAACTCGCGTTACAGGCCCGCGCAGCCCGGAGAGGAATTCGGGAGCGAATGCAGTCTCTTGGGAAAGCGTTTAAGTTTCGTTGCGGACGAGGTCGCGGAAACACGCTTCTTGTCGTCGTATTTGCGCTCGGGATGCGGGCAATCGCCACGCAGCGCCCTCGCGACGTCCGCGACGGAGGATCGGAATTGTTGAAAATTAGAGGGAATATCGCGACGCCAGCGGCGCCGTTAAGCTCGCCTTAAGGGGGTTGGCAGCGGCTCGCGGGCGGCAAAATAATTTGCGCGGCGCCGGGCTCGCGCGGCTCGACTAACACTCGGAAAGGCTTGAAATAACCCTTTCGTACGAGGGGGTTCAGCCGACGCTCGCCACCGGCTCGGCACCGGCTCCGGCCGGCGCGACCGCCGTGATCACGACCGCCTCGCCCTCCACGGCGAAGGCGACGTCGAGCCCGCAGGCCCGCGCCAGCAGGCCGGCATAGAAGGGCTGGACTGCGTGCGCATCGAGGGCCGGGTCCTCGGGCGTGCCGGCGACCAGCCGAGGCAGATGCTGCGGCACGCGCGCGTTCATGCCGCGCGTCTCCACCCGGAAGCCCATGGCCTCGCCGGCGCCGACCGGGTCGATGGCGAGCGTGCCGCCGCGCGGAATCGTCTGCCCGGCGAGCAGCAGCAGGTTGAGCACCAGCTTGACCCGGTTCTTCGGCAGCAGGAGCCGCGGCAGGCTCCAGGAGAGCTTGACCTTCTCGTCCTCGAGGGCGCCGCGGGCCACCTTCTCGGCGTCGCCGAGATCGATCTGGGCGCCGGCCGAGCCGGAGGCACCGAAGGCGAGCCGGCAGAACTGCAGCCGGGCCGAGACGCGCCCGGCACTCTTCTTGATGAGGTCGAGCGCGAAGGTCTTTGTCTCCTCGTCCTGGGCGTCCTCCAGGACCTCGAGGCCGTTGACGATCGCTCCCGAGGGGCTGATCAGGTCATGGCAGACCCGCGAGCACAGCAGGGCGGTGAGATCGAGCGGGTCGAGCGTCACGGTGCTGGAGGGCACGGTGCTGCCGGGCACTGCGCTGGACATCGGGTCTGGTCTCCGCGGGGGCCACCGAATCGGCGCCGCGCCGCGGTGGTGCGATGTGATACACCGGCCCTGAGCGACAACGCAAACCACTGTTGAACTCGCCGGACCGACCCGATGGAGCCGACCCGAGACGCCCGCGACGCCGCCCGTTGCTCCGCCCGCGACGACCTGCTCGACGACGGCTTGATCGCCGCGTTGTCGGCGCTGGTATCGCAGGCCGGTCACGCCATCATCGAGGTCGCCCGCGGGCCGCTCGGGGTCACCGAGAAGGCCGACCATTCGCCCGTGACGGCGGCCGACCAGGCCGCCCAGGACGTGATCCTGAGCGGCCTCGCCCGGCTGCTGCCGGGCGTCCCGGTGGTGTCGGAGGAAAGCGACGACAATGCCGGACGCGACTTCGGCGACGCGCCCTTCGTCCTGGTCGATCCGCTCGACGGCACCCGCGAGTTCGTCGCCGGCAACGGCGATTACGCCGTCAACATCGCGCTGGTGCAGAATCGCCGGCCCGTCGCCGGCGTGGTCTTCGTTCCCCGATCCGGAGTTCTCTACCGCGGCCGGGTCGGGCACGGCGCCGAGCGCGTCGCCCTGCCGGCGGGTGCCCAGGACGGTGCGGCGGTGCCGATCCGGACCCGGCGACCGCCCGCCGACGGCCTCGTCGCGGCGGTGAGCCGGTCGCATCTCGATCCGGAGAGCGACCGGTTCCTTGTCGCGCACGGCGTCGTCGCGCGGATACCGCGCGGATCGGCCTTGAAGTTCGGGCTGCTGGCCGAGGGCACGGCCGACGTCTATCCGCGCTTTGCGCCGGTGCGGGAGTGGGACGTGGCGGCGGGCGACGCGGTGTTGGCGGCCGCCGGCGGCGCCGTGCTGCGGCCGGACGGCACGCCGCTGCTCTACGGGGATGGTCCCGGAGGCTTTCTGGTGTCGGGCTTCGTCGCCTGGGGGGCTCCGCCGCCGCCCGATCGGTGATCGGGGCGGCGGGCCGCCGGCGCGATGGAGACCGGAAGCGTCGGCGACGGCGCCGGATCACCGGGCGAGCTGCGACTGCACCTTCGGCCAGTGGGACTGGGCATCGGTCAGCACCCCGACCGGGTCGGCCAGGAACTTCGAGCGGGCCGTCTCGCTGTAGAACAGCATCAGCCGGCCGCGGACGACGAGGAAGATCTCGGGATGACCGGGGCGCGACACGCCACGGGCGACGCCGACCGGATCGTAGCCGCCGAACAGCGGCCCGTAGACGCCGGGATTGTCCGCGAAGGCGTTGCGGTTGCCCTCGTTGCGGAAGCGCCAGACGATGCCGTGGTGATCGTACTCGTACTCGGGACGGCCGAGCTCGGGCTGGCCGTCGACGAAGTAGGCGACCGGGTCGAAGCCCGCGAGGGCGAGGCCGGAATAGCGGTCGGTGACGACGCGCTCGCTGGTCGCCGCCAGCGGACCGCCCGCCGGGGCGAACGCGACTGCGAGGACCGAGACGACGAGGACCGCGAGAACGCGCGCAGTTTGCAGGGTTCGCCGCCGTGGCGTCATACTGTTGCCGGAAGCTCTCTCGATTCGGATGAGACAGTCCTAGCGTGACTTCGTGATCATCCCGTTAGCGCGCTTCGATAAAAACGGGTCGAGTTGTCGGAAAGGTCGGACATGCGCACAGCTTGGCGTCGGATCGCGGCCGCGGTGGCCCTTGCCGCGGGGGTCTCCCTGGCCTGCGCCATGCCCACCCGGGCCTTCGCGCAGAGCCAGCCGGTGCCGGCGCATCCGCAGCGCAACGACACCTTCTCGACCGGCGAGATCGTCTCGGCCGGCCATCGCTTCTTCGGCGGCGTCTCGCGCAGCCTGGCGACCCTGGTCGAGCGCGCCGCCAGCCAGTGGGGCCTGCCCAACGGCTACGTGCTCGGCGAGGAGGGCGGCGGCGCCTTCTTCGGCGGCCTGCGCTACGGCGAGGGCGTGCTCTACACCAAGAACGCCGGCGACCTGAAGGTGTACTGGCAGGGCCCGTCGTTCGGCTGGGACGTGGGGGGCGAAGGCGCCCGCACCATGATGCTGATCTACAACCTGCCGGCGACCGAGGCGATCTACCAGCGCTTCGGCGGCATCGACGGCTCCGCCTACTTCATCGGCGGGCTCGGCATGACGGCCCTGACCGCGAACAATGTCGTGGTGGTGCCGATCCGTTCCGGCGTCGGGCTGCGGCTGGGGGCCAGCATCGGCTACCTGAAGTTCACGCCGCAATCGACCTGGAACCCGTTCTGAGCCGTCGGCGCGCCGCCGCGCGGCGCCGGGCCCTGCCGCACGGTCTCTCCGGCCCGCCGCCCGGTCTCGTGCGGCCCGGACACTGTTGCGTGATCGCCGGCGAAACGGCTTTACCGACCCTTGCAAAACAGTGGTCAGGTTGTTGAATTCCCTTTAGAAGCGCGACACCAACTCGCCCGCCGGCCGTTTCGGCGGGGCGCGGAGCCGGAGGCGTTCGTCATGATCGAACAGGCCATGCTGTTCGGGATCGGGTTCCTGGTCGCGAGCCTGTTCAACCTGTTGTTCGTGCCGCTGGTCCATAATCGCGCGGTGCGGCTCACCACCCGCCGGCTGGAGGCCTCGACGCCGTTCTCGATGGCCGAGATCCAGGCCGAGAAGGACCAGCTCCGGGCCGAGTTCGCGATGTCGACCCGACGGCTCGAGATGAGCGTCGAGCAGCTCAAGAGCCGGGCCGCCGGCCAGCTCGCCGACCTCGGCCGCAAGTCGATGGCGATCGGCCGCCTCAAGCAGGAGCTCGACGAGAAGACCGCCGCGCTCGCCGCCATCGAGGCGCGCGAGCGGACCCTGCAGGAGCAGCTGCAGTCGACCGAGCACGAGTACACGCTCAAGAGCGACAAGGCCCAGACGGTGGAGCGGGTGCTGGTCGGCAAGGAGGCCGAGCTCGCCAAGCTGACGGCGGCGCTGACCGAGCGCAGCTCGGTGTCGGACAGCCAGCGCATCGAGATCGCCACCCTCAAGACCCAGATCGAGTCGCTCAAGTCGCGGGTCGAGCAGGCCCAGCACGACCTCAAGGACACCAAGACCCGGCTCGACCGCGAGCGCGCCGCGGCCACCGCGGCGGCGGCCGAGCTCGCCCAGGAGCGCACCCGGACGACCGAGCTCGGCACCCGCGCGGTCGAGCTCGAGCGCCAGCTCGGCGAGCAGACCGGCGAGGCGGACGGGCTCGGCAAACGCATCCGCGAGCTGGAGGAGCGGCTGACCGAGCAGGGCCGCATGCTGGTCGAATTCGAATACGACGCCCGCAAGGCCCGCGAGGAGGCGGCCGGTGTCGTCGAAGGCTCGCGCGGCGAGGCCGCCCGGCTGGAGCAGGAGCTCGCGGCGGCACGCGCCGAGAATGCCCGCCTGCAGCAGGAGCTCGTCACGCTCCGCAAGGGCACCGAGGATTCCTGGGCCGCCGAGCGGCTGGAGACCGCCCTGCTGCGCGAGCGCATCAACGATGTCGCCGCCGAGGTGGTGCGCCTCACCATGGCGCTGGAGGGCGACGCCTCGCCGATCACCGCGATCCTGGCGGACGATCGCCCCGCCGAGGACCGGTCCGCCGGCGGACGGGCCGCAGCCGATGGCGCCGCCCGCGGCGGCGATCTGGTCAGCCGCATCCGCGCCCTGCAGGCCCGCGCCTCGCGGGTCGCCCAGCCCGCGGCGACGAGCGGCGCGCTGCCGGAGCCGGCGGCGGCGGCCCCCTGACCGGCGCGGCGTCGGCCGCGATCCCGTGCACCGGACCCCGGCCGGAGCCGCCACGCGGCTCGCCGTCCGTCTCGCCGTCGCTTTCGCCATGGCGGTCCTGATCCCGGTCGCCGCGGCGAGCCCGGCGGCCGCGGCGGAGCGGCGGCCGGCCGCCGGCCCGGCGCGTTTCACCGATCGTCAGATCGTGCGCGGCTTCCTGGCCGTCGCCTTCGGGGCCGAGTACGCCACCGGCACCACCGATCGCATCCGCCGCTTCGACGGCCCGGTGCGCGTGCTCGTCGATGCCGCCGGGGCGCCGCCAGACCTCGCGGCGGCGCGCACCGCGACGGTCGAGGCCGTGGTGGCCGAGATCGGACGCGGCGTGCAGCACCTCGACATCGCGACGACGCACGACCGCGCCGACGCGAATCTCACGATCCTGATCGTCCGCCGACGCGCCTTCGCAGCGACCGTCACCGCGGTCTTCGGACCCGACCGGGCGAGCACGATCCTGCGCCGCCTCGCCCCCGACTGCGTCAGCGGCTTCTCGCGCGACGAGGCCTTCCGGATCCGCCAGGCCGCCGTGATCCTGGTCGCCGACACGTCCGATTTCGCGTTCCGGGACTGTACGATCGAAGAGACGTTGCAGGCGCTCGGACCGATCAACGACACCACACTGCCCTGGACGATGTTCAACGATGCGGTGCGCACCGGGCGCTTCGGTCGTTACGACCGTTATCTGCTCGGCCTGCTCTACCATCCGCGGATGCGGCCCGGCATGCCGCGGCGGGAGGCGGAGGCGATCGCGCGGGCGGCGCTCCCGGACGTTCGGGCGTTCGTCGACGCGGGCCGATCGACACCCGCGCGGTGACGCCATCGCGGTAAACCCATGGTTATCACGATGGTAAAGTTAACCACCGGTTCCGGTTGCGGCGCGTGGCCGCGACTACTACCATTCTCCGTGGTGGCTCGGTGGCGGAATGGCGACGCGGGGAGAGCCGACCGCCCTCCCCTATCCTGGTTCGAGTCCAGGCTGAGCCTCCAAATTCCTCGGTTCCGATGGGCTCGCTCTCGATCCTGTTCGACCGATTCTCGGCACCGATTCTCGGCACCGATGCTCGACCGATCGATGTCGTCTCCGGACGGAACCAATCCGCCGCGGACCGCGTTACCGACGGCACGTGACCGCCGTCGAGTCCAAGCATCGTGATCTGTTCGGCAAGTGACCGTTCGGAGTCCTGATCGCTCGACCTCGCTGCGGCGAGTCGCTATCAGGGCCATCGATGGCGACATCGATCCCGCTCATCGATGGTCGCCCTTCATGACTCGCTCCCGGACCGTGTCGCGCACGCCGCCCGCCTGCCGCGGGCTCGCGCCCCGTCCGGCATCATCCGTCTCCATCTCCGACACCAGAGGTCACGCCGGCCCATGATCGCCCGCCCGCAAGCCAATCCCCTCGCCACGATCCTCGCCGAGCGAAGCGCCGCGCTGCTGTCCGACTGGACGGAGCGCCTGCGCGCGAGCGGCGCGCTGGCGAGCGGTCGCATCCGCGAGGCCGAGCTGCAGACGCAGTGCCGCACCGTGCTCGACCTCCTGACGACCGCCGTGGCGGCCGGTCTCGACGCCGCGAGCCCCGCCTACGGCCCGCTGCGCGACATGCTCACCGACATCTCGCGCTCGCGCGCCGCACAGGGCTTCACGCCGACCGAGACCGTGTCCTTCGTGTTCTCGCTGAAGCCGCCGCTGTTCGAGGCGATCGGCACGGCCAAGGGAATGGACCCGGCAGCCGCCACCCGGACCATCTGCGACCTCACCCTGATGATCGACGCCCTCGGCCTTCATACCATGGAGGTGTTCCAGAAGAGCCGCGAGGAGACGATCATCCGGCAGCAGCGCGAGATCGCCGAGCTGTCGACCCCGGTGGTCAAGCTGTGGGACGGCGTGCTGGCGCTGCCGCTGATCGGCACGCTCGACAGCCAGCGCACCCAGGTGGTGATGGAGAACCTGCTCGAGTCGATCGTCGCGCAGACGGCCGAGATCGCCATCATCGACATCACCGGGGTGCCGACCGTCGACACGCTGACGGCGCAGCATCTCCTGAAAACCGTGTCGGCGGCCCGGCTGATGGGCGCCGACTGCATCATCTCGGGCATCCGCCCGCAGATCGCCCAGACCATGGTCCATCTCGGCGTCGAGCTGAACGTCGTCTCCAAGGCGACCTTGGCGGACGCCTTTGCGCTGGCGCTGCGCCGGATCGGCCGCACCGTGGCCCCCCTGAAGGCTGCGGTGCGCGACCGCGAGCAGCCGGCGGGCTGACCACATGGACCGCATTCCGATCCTCAAGCTCGGCCACGCGCTCCTCGTGACCATCCAGGTCGACATGCACGACCGGCTCGCCACCGCCCTGCAGGAGGACTTAACCGAGAAGATCGTCTCGGCGCGCGCCAGGGGCGTGCTGATCGACATCTCGGCGCTGGAGATCGTCGACAGCTTCATCGGCCGGATGCTCGACCACATCGCCGCGATCTCGCGCATGCTCGACGCCGAGACCGTGGTGGTGGGCATGCGCCCCGCCGTCGCCATCACGCTGGTCGAGCTCGGCCTCTCGCTGTCGGGCGTGAAGACCGCGCTCAACGTGGAGCGCGGCATGGCCCTGCTCGAACGCCGGATCGCCGAGACCGAGAGCGCCGATGGCGACGACGACGCGTGACCGCATGGAGGTCCGTTCCTCGGACGATGTCGTGCGGGTGCGCCAGCAGGTGCGGGCGCGCGCCCTCGATGTCGGCCTTTCTCTGGTGGACCAGACCAAGATCGTCACGGCGGCGAGCGAGCTCGCCCGCAACATGCTCGACTACGGCGGCGGCGGGGTCGCGGAGATCGAGGTGGTGGCGGACGGCATCCGGCGCGGCCTGCGGCTCGTCTTCGAGGACAAGGGCCCCGGCATCGCCGACATCCCGCTCGCCCTGAAGGACGGCTACACGTCGGGCGGCGGGCTCGGCCTCGGGCTGGGTGGAGCCAAACGCCTGTGCAACGAGTTCTCCATCGATTCGAAGCCCGGCGAGGGCACCCGCGTCGTCTGTGCGCGATGGAAGTGAGCCAATGAGCCCCGAGATCGAAATCCCGTCATTCCGGGGCGCGCCGAAGGCGCGAACCCGGAATCCAGCCGAGCAATTCAGCATCCGGGGCTGGATTCCGGGTCCGGCGCTGCCGCGCCGCCCCGGAATGACCGGTCAGCCGACATGATCCGGGTTCCCGTCCACGAGCCGAGCCAGGTCTCGGAGGCGCGCCGCACCGCGGCGGAGCGGGCCGAGCAGCACGGCTTCGGCGCCACCGATGTCGGCCGCGTCGCGCTCGCCACCACCGAGCTCGCCACCAACCTGATCAAGCACGCCGGCGGCGGCGACATCCTGGTCGGCGGCTTCGAGGAGCCGGACGGCGCCGGCATCCAGGTGCTGGCGCTCGACAAGGGGCGCGGCATCGCCGACCTCGCCGCCTGCCGGGCCGACGGCTACTCGACCGCCGGCACCAACGGGCACGGGCTGGGGGCGGTGTTCCGCCAGGCCCACACGGTCGAGCTGGTATCGTGGCCGGCGCTCGGCACCGGCCTGATGGCCCGTTTCGAGCCGGGCGCGCCGCCGCAGGCCAACAAGCCGAGCGACGCCACCATCGGCGTCGTCTCGGTGCCGAAGGAGGGCGAGAGCGTCTGCGGCGACGGCTGGAGCGTCGACGACGCCGACGCGGCCCGCACCGTGATGGTGGTGGACGGCCTCGGCCACGGCCCCGACGCGGCGACGGCGGCGACCGAGGCCGTGCGGGTGTTCCAGCGCCACAAGGGACACCGCGTACCGACCCTGCTCGACTACATCCATGGCGGCCTGCGCGGCACCCGCGGCGCGGCCGTGTCGGTCGGCCGGATCGACATCGCCGCCGGCCAGGTCGAGTTCGGCGGCATCGGCAACGTCGCCGGCGCCGTGGTGACGCCGACCGCGATCCGCCGCATGGTGTCGCTGCCCGGCACGGCCGGTCATGTCGCCCGCAAGATCCAGAGCTTCGACTATCCGGCCGAGGACGGGGTCGTGGTGCTGCATTCGGACGGGCTCGCGACGAGCTGGTCGCTCGATCGCTATCCGGGCCTGCTGCGCGCCCATCCGACCCTGATCGCGGCCGTACTGTTCCGCGACTTCTGGCGGCAGCGCGACGACGTGACGGTGCTGGTCGCGCGCGCGACCACGGCGGCGGCCGACGGGGCCGCGGCGGGGAGCGCACCGTGACGAGCTGGCCCATCGTCACCATGGCGATCGTCGCCGAGGCCGACGTGGTCGCGGTGCGCCAGCGCGCCCGCCTGCTCGCCGAGAAGCTCGGCTTCGATCGCCAGGACCAGACCCGCATCGCCACCGCCGTGTCGGAGATCGCCCGCAACGCCTTCGGCTACGGCAAGGGCGGCCGCGCCGAGTTCATCGTCGACAGCGACGACGGCCGGCAGGTCTTCACCATCCGGATCGGCGACCGTGGCCCCGGGATCGCCGATCTCGACGCCGTCCTCGAAGGACGCTGGCGCTCGGCCGAAGGCATGGGCGTCGGCCTCGTCGGCGCGAAGCGGCTGATGGACCGGTTCGACATCGCCTGCCCGGCCGGCGGCGGCACCGTGGTGACGCTCGGCCATCGCCTGCCGACCCGCGCGGCACCCGTGACGGCGGCGCGGCTCGCCGAGATCGTCCGCGATCTCGCGGCGGCCGGCGGCGACGACCCGCTCGCCGCGTTGCGCGAGCAGAACCGCGAGCTGATCGAGACGCTCGACGCCCTGCGCCGGCGCGAGCAGGAGGCGCAGACCCTCGACCGCGAGCTCTCCGACACCAATCGCGGCGTCGTCGCGCTCTATGCCGAGCTCGACGAGCGGGCCGAGCAGCTCCGCCAGGCGAGTGAGCTGAAGTCGCGCTTCCTCTCGCACATGAGCCACGAGTTCCGCACCCCGCTGAACTCGATCCTGGCGCTGTCGCGGCTGCTGCTCGACCGGGTCGACGGCGATCTCGGCCCCGAGCAGGAGAAGCAGGTCGGCTATATCCGCCGCTCCGCCGAAGGACTCCTGGAACTGGTCAACGATCTCCTCGACCTCGCCAAGGTCGAGGCCGGCAAGGTCGAGATCCGCGCCGTGCCGTTCACGGTCGCCGAGCTGTTCGGCGGCCTGCGCGGTGCGCTCAAGCCGCTGCAGACCAATCCGGCCGTCGACCTCTCCTTCGACAGCGGCGCCGGCCTGCCCTCGCTGTTCACCGACGAGGCGAAGGTCACGCAGATCCTCCGCAACCTGATCTCCAACGCGCTGAAGTTCACCGAGGCCGGCGAGGTCGCCGTCTCGGCCGTGCACGACGAGGCGAGCGGCCGGATCGTGTTCTCGGTGCGCGACACCGGCATCGGCATCCCGCCCGAGCACCAGGAGCGCATCTTCGAGGAGTTCAGCCAGATCGACACGCAGATCCAGCGCAAGGTGAAGGGCACCGGCCTCGGGCTTTCGCTGTCGCGCAACCTGGCGGCGCTGCTCGGCGGCGAGCTGTCGGTGGAGAGCGTGGTCGGCCAGGGCTCGGTGTTCCGCCTGTCCATCCCTGCGCGGCTCGGCGAGGTCGGCGAGGGCACCGCGACGACGCGCCGGCGCGTGCTGGTGATCGACGACGACGAGACGTTCCGCTACGTCTTCCGCCAGCTCATCGGCGGCGACCGCTTCGAGGTGATCGAGGCGGCCGATGGCGAGGCGGGCCTGCGCCGCGCCTGCGAGGACGCGCCCGACCTCGTGCTGCTCGACCTGCAGATGCCGCGGATGGACGGCTTCACGACGCTGAACCGGCTGGAGGCCGAGCCGCGCGCCTGCCGGATCCCGGTGGTGGTCTCGACTTCGCTCGCCGTCACGCCCGAGATCGCCGCGCGAATCCGCCCCGGAGTCCCCATCCTGTCGAAGCGCGATCTTTCGCGCGAACGCGTGGCGATGCTTCTGGACGACCTCATCGAGAACAGGCACACCGAGAACAGGCCGATGCCATGACCGACGGCAAGCCCCTGGTCCTCAACGTCGACGACCGCGAGATCGGCCGCTACACCAAGAACCGCGACCTGATGCGGGCCGGCTTCGCCGTAATCGAGGCGGCGAACGGCTCGGACGCGCTGCGGATGGTGGAGGAGCATCGACCGCAGGTCGTGCTGCTCGACGTGCAGCTGCCCGACTTCAGCGGCAGCGGCACCGAGGTGTGCGCCGCCATCAAGACGCGCTGGCCCGAGGTGATGGTGCTGCAGACCTCGGCGACCTTCACGACGTCGGCCGACCGCACCACCGGCCTCGACAGCGGGGCGGATTCCTATCTGGTGCAGCCGGCCGAGCCCGAAGAGCTCGCCGCCGCCATCCGCGCGCTGCTGCGCATCCGCCGCGCCGAGGACGAGCTCCGGCGCGTGAACGAGACGCTGGAGCGCCGCGTCGAGGAGCGCACCCGCGACCTCGAAGACGCGAACGCCCGCCTGCGCCACGAGATCGCCCAGCGCGAGAAGGCGGAAGCCGCGCTCGCGCAGTCGCAGAAGATGGAGATCATCGGCCAGCTCACCGGCGGCGTCGCGCACGACTTCAACAATCTGCTCACCGTCATCATGGGTAATGTCGATATCCTCCAGCGCCACCTGCCGGACGACACGCCCGACCGGCTGCAGCGCGCGCTCGAGAACGCCGCGCGCGGCGCCCGGCGCGCCTCGGCGCTGACCCAGAGCCTGCTCGCCTTCGCGCGCCGCCAGCCGCTCGATCCCAAACCGGTCGACGCCAATGCGCTGGTCGGCGCCATCGTCGAGATGCTCCGCCGCACCTTCGGCGAGCAGATCGCCGTCACGCCGATGCTGGCCGACAGCCTCTGGCGCGTGAACGCCGACCCGAACCAGCTCGAGAGCGCGATCCTCAATCTCGCCGTCAACGCCCGCGACGCCATGCCCAACGGCGGCAGCATCGTGATCGAGACCGCCAATGCCGAACTCGACGACGCGAGCGCGGCGCGCGAGGCCGAGGTGGTGCCGGGCCCCTATGTGGTGATCGCCGTCACCGACACCGGCACCGGCATGACCCGCGACGTGATCGCCCAGGCGTTCGAGCCGTTCTTCACGACCAAGGACATCGGCCACGGCACCGGGCTCGGGCTCTCCCAGGTCTACGGCTTCGTCAAGCAGTCCGGCGGCCATGTGCGCATCCATTCGGAGGTCGGCCACGGCACCACGGTGAAGATCTATCTGCCGCGCCTCGACGAGGCGGATGTCGCCGGCGAGCACGAGCCGACCGCGCATGCGACACCGTCGGGCCATCGGCACGAGACGATCCTGGTGGTGGAGGACGATCCGGACGTGCGCGAGCATTCGGCCGAGATTCTCGGCGAGCTCGGCTATCGGGTGCTGCAGGCGGAGAACGGCCCCTCAGCGCTCGCCGTGCTGGAGCGCGAGGCGGTCACGCTGCTGTTCACGGATCTCGGCCTGCCGGGCGGCATGAACGGCCGCCAGCTCGCCGACGAGGCGGTGCGCCGCCGGCCGGACGTGCGGGTGATCTTCACCACGGGCCATGCGACCAGCGCCATCGTCCACGAGGGCCGACTCGACCCCGGCCTGCATCTGATCGCCAAGCCGTTCACCTATGCGGGCCTCGCCGCCAAGCTGCGCAGCGTGCTCGACCACGGCGCAAGCGTTCCGGCGGGAGGAGCCGCGCCGGGCTGATCGGAGAGGGTGAAAAAAGAACGGAAAACAGAAGAGGGAGCGGCTCCGCCGGCGAAGCCGGGGCCGCATCCCGCCTCACGGCGGCCGTCTGCCGGTACATCCGCGGTCAGACGTCGCGTGAGGGGGACGGACGGCATCCCGCACCGACGAGCGGCGATGGGACCGTCCGGCAACGTGGGTCGGCACGAGCGACACCTTTCGGCGCGCCGATGCATCGAACCGCGGCTGCTGATCAACGATCCCCACCGAAACGAGTTCCGCAAACGTCGGCAGAGCGGCGCGCGACCTCTCGGGTCACGCGATGATCTGCCGGTCCGAAACTCTGCTCGTCAGGCGGAAACCTGCCGGCGCCTCCCGGCGCCGGATCCCGTCTCACGGCCAGAGCCTGCCGGTACATCCGCGGTCAGGCGGCCTGTGAGAACGGGTGCGGCGATCACCTTTCGGCGTGCCGCTTGGACCTCATATGGGGGCTCGAAAGCGAATTCCAAGCCCCCGGCGGTCCGTGAGCAACCGGGCGCACTGCCCGTTACCCAAACGCGACCCTAACGACGCTCGATGACGGTTTTCCGACAACCGTGCGGCGCCGATGCGGCGGCGGGGGGAACGATTGTCGCACCCCCGGGGGCGGGCCGCGGCGTCTCAGTGAAGCCGGGCGGCGAGGCGGGCGATGGTGGCGTCGAACAGCGCGAGCGCCGCGCCGTTGGTGCGCTGCAAACCGGAGAGCGAGGCGGCCCCGCCGGTCGCCACAGTGTCGAGCAGCGCATAGTAGACGCAGTCGCGCGTCAGCCCGCTCGCCTCGCCGGCGAGCGAGCGCACCGCCTCGAACACGCCCGGACAGGTGCCATCCGCGACAAGGCTCCGCGCCTTGTGCAGCGTCTCCAGCACGGTCAGCGTCGTCATGGAAGAATGGCCCCCGGGCCGGTCGTGGTGATCATCGGCGGAGCTGATTAGACGAGTCGACGCCGCGATTCAGTCCGGAGGAGTACGGTTTGGGTTTCGTCGAGACACGCGACGGCGGTGTCGCGCAACCAGCGCCCTACAACCGCGGGATGGTGAGGCCGCCGTCGACGTTGACGACCGTGCCGGTGGAGAAGACCACGGCCGGATTCGCCAGCGCCGAGACGGCGGCGGCGATGTCCTCGGGCCGGCCCCAGCGCTTCGCCGGCACCAGGCCCTGCTCGATCAGTGCGTCGTATTTCGAGGTCACGCCGGCCGTCATGTCGGTCTTGATGATGCCGGGCCGCACCTCGAACACGGCGATCCCCTCGCCGGCGAGCCGCGCCGCGAGGCCTTCGACCACCATGGCGAGGCCGGCCTTCGAGATGCAGTACTCCAGGCGATTGTTGGAGACCATCTCGGCCGAGCAGGACGACACGACGACGATCGCGCGCGGCGTCTCGGACGGCACCTTGCGCATGCGGTTCGCCACCGCTTGGGCGAGGAAGAAGGCGCCGCGCAGATTGACGCCGAGCACATAGTCGAAGTTGTCGGGCGTCGTCTCCAGCACGTCGAGCCGCTGCGGCGGGGCGACGCCGGCGTTCGAGACGAACACGTCGATCGGCCCGAGCGCGGTCTCGACCGCGTCGAGCACGCGGGCATGATCGCCGACGTCCTGCACGTTGCCGGCCACGTAGGTCGCAGCGACGCCGTGAGACTCGAGGGTCTTCACGGCCGCCTGCGCCACGTCGTCGTCTCGCGTGCCCGTGATGGCGACGTCGTAGCCGTCCCGCGCCAGCCCCTCGGCGACGGCGAGGCCGATGCCGCGGCGTCCGCCCGTCACCAGGGCGACGCGACGCTTGGTCTTCTGATTCATGTGATGTCTCCTGATGCCGTTCGGTCGTCATGGTCGGGCGTGTCAGACGACCGCGTGGCCGGACCAGTTGGGCCGTGAGCTGCTGATAACCTCTCCCTGAGGGAGAGGGTCGGTGCGCGCGTCAGCGCGCACCGGGGTGAGGGTTTACGGCGCCAGTTTGAGAGCGCGGCACCCCCTCACCCGGATCTCGCGCGGTGGCGCGAGATCCGACCTCTCCCCGCTGGGGAGAGGTGAAGCAAGATCACCCGAAGAAGGTCAGATACGGGCCGTTCTCGGCGAGGCGCTGCACGTAGAGGGCGACTTCGCGCATGTGATAGTCGCCCCACATGGTCGCCTCGCCGCACGGATTGGCGCGGCCCGGCGGCACGTGATCCCAGCCGTTGGGACGATGATACTGGCTGTGCAGCACCAGCCCCTGATGCTCCGGGTCGATGCTCAGGTAGCGATCGGAGAGCAGCGTGCGCACCACCGTGAGGCCGGCCTGGCGGTAGCGCGCCGCGTCGGCCCGACCGGTCGCCTCGCGCCAGGCGCCGAAGCGCAGCAGGCCCTGCGCCGCGATCGCGGCGGCCGAGGAGTCGACCGGCTCGACGTCGTTCTCGGGCTCGGACTCCTTGTTGTAGATGTCGCCGAGCTTCGCCAGGTCCGGCGCGCCCGTGTCCCAGTACGGGATGCCGTCGGTCGCCGTATGGGCGATGTAGAAGTCGCAGGTCGCCGCCGCTGCCTTCTCCATCATGGCGATCACCTCGGCCTTGCCGCCGAAGGCCTCGACCTCGGCGTCGTCGAGCGTCTCCATGAACTCCAGCAGCTCGGCGTAGCCGGTGATCGCCCAGGAGAGGCCGCGCGTCCAGGTCGAGAAGCCCGAATAACCCTGCTGCGTGCCGACGCAGCGGAACGCCTTGCTCGCGGTGTTGAAGATCGCCTCGTGCGCGGTGCGACCGCGCACGTCGTAGATGTCGCGGCCCTCGCCGTAGAACACGCCGTATTTCGCCGTGGTGCGGGCATGCGCGATCAGGCGGCCGAGCAGCGGGATCACCTGGTCGCCCTCGCCCTTCATCACGTGGCCGAGCTGATGGGCGAGCGCCAGCACGCGCAGGGTGCGCATCGTGTCGATGAATAGCGAGTGCGGGCCGTTGAACGACTGGATGTAGCCGTAGCTGTCGCCGAGCTCGGTCCAGCGGTTGGCCTGCACGGCGCCGGAGCATTTGAGCGCCAGCTCGAAATACTCCATCTGCCACGGGTCCTCGGGGAGGCGTCCCTCGTTCACCAGCCGGCGCAGGTTGCCGTAGGTGGAGACCTGGTTGAAGCCGTGATCGTGCACGCCGAAATGCGTGACGTGCACGGGCATGTCGGAGCAGATGCGGTCGAGGCCGAGCGCCAGGAAGCTCTCGTCGCCAGTGGCGTCGAACTGCAGGATGGCGCTGCCGAACTCGAACCCTTGAGTCCAGTCGGTCCAGCCGCGCGGCTTGTACTGGCCCGCGACCGTGTGGACGGGCGCGCCGGCGGCGCGGTCCATGGTGCGGTCGATGGAGGTGATCTTGCCGGCCGAGAGATCCCACATGCGGCGGATCGCCGGCAGAAGGTCGTTCGGCGTGAGTGCGGTGTCGATCTTCATGAGCGTTCGCCCCCTGTCCGGTCGTTCCGGGGCGCCGCGCAGCGGCGAGCCCGGAACCCATAACCCCGGTCTGTGTGTATGGATTCCGGGTTCGCGGACCTTCGGTCCGCGCCCCGGAATGACGACGAGAGTATCAGATCAGCGGATCACCCGGGCGCCCTTGCCCTTCATGATCGCCTCGACCTCCTTGACGTTGACCATCGAGGTGTCGCCCGGCGTGGTCATGGCGAGCGCGCCGTGGGCGGCGCCGTACTCGACCGCGGCCTGCGGACCCTTGCCCTCGAGGAAGCCGTAGGCGAGGCCCGAGGCGAAGCCGTCGCCGCCGCCGACACGGTCGTAGATCTCGAGATTCTCGCGCATCGGCGCCTCGTAGAACTGCCCGCCGGCCCAGATGATGGCGCCCCAGTCGTTGAAGGTCGCGGTCTTGGCGTTGCGCAGCGTCGTCGCCGCCACCTTGAAGTTCGGATACTGCTTCACGGCGGTGGCGATCATCTTCTTGAAGTTGACGGGATCGATCGCCGAGATGTGCTCGTCGAGCCCCTCCACCTCGAAGCCGAGGCAGGCCGTGAAGTCCTCCTCGTTGCCGAGCATCACGTCGACATACTTGGCGATCTCGCGGTTGATCTTCTGCGCGCCGGCCTTGCCGCCCTGGCTCTTCCACAGCGAGGCGCGGTAGTTGAGGTCGTAGGAGACGATGGTGCCGTATTTCCGCGCCGTCTCGACCGCCTCGATCACGGCCTCCGAGGTGTTGGAGGCGAGCGCCGCGAAGATGCCGCCGGTGTGGAACCAGCGCACGCCCTCCTCGCCGAACAGTTTTTCCCAGTTGATCTCGCCGGGCTTGATCTGCGACGCGGCGGAATGACCGCGATCGGAGCAGCCGAGCGCGGCGCGCACGCCGAATCCCTTCTCGGTGAAGTTGAGGCCGACGCGGGTGTTGCGGCCGATGCCGTCGAACTCGCGCCACAGGATGTGTGAGGTGTCGACTCCGCCCTGCATGATGAAGTCCTCGACCAGCCAGCCGAGGTCGTTCTGCGGCAGCGCCGTGACGACGGTGGCGCGCTTGCCCCAGCACTTGCGCATGGCGCGCGCGACGTTGTACTCGCCGCCGCCTTCCCACACCTGGAAGCTGCGCGCGTTGCGCACCCGGCCGAAGCCGGGATCGAAGCGCAGCATCACCTCGCCGAACGAACAGCAGTCCCACTTCGTCTCGGAGGCGGGCCGGATCTTCAGAATCTCGCTCATGGTCGTCGTCCCGGATTGTCGTTTCAGCGAATGATCACTTGCCGCGGATCGATCGGATCAGCGCGATGGTGTCGCGCACCCGGGTCTCGATGCCCTTGTAGTCCTTCGCCTCGAGCAGCTTCTTGGTGATCAGGTTGGAGCCGATGCCGACGCACACCACGCCGGCCTCGAACCAGGCGCGCAGCGACGTTTCGGAGGCGTCGACGCCGCCGGTCGGCATCAGCCGCGTCCACGGGCACGGCGCCAGCACGGCCTTGACGAAGGCCGGACCGCCGACGATGTCGCCGGGGAAGATCTTCACGATCTCGCAGCCGAGCTCCTCGGCCTGGCTGATCTCGGACATCGTCCCGCAGCCCGGGCTGTAGGGAATCTTGCGCCGGTTGCAGACCTTGGCGACGTCCGGATTGAGCAGCGGGCCGACCACGAACTTGGCGCCGTTGGCGATGTAGATGCCGGCGGTCGGCGCGTCGACGACCGAGCCGACGCCCATGATCACGCTCGGATCGGCCTTGGCGAAGTGACGGGCGACGTCGAGGAACACCTGCGAGGCGAAGTCGCCGCGGTTGGTGAACTCGATGCACTTGGCGCCGCCGTCGGCGCAGGCCTGGATGACGTTCCTGCAGACCTCGACGTCCGGATGGTAGAACACCGGGATCACGCCCTGGTCCATCATCGCCGTCAGGACGGTCATGCGATCGTGTGCCATATCATCAGTCTCCTCGACCGGTGGCGACGGCCGGGGCGGCCGCCGCGCGGGGCCCGCCGTCGATGATCTGCGTGCGTCCCTGCTCCGTCGCGTGCTCCGGCGGCGCGTCGGCGAATCCGACGCGGACGAGCTCGTCGCTGGCCATTGGCATGTCTCGCATGGCGTGAACAGGCGGGCGGGACGAAGGCGAAACCGCCGAAGCCGAAAGCGGCGGCAAGTAACTGTCTAGTTACAAGACCACCGGCGTGCCCCTATCGTCAAGGTCGCGAGCATTTCCGGGAACGCAGACCGGGACCACAGGCCGACATGGCTGCAGGCGCCGAGGTGAGGACGCCGGCGACCCCATCCTCACGGCGTCGATCGAGGATAACCGCAGGTGTGCGGGCGCGCGGAATGCTTGCGCCGAACGAGTTCTGCGACCTCGACGCACAGCAAATTACAGTATTACCGCATGACGAGAGCGCGAATTCCGGCCTAGCCCGAACGACTTGGGCACGAACGCGCATAATTTTCATGTCGCGCCGATCGAGATTGACGATCCTGCGCGACTTGCTTGGTCATTAAGGTTAATGATCGCTAAAATTTTCTTAAAGTTTAATTCAAATTGACGATGATGATGTCTTAACGAATATTAATCCTCACCCGCAAATGGAGAGGGACATGTTCCGCAGCACCGTCCTTGCTGCCGCCGACTCGGCGGCCGGCAACCTCGAATGCGTCTGGACCGCAGGCCCCTCGCCCTTCGACCGGGCCGCGCCGAACCGGACGCCGTTTCCGCAGCCCGCCCGCGCGAAGCGCGCGCCGGCGCCGTCGGCCCGGCCCTCGCCCGAGCCCTCGGCCGAGGCCCTGCTGCGCGCCTTCAACACCTGGGCGTTCAAGCGCGAGCAGCCCGAGAACCCGCATCTGCTGCTGCAGGTGGCCGCCACGGCGGTCGGCCACGCCGAGCCGCTGCGCTTCGTGATGTACTGGGGCA
This sequence comes from Rhodoplanes elegans, assembly GCF_016653355.1. GTDB lineage: Bacteria > Pseudomonadota > Alphaproteobacteria > Rhizobiales > Xanthobacteraceae > Rhodoplanes > Rhodoplanes elegans. Next base: position 32,242 of record NZ_NHSK01000069.1, on the reverse strand, counting down.
AGGGACCGCGCTGCAGCCTCGGTCCGGAGGACGTCGAGTGCCTCGACTATGTCGGGAGCATGATGGCGCGGGTGCGCGACGCGCATCGGCCGGGCGCCGCCGTGACGTTGATCCTCACCGACACCCATGCCCGCCACAACGGCCATCCGGAGGAGAGCATCGACGCCTACTTCGGTGCGATCGCCGGCGAGGCGGCGCGACGCGGCTTCCAGACCTGCCGCCTGTCCCGCGTGGTCGCCGATGCCGGCGACGCGGCGGTGCCGGCCGATCTCGACGCGCCGGTCGCCCCCGACGTGCTGGACAGCCTCGCCGCCAGTGCCGGCAAGTGGTACCGCGGCGAAGGCTCGGCCGAGGACGGCGCGCTTGCCTACTACCGCATGAACATGGTGGAGAAGCGCGCCGTCGAGCTCGCCTTCCCGGGCGCGATCTTCGTCACCTTCAACGGCAGCAAGCTGCGCTGCCTGTTCCCGGCCCGGATGCCGATCTTCTACATGTACTCGCTGCGCCGGGGCTTCAGCGTCAAGCCGTGGTTCCTGCCCGCCGACCAGGAGCTGTGCGGGCCGGACGCCTGCCGCTGCCGCGGCGGCGAGACCATGCCGGACTGATGGCGCCGGCGCCGCGCCCACGCCACGCCCGGACCGGCCGAGCGACCAAACCGGCCGACGCCGCGCGCCGGCCGGAGCCGCCCCACGAGGATCCCACGATGACCGCCTCCGCTCTCCCGGCGACCGCCGCCGTGGCCGCCCCGGCCGCGGCGCCGCGGCGCGTCGACAACGTGCCGCTCGGCATCCTCTTCATGGTCGGCTCGACCGTGATGTTCGCGGTGTCGAGCGCGCTCGCCAAGTGGCTGGTGGCGCTCTACCCGGTCGGCGAGGTGATGGCGTTCCGCTCGATCTCCTCGCTCCTCGTCTGCTCGCTGTTCGTGCTGCCGTTCACCGGCCTCTCGGTGTTCGCCACCAGGAAGCCCGGCCAGCACGTCGCGCGCGGCGTTTCGCAGGCGATCTCGCAGACCCTGACGGTGCTCGCCGTGTCGATGATGCCGATCGCCGGCGCCATCGCGATCGGCTTCTCGGCGCCCTTGTGGGCAGCGCTGATCTCGGTGCTGTGGCTCGGCGAGCGGGCCGGCGTGGCGCGCTGGACGGCGCTACTGGTCGGCTTCGCCGGGGTGTTGATCGTCACCGAGCCGGGCGCCGACTCGCTCTCCCTCGGCGCCCTCTTCGCCCTCGGCAACGCGGTGATGTACGGCAGCGTCACGGTGGCGGTGCGCGGCATGACCAAGACGGAATCACCCAACACGCTGCTGATGTGGCAGCTCCTCGTCATGTCGGTCTGCCACGCCGGCCTCCTGGTGTTCGGCTTCCGCATGCCGACCCTGTTCGACGCGGGCCTGCTGGTCGGCATGGGCGTGGCGAACACGATCCAGCAGTATTGCTGGACGCGGGCCCTGTCGCTCGGCCCGACCGCGGCGGTCTCGCCCTTCTATTACATGAGCCTCGTCTGGGCGATGCTGCTCGGCTTCCTGGTGTGGAACGACCAGCCGACCCTGGCGCTGCTCGCAGGCTCCGCCGTCGTCGTCGCCTCCGGACTGTTCCTGCTGTGGCACGAGGCGCGGGCCAAGCGCGCCGCACTGGCCGACGCACGCGGGGCGGCGATCCCGAAGGCCAGCGTTCCGGCCGTGCCGGCGGGCCGCTGAGCGGCCGCCGCGACGGCGCGCGGCCGCGATCGGATCAGGCGACGAAGCGGCGCTTCGGCCAGTCGGCGAGCAGGCCGACGATCTCGTCGATCGGCAAGGCGCGGCTGAACAGATAGCCCTGCGCCTCGTCGCAGCCGAGCGCGGCGAGCACCTCCTGCTGGTGCGGCGTCTCGACGCCCTCGGCCGTCGTGGTCATGCCCAGCGCCCGCGCCATTTGGACGACCGCCTGGACGATCGCCATCCGGTCGGAGCCGTCGTCGAGATCCATCACGAAGCTACGGTCGATCTTGATCTTGTCGAACGGGAAGCTGCGCAGATAGCTGAGCGACGAGTAGCCGGTGCCGAAATCGTCCATGGCGATGCGGATGCCGGCCTGCTTGAGGCGACGCAGCGTCCGCAGCGTCTTCTCGCTGTCGTCCAGGAACACCCGCTCGGTGATCTCGAGCTCGAGCCGGGCCGGGGCGAGGCCGGTCGCCGCGAGCGTGCGCTCGACCATGTCCACGAGGTTCGGGGCGGAGAGCTGCACGGGCGACAGGTTGACGGCGATCTTGACGCGCTCGGGCCAGCGCACCGCCTGCCGGCACGCCTCGGCGAGCGCCCACTCGCCGAGCGGCAGGATCAGGCCGGAGTCCTCGGCGACCGGGATGAACACGTTGGGCGGCACCATGCCGTTGTCGGGATGGCGCCAGCGGGTGAGCGCCTCGAAGCCCGTGATGGCGCCGCTCTTCAGGTCGACGAGCGGCTGGTAGTGCAGCTCGAGCCGGTCGCGGGCGATCGCCTCGCGCAAGTCCATCTCGACATGGCGGCGGTCGCTGACCTCCTTGTTCATGGAGGGATGGTAGAACTTGTGGGTGCCCCGGCACTCGGCCTTGACGGCGTAGAGGGCGAGGTCGGCCGCCATCAGCAGGTCGTCGGCGCCGTGCCCGTCCTGCGGTCCGACCGCGATTCCGATGCTGACGCTCGGGCAGATGTGGTGGCCGTCGATGTCGCAGGGCTTGGCGATGGTCTCGACCAGCCGGTCGGCGAGCGCCTCGAGCGCGTCGCGGGACTCGACCGGCGAGACGACCACGGCGAACTCGTCGCCGCCGAGGCGGGCGAGCACGTCGGTGTCGCGGATCGCGCCGCGCAGGCGGCGGGCCGACTCCTGGAGCAGCCGGTCGCCGATCCGGTGGCCGAGCGTGTCGTTGATCACCTTGAAGCGGTCGAGATCGAGGAACAGCACCGCGTGGTCCGGCACCGGCACGCCGTCGCCGCCGGTGCTGCCGCGGCCCACCTGCTCCAGCGCGGAATGGAAGACGCGGCGATTGGGCAGCCCGGTGAGGGGATCCTCGGCGGCGAGGCGCGCGACCCGCGCCTCCGCCTGCCAGCGCTGGGTGATGTCGGTCAGCGTGTGGATGAAGGTGCCGTCGTCGAGATGGGCGGTGCGCAGCTCCAGCACGGTCCCGTCCGGCAGGATGCGCTCGCACACGGTGACGCGGCGCTGGCCCGCCGTCGGCGCCTGATCGGCGCTGCCGCGCGCCGGCAGCAGGACGTCGCGCAGCTTGCCGCGGCGGGTGGTCCGCTCGGCGAGCTCGTCGAGCCGCGGGGGGTGCTCGGAGCATTCGGGCGGCAGGTCGAGGAGCTCGGCGCAGCGCCGGTTGATCACCGGGATCTCGTGGCTCCGGGTGACCAGCATGATGCCCTGGCTCATGTGCTCGAGGGTGAGCCGGAGCTGCTCGCTCTTCTGCACGGCGCGCGCCTCGGAGCGCAGGATGCGGTTGACGGCGACGAGGATCAGCACCGTGAGCAGGAGACCGACCGTGACGTGGAGCTGCAGGGTGGAGATCGCGCTCTTGTAGATGTCCGCCTTGTCGACGCCGACGCTCACCCACAGCGGGTGTCCCCTCACCTTGCGGATGGTGACGAGCCGCGGGCCGTCCGACTCGGGATCGATCATGTCGAAGGTCGTGTTCGTTCCGGCCGCGATGGCGTCGTGGACCCGGGTGCCGCGCAGGTCGGTGCCGAGGCCGAGGCCACCGGACCGGCCGCCGCTCGAACGGACGACGCCGTCGCTGCCGATCAGCGAGATCGAGGCCGACGGGCCCAGATCGATCTTGTCGTAGAACTGGGTCAGGTGGGCGGGATCGAGCGAGGCCACCACGACGCCGGCGAAGCTGCCGTCGGTGTTGAGGAAGCGCCGGGTGAACTGGACCGACCACTTGCCGCTGATCCGGCCGACCAGCGGCCTCGAGATGAACAGCACGTCGTCGGGGCTGTCGACATGGATCCGGTAGTGCTCGCGGTCCGACAGATCGGTCGGCGGCGCCGGCTGCGGGCCGGCGTTGGAGGCCCGCATGATGCCCTTGGCGTCGATGATCGCGACCTGGACGATGATCTCGCTGAGGACGTCGGTGGTGGCGACGATGGTGTGGAAGTCGGTCGAATCCTTGCGGGTCTCGATGCTGCGGCGCATGTAGAGGAGCGCCTTGTCGATCTCGCCGATCGAGCGCAGCACGTTCTCCTCGAACACCATGGCGAAGTTCTGGTTGGTGCGCTCCGCCTCGCGCTCGTCGGCCCGCACGCCCTCGTAGTATTTCCAGGCGATGCCGGCCCACAGCATCGCGATGATGACGACGCCGAGAATCGCCGAGCTCCGCCGCTCGGCGATCAGCTTCGGCAACTGGAGGATCGGCAGCGTCATCGGACTGGTTTTGGGTGTCTTAACAATGCGCCCCGATCTTTTTCTGTCGCCGTTTCTTTCGGCTTAACAGTCCGGGGCACGTTCGAGTCTTAGATAATTTGGACTTAAGCCCCGGGCTATCGCGGGGCTGGCGTCATTAGACCTATCCTACTGATCATCCTGCACAATTTGAAACCCGCAAAAGCCGCTCGGCAGCGCCTCGAGACGGTTGGACGGCCCGCTTCCGTGCCGCCCCGCAGGCCCGATGTCCGGCCGGATCATGGCCCGAGGATTGCTTCTGCAGCGGCACCCCCGAGCAGCAACCCCCGCGCTCCTTCCGTCGTTCCACGAGACCAAGGATCCTCGCCCGATGCACTCGAAGCTTTCGAAGCGCAGCCTCGTCGTCGCCGTCGGCCTCGCCGCCCTGGCGCTCCCGTTCGGCGCGGCCCATGCGCAGACCGCGCTCGACGACGTCCTGAAGGCCAAGACCGTCAGGATCGGCGTTCCGACCGATTATCCACCCTACGGCTTCGTCGGGCCGACCCTCGCGCCCATGGGCCTCGACATCGACATCGCCAACCTGATCGCTGCCAAGCTGGGCGTGAAGGCCGAGCTCGTGCCGGTGGTCAGCGCCAACCGCATTCCCTACCTGCAGACCAAGAAGATCGACCTGATCGTCTCGACGCTCGGGCGCAACGAGGAACGGGCCAAGATCATCGATTTCAGCCACGCCTACGCGCCCTTCTACCAGGGCGTCTTCGCCCTCAAGGCGACCGAGATCAAATCTTTCGCCGATCTCGCCGGCAAAACCGTGGCGGTCGCCCGCGGCGCCATGGAGGACGAGATGCTGGCCCAGGTGGCGCCGCCGACCACCATCGTGAAGCGGTTCGAGGACCAGGCCGCCACCACGGCCGCCTTCGCCTCCGGCCAGACCCAGGTGATCGCCACCAGCGTCTCGAACATCGGCGTGCTCAGCCAGAAGAACCCGAATCTCGGCGTCGAGTACAAGCTCCTGCTGCGCGACAGCCCGTGCTTCGTCGGCGTCGGCAAGGGCGAGGACGCGCTGCGCGGCAAGGTCAACGCGATCATTTTGGCCGCCAAGGCGGACGGCACGCTGGAGACGCTGTCGCAGAAATGGCTGAAGCGCGGCACCGGCGACCTGCCGCTGTGACCCGCGTGCCGTGATCCACGCCCGGGACGGCGCGCCGCGACCGCGGCCGCCGCTCCGGCCTTCCCGCTCCGGCCTTCCCGCTCCGCCATCCGGATGAAGCCATGCGCGTCGCGCTCGACTTCTGGCCCGTCCTCGTCCAATGGCCGCTCCTTCTGGAAGGCGCGGCCTGGACGCTCGGGCTCACCACCGTCGCCGCCCTGCTCGGCTCGGCGATCGGCATCGCCTGCGCCTGGGCCCGGCTTTCCGGTCCCCTGGGGTTGCGCATCCCGGTCGCCGCATATGTCGAGCTGATCCGCAACACGCCGTTCATCGTGCAGCTCTTCTTCATCTTCTTCGGGCTGCCGGCGGCGGGCGTGAAGCTGACGCCGCTCACGGCTTCGGTGCTCGCCATGACCATCAATCTCGGCGCCTACGCGACCGAGATCGTCCGGGCCGGCATCCAGGCGACGCCGCGCGGCCAGATCGAAGCGGCCGAGAGCCTAGCGCTGAACCGGCTCCAGGTGTTCCTGCACATCGTGCTGCCGCCGGCGCTGCGCCGCGTCTGGCCGGCGCTGACCAGCCAGATCATCATCGTGATGCTCGGCTCGGCCGTGTGCGGCCAGATCTCGATGGAGGAGCTGAGCCACGCCGCCAACCTGATCCAGAGCCGCAACTTCCGCGCCTTCGAAGCCTACATCCTGGCGACGCTCGTCTATCTCGGCCTCGCCGTGATGGTCCGGCGACTGTTGTCCTGGGCCGGCCCGCGCTTCGTCTTCGGCCGCTGAGGAGAGACCCGTGGTCGAGTTCACCCTCTGGGACATCCTGCGCAACCTGCTGCTCGCGGCGCGCTGGACCGTGGTGCTGTCGCTGATCGCCTTCGTCGGCGGCGGCGTCGTCGGGCTCGCGCTTCTGGTGCTGCGGCTCGGCCGCAACCGGCTCGTCGAGGTGGCAATCGCCGCCTATGTGCAGCTCTTCCAGGGCACCCCGCTCTTGATGCAGCTCTTTCTGCTGTATTTCGGCATCGCGCTGTTCGGCATCGAGACCTCGCCCTGGGTGGCGGCCTGCGCCGCGCTGACCCTCTATGCGTCGGCCTATCTGACCGAGATCTGGCGCGGCTGCGTCGAGGCGATCCCGCGCGGCCAGTGGGAGGCTTCGGCGAGCCTCGCGCTCGGCTTCGGCCAGCAGCTCGTCCATGTCGTGCTGCCGCAGGCGCTGCGCATCGCCGTGCCGCCGACGGTCGGCTTCCTGGTGCAGGTCGTCAAGGGAACCGCGCTCGCCTCGGTGATCGGCTTCGTCGAGCTCACCAAGGCGGGCGGAATGATCGCCAACGTCACCTACGAGCCGCTGCTGGTCTACGGCTGCGTGGCGCTGATCTATTTCGCGCTGTGCTTCCCGATCAGCCTGTGCGCCGGCTCGCTCGAAAGGAAGCTCCATGCCGGCCGTCACTGACACTCCCGCCGAAGACGCCGCCCTCGCCACCCCGCACACCGAAGTCGGCGCCCCGATCGTCCGCATCACGGCGCTGCGCAAATCGTTCGGCGCCCACGAGGTGCTCAAGGGCATCGACCTCGACGTGATGCGCGGCGAGGTCGTCGCGGTCATCGGCAAGAGCGGCTCCGGCAAGAGCACCCTGCTCCGCTGCATCAACGGGCTCGAGGTGTTCCAGGAAGGCTCGCTCACGGTCGACGGCAAGCCGCTGCTGCACGACAGCGCCCAGGCGATGCGCGAGCTGCGCCAGCGCGTCGGCATGATCTTCCAGAGCTTCAACCTGTTCCCGCACCTCACCGTCGGCGGCAACGTGATGCTGGCGCCGCGGCTGGTGAAGAAGCGCAAGCCCGTCGAGAACGAGGCGCGCGCCCGGGCGCTGCTCGCCCGCGTCGGGCTCGCGGAGAAGTTCGACGCGATGCCGGATCAGCTCTCCGGCGGCCAGCAGCAGCGCGTCGCCATCGCCCGGGCGCTCGCCATGGATCCGGCCGTGATGCTGTGCGACGAGATCACCAGCGCGCTCGACCCGGAGCTGGTCGGCGAGGTGCTGCGCGTCGTCGAAAGCCTCGCCGACGAGGGAATGACGCTGCTGATGGTGACCCACGAGATGGGCTTCGCGCGAAAGGTCGCCGACCGGGTGATCTTCATGCATCAGGGCCGCGTGCACGAATCCGGCCCGCCCGACGCCATCTTCGGCGCCCCGCAGACGGCGGAGCTGAAGCAGTTCCTGTCGTCGCTGCACGAGTGAGGGCGGCGCACGATCGCATCGATCGACCCTCATGGTGAGGAGCGGCCGAAAGGCCGCGTCTCGAACCATGAGGCCGCAAGCGGAGGCCGCCCTCGCACTTCGAGACGGCCGCTGCGCGGCCTCCTCAGTGTGAGGGCGGAGGAGTATTCGGGTCGCGGGGCGACGCACCGGTGCGCCGCCCCGTGTGTTCCTAAAAGCTGATCGTCTCGCGACGCCCTACTCCGCCGCGCGGCTCGCCTGCTGGGCCTTCCACTCGGGCAGGAAGCGGAACGCCTCGTCGAGCAGATGCGGCGTGTGGCGGCCGGGCGATTCTTCCAGCGCGCGGGTGAAGTACTCGCGCAGCGCCGGCTTGTAGTCCGGATGCGCGCAGTTCTCGATGATCACCTTGGCGCGCTGCTTGGGCGACAGGCCGCGCAGATCGGCGAGCCCCTGCTCGGTGACGACCACGTGGACGTCGTGCTCGGTGTGGTCGACATGCGTGACCATCGGGACGATGCACGAGATCGCGCCGTTCTTGGCGGTCGACGGCGTCATGAAGATCGACAGGAAGGCGTTGCGGGCGAAGTCGCCCGAGCCGCCGATGCCGTTCATGATCGCGGTGCCGCCGATGTGGGTCGAGTTGACGTTGCCGTAGATGTCGGCCTCGATCAGCCCGTTCATGGCGATGATGCCGAGCCGCCGGATCACCTCCGGATGGTTGGAGATCTCCTGCGGGCGCAGGATGACGCTCTTCTTCATCTCCTGGGCGTCGTTGTTGAAGGCGAGCGCGGCGTCGGGGCTGAGCGACACGGCGGTCGCCGAGGCGAACCGCATCTTGCCGGCCTTGATCAGGTCGAGCATGCCGTCCTGCAGCACCTCGGTGTACGCCGTCAGGTCCTCGAACGGTCCCTCGATCAGGCCGCCCAGCACGGCGTTGGCGACATTGCCGACGCCGGACTGCAGCGGCAGCATGTTGCGCGGCAGGCGGCCGCGCCGCACCTCGTGGGCGAGGAAGTCGAGGATGTGGCCGGCGATCAGCTTCGAGTTGGCGTCGGGCGGCGTGAACGGGCTGTTGCGGTCGCGGCTGTCGGTCTCGACCACGGCGACGATCTTGCTCGGGTCGATCGTGTAGTAGCGGTCGCCGATGCGGTCGCCCGGATTGTTGATCGGCACCGGACGGCGGTCCGGCGGACGGCGGGTCCCGTAGTAGATGTCGTGCATGCCGTCGAGGCCGGCATTGACCCACGAGTTCACCTCGAGGATCACCTTGTCGGCCTGGTCGAGCCACGTCTTGTTGTTGCCGATCGAGTTGGCCGGCAGAAGCCGGCCGTCCTCCAGCACCGCCGCGACCTCGACCACGGCCACGTCGAGGTGTCCGAGGAAGCCGAACCAGGCGTACTGGGCGACGTGGGAGAGATGGATGTCGGTGTACTCCATCTCTCCGGAGTTGATCTGCTTGCGGCAGTTCGGATCGGACTGGTAGGGCAGCCGCATCGCGAAGCCGTTGACCTTGGCGAGGGCGCCGTCGAGCTCGGGCGCCGTCGAGGCGCCGGTCCACACGCCGATCCGGAACGGCTCGCCGCGAGCGTGCGCCGCGTCGATGCGGTTCGCCAGCGCGAGCGGCACGGCCTTTGGGTAGCCGGCGCCCGTGAAGCCGCTCATGCCCACGTTCGCGCCGGGCGTGATGAGCGCTGCGGCCTCGTCAGCCGACATGATCTTCGAGCGGAGGGCGGGATTCAGAATACGGGCGGCGTTGGACATGACGTTCCGTTCGTCGTTGGGGGTTCACGGTTCTTCATTCAGCCGCCGCCGACTTATACGCGCCCTCCTGGCTCAACCATCCGACGAACAACTTACTGGTGCCGTTCGAATATCTCCCATGCGCCGGCCGCGCGCGATCATGGGTGGAACTACGTTCGCGGCTCGCGTCCCGGCAGGTCCGCCGCCGCGAAACTGATCACGATGCCCGCTCTCGCCGCAGTTCGGCGGCGATGCCTTCGAATGCGCGTTAACGGATGCTCAAATCACGTCCAGTACCATCACGTGTGATCTGGCCTCCGGGAGGAGCGGAACGCCGTCGCGGCGTCGCGCCCGCCGGAGCGCGTCGCCGCGCACCCGGCCGGGTTGCGCGCATTCGTCGAAAGGCGTGTGGACAACATGGCCGAGTCGTCGCGCCTGATCGACGAGCTGGACGAAACCCTGACGACCGGCACGGCGGCCGACCGGGCCCGGCTCCTGCTGCGGGTCACGGATCTGTTTCTCGACGGCGCCGTGCAGTACACGAACGAGCAGGTCGCGGTGTTCGACGACGTGCTCGGCCGCCTCCTGGTCGACATCGAGGAGAGCGCCAAGCGCGAGCTCGCCCGCCGGCTCGCCGGCGCGGCGGTATCGCCGCCCCGGGTCGCCCGCAGCCTGGCCCTCGACGCGGCGCCGGCCGTCGCCGCCCCGATGCTGATCCACGCCGACAGCCTCGACGAGGCCGACCTCGTCGCCTGCGCCCGCGCCGGCAGCCAGGTGCATCTCCTGGCGATCACCAAGCGCCCCGTGGTGAGCGAGCCGATCACCGACGTGCTGGTGACGCGCGGCAGCGACATGGTGGTGCGCAGCGTCGCCGACAACGCCGGCTCGCGGTTCTCAGAGGAAGGATTCGAGGCGCTGGTGGAGCGCGCCGACGGCGACGACGTGCTGGCGACCCGGGTCGGCCGACGGTCCGATCTGCCGCGGCACCATTTCGTCCGGCTGCTGGCGAAGGCGTCCGACGCAGTGCGGACCCAGCTCCAGGACGGCCACGCCGAGCCGCCCGGCGACATCCGCAGCATCGTGGCGCGCGTCACCCACGCGATCGCGGCCCGCACGGCCGCCGAATCGACCGACTACGCGGCGGCTACCGCCGAGGTCGCGGCGCTCGAGAAGGCCGGAGGCCTGACCGAGACGGCTGTCCGGCGCTTCGCCAACGCCGGCAAGTTCGAGCACACGACGGCGGCACTGGCGCGCCTCGCCGACCTGCCGCTGCCCACCGTCGAGCGCATCCTGCTGCAGAACCGCGCCGAGTCGCTCCTGTTCATGGCGAAGGCCCTCGGCTTCGGCTGGACCACCACCCGCAGCATCCTGCAGATGCGGCACGGCGACGATGCCGGCCCTGGCGGGCACGACCAGGACCTCGATCTCCTGAAGTCGAGCTTCGACCGCATCAAGCGGGCGACCGCCGAGCAGGTCCTCGACTTCCAGCGGACCCGTCACGACCACGCCTGACGACCGGCCGCTCCGGCCGCGGTCCGGCCCCGGAGCCCGCAAGCGGCGTCGTCGGAGCGGCCGGCGCTCCCGGCGCGCGCAGGCGCGCGAGGCGCGCCGCGTCCTGCCTGCGCCCCCAACCGAGATACCAGACAGCGGCGGCCAGGATCGCCCCGTCGACGACCCAGTGGAACAGCCCAATCGGCCAAGTCTCCATTCGTTCCTCCCGATCCCGACCCTTGCCCTGCCCGAACCGTCTATACTGCCGATCCCCCGTGACACCGGTACAATTCGGAAGCTCTCGCAAGACGAGGCTAGAAATCGACCTTATGACATAACCGACCTCGCTTCTGCTTATAGGATATCATTATACAGTTATTTACCTCGTGGCATTGTTTTCATGCAACGCTCCGTCGATCACCGGCCACTGACCTCGGAGCTGCGCCGTGTCCGCCCTGCTGTCGCGCATTCGCATCCTCACCAAGATCATCGGCCTGATCGGCCTGCTCGCGATCGCCGCGGCCGCCGTCGTGGTGGTCGCCGTCGACGCCATGTCGGAGCTGCGGAACGCCGCACGAGCGACCGACGTCGCCGGCGACAAGGCGGTGCTGGGCTCGCGCCTCAACACCGCGTTCACGGCGATCGGACGGGCCGAGGCGATGCTGGTCGCCGACCCGCGCCCGGCCGTGATCAAGGACGCGACCGAGCAGCTCCGCGCCGAGTGGAAGCTCGTCGACGAGCGCATCGCCCTGCTGGCCCGGATGGCGGCGAGCGACGACGACCGGCGCTATCTCGCCGAGCAGGGACCGCTCATCGAGACGCTGCGGCGCGCCTCGGCCGCCCTCGTCGGCTTCGCCGGGACGCTCGGCGCGACGGTGACGGCGGAGCAGCACACCGAGCTGCTGGCGCTGGCGGCGAAGAGCCGCGATGCGCAGGGCCACGCCCGCAACCGCACCCGGGTCTATTTCGGCGAGTTGGAGAAGCTGAAGCTGCGCCTCTCGGAGGCCGCGCAGGCGACCTACACGGCGGGTACCCGGACCATTCTCGGGATCGCCGGCGCCGGCATCGGCGCCGCCCTGGTGCTCGGATTTCTCGCCGCCCGCTTCGGCATCGTGAAGCCGATCCTCGACATGACGGCGGCCATGACGGCGCTGGCGCGCGGCGTGCTGACCACGACCGTCCCGGGCATCGGCCGCGGCGACGAGATCGGCACCATGGCGAAGGCCGTGCAGGTGTTCAAGGACAACGCGCTGGAGAACGAGCGGCTGAAGCAGGAGCAACAGGCGGCGAGCGAAGCGGCCGACCGCTCGCGGCGGGCCGCCGTGCTCGATATGGCCCGCAATGTCGAGCGCCAGTCGCTCGACGCGATCGAAGGCATCGGCCAGGTGTCGCGCAGCGTCGGCGGCACGGCCGCCGGCATGGCGAACCGGGCCGTCGCAGTCGGCGAGGCGGCGCGCGGCGTCTCGAGCTTCGCCGATCAGGCCAAGACGACGGCCGAGGCGGTCGCGGCCGCGGCCGAGGAGCTGTCCTCCTCGGTGCAGGAGATCACCGACCAGATCGCCCGCACGGGCGCCGCGACCCGCGACGCCGTCGCGGCCGGCGCCGACGCGCAGGCGAAGATCCGCTCGCTGTCGGAGGCGGTCGCCCGCATCTCGGAGGTGTCGCACGTGATCAGCGACGTCGCCGAGCAGACCAACCTGCTCGCCCTCAACGCGACGATCGAGGCGGCGCGCGCCGGCGAGGCCGGCAAGGGCTTCGCCGTGGTCGCCTCCGAGGTCAAGACGCTGGCCGGCCAGACGGCGCGCTCGACCGACGACATCAACCGCCACGTCCAGGACATCCGCGCCGCGACCGAGGCGGCCGTCAAGGCCGTCGAGGAGATCGGCGAGCGCATCCGCGGCGTCGACGGCATCACGGGCGCGGTCGCCGCAGCCGCGGAGGAGCAGGGCGCGGCGACCCGCGAGATCGCCCGCAGCATCCAGCAGACCAACGAGGCCGCCCACGCGGTCGCCACCCGCATCGCCCAGGTGTCGAGCGATGCCGACCAGGTCGGCCGCGCCTCGGTCGAGGTGCGCGAGGCGGTGGCCGGCATGACCCGCGAGATCGACGCCCTGCACGGGCGCATCGCGACGCTGGTGAGGTCCGCCCAGCCCGAGGCGGCGTGACCGTTCCGCCCTTCCCCTCTCCCCTCGCGGGAGAGGGGAAAAGTGGCAATTGACGGCACCGCTTCGTGCCCGGCGCTCCCGCCTGATCACTTCAGCCTGATACGCCCCTCGACGCCGGTCGTCACGGTGCCGAGGCGGCGCAGATGGACCATCACCTCGTTGGCGAGCAGCGGCGAGTCGTCGGTCGGCAGGAGGTGCTTGGCGTCGCGCACCATGGCGTAGCCGTCGCCGCCGCGGGCGATGAAGTCGTTGACGGCGACCGTGTAGGTGCGCCGCGGGTCGAGCGGCTTGCCATCGACCAGGATCGACATCACACGGCTGCCGACCGGCTTCGAGACGTCCGCCTCGATCGTGAGCCCGGACACCTGGGGGAAGCGTCCGGAGGCGTCGGGCAGCTTGGCGAGGCCATGCTCGATCGCCTCGCGCAGCTCGGTGCCGCCGATCTCGACCGGCACGACGCGGTTGGAGAACGGCAGCTCGGCCAGCACGTCGCGGCGCGTTACCGCGCTGCCGGCCGGATACACCCGGCCGGACCGGATGCCGCCACCGTTGAGGATCGCCGCGTCGGTCTTCATGGTGGTGCGCACCGCATCGGCGAAGACGTTGCCGATCGCCGCCTCGCGGGTCCGCACCGTCGCGCTGCGCGCGTCCCACTCGACCGCCGTGGTGGCGAGCGGCACGTTCATTTCGGCGGCGAGTTCGGCCTGGAAACCCTTCACGGCGGCGGCGACCTGCGGATCGGGCGTCACGGTCGCGGTGTCGACGATGCGGAACTGCGGCCACCACGCCATCGCGCGCCGACCTTCGGACGTGGTCGTCACCGTCACGTCGACGTCGACGGCCGTCACGTAAAGCGCCTCGTAGCTCGACTCGACCAGCGCGGCGTTCTGGTCGTAGCTGATGAACAGATCGTGGTTGTGGCCGCCGAGCACGAGGTCGACGACGCCGGTCGCCAGCATGGCGCGCTGCTGGTCGCGATCGGCGTGGACGACGGCGACGACGAAGTCGGCACCGTCACGGCGCAGCGCCGCCGCCTGCTCCTTCAGCGTGTCGACCGAGTCGCGAAACACGAGGTCCTCGGGGTTCGAGGCGCGCGGCGTGTCGTCGTAGGTGAGCCCGACGAGACCGATCTTCACCCCGTCGACCGTGACGATCCGGCGGTCCTGGAATCCCGGCACCGTCGCGTCGCCGGGGGCGCGCAGATTGGCGGCGTAGAGCGGGAAGCGCGCCTCGCCCATGCGCTTCAGGAACACCGCCTTGCCGAAGTCGAACTCGTGATTGCCGGGCACGAAGATGTCGGGCGCCACCATGTTGGTGAGGGTGACGATGTGGGCGCCCTGGTCGAGCCCCGACATCAGCGAGGGCGACAGCGTGTCGCCCGCATGGGCGACGATGACGGTTCCGCCGCCGGCCGCCGCCTTGGAGCGCTCCGCCTTCACCACCGCGGCGAGGCGGGCGAAGCCGCCCCGCGTCTTGCCGTCCTGCATCTGCTGGTCGGCCATCTCGTAGATGTCGTTGACCAGCACGAAGGTGACTTTCGCGGCGTGCGCGGGCCACGCGGCGAGAAGCAGCGCGACGAGAGCGAGAATGCGGGACGAGAGGCGGGCAGGCAGGATCATGGACGGCTCCCGGTGGCGCCGCCCGGCCCGGGCCGGACGTGCGGCCCCGGTCTCTACCGCGTTGCGCCCGCCGCGCAAGCCACCCGACCGGGGGACCTCAGCGCACCTGCGCGAGAATGCGCCGGGCGCGGCGCAGAATCGGCTCGTCGACCATGCGGCCGTCGACCGCGAAGGAGCCCCGCCCCTCGCGCGCCGCCGCCTCGGCCGCCTCGACCTGGCGCCGGGCGAGATCGACCTCCGCGTCGGTCGGCGCAAAGGCGGCGTTGAGCACCGGCACGATCGCCGGATGCACGCAGGTCGCCCCGGTGAAGCCGGCGCGCCGCGAGGCGAGCGCGACGGCGCGCACCGCCTCCGGATCGCGGAAATCGGCGACCGTACCGAGCAGGCCGAGCGGCGCCACGCCGGCGGCGGAACAGCCGATCACCATCTGCCGCTTGATCATCGCCACGGTCTCGTCGTCCGGCGCGCAGCCGAGCTCGGCGGCCAGATCCTCGGCCCCGCACAGCATGCCGGCGACGCGCGGCGAGGCGGCGGCGATCGCGGCGATCAGCGGCACCGCCTCGGCGGTTTCGATGATCGGCACGATGACGATGCCGCGCTGTCCGTCCGGTACCGGCGCAAGGACGTCGAGCAGCTCCGCTAACAGCGTCACGTGCTCGGGCCCCATCGCCTTGGTCAGCACGATGCCGTCGGCACCGGCCGCGACCGCCGCCTCGGCGTCGCGCACCGCCTGCGACAACGGCCGGTTGATCCGCACCAGAACCTGCGACGGCCCCTGCCGGACGACCGCGACCGAGTCGGCGAGCGCATCGCGGGCGAGATCCTTGGCGGCGGCCGGCACCGAATCCTCGAGGTCGAGGATCACGGCGTCGGCGCCGGCCTGCGGCGCCTTCTCGACGAAGCGCCGCACATTGGCGGGAACATACATCAGCGAGCGCCACGGCGCGGCGCGTCCGGACTTCGACATCGAGCCTCCGTGGCGGACGGCGCCGCGGCGCCGCCCGCCTCCTCTCACGTCATTGCACCGTGATGCCGGCGGCCCGGATCAGGTCGCCCCAGCGCACCACCTCGGACTGGATCAGCTTGCCGAACGCCTCCGGCGTCATCGGCGTCGCCTCGGCGCCCTCCTGGTCGAGCCGCTTCTTGACCGCCGGCGTGTCCAGGATGGCGTTGATCTCGGTGTTGAGCCGCCCGACGATCTCGGGCGGCGTGCCGGCCGGCGCCGCGATGCCGTACCACGGCCGCACGTCGAAGCCGGGCGCCACCGTCTCGGCGACGGTCGCGAGCTCGGGCAGCGTCGTCATCCGCTTCGGGCTCGACACGCCGATGGCGCGCAGGAGCCCCTGCTGGACGAGCGGCATCACGGTCGGAGCGCCGCCGATGGTCAGCTCGACCACGCCGGCGACCAGATCGGTCAGCCCCTGCGCCAGCCCGCGATAGGGCACGTGCTCCATCTGCACCCCGGTCGCCTGCAGGAAGGCGAGCATCACGATGTGGCCGGCGCTGCCGTTGCCGGCCGAGCAGTAGCGCAGCTTGTTCGGGTTCTTGCGGGCGAACTCGACGAGCGACGGCAGGTCGCGGAACGGCTGCGAGGGATGCACCACCATCACGTTGGTGACCGCCGCGATCATCGCGACCGGGGAAAAGTCCTTCACCGGGTCGTAGGCGAGCTTGGGATAGATCGCCGGATTGACGGCGAGCGTGCCGATATGGCCGAGCAGCAGCGTGTAGCCGTCCGGCGCGGCGCGCGCGACCGTGGTGGAGCCGAGCGAGCCGCCGGCACCGGAGCGGTTGTCGACCACGACGGTCTTGCCGAGCCGCGGCCCGAGCTGATCGGCGACGGCGCGGCCGAGCGTGTCGTTGGCGGCCCCCGGCGGGAACGGCACGATCAGCTTGATGTTCTGCGACGGCCAGGGCTCGCCCTGAGCCCACGCCGGGGCGACCGGTCCGGCCGCGAGCATCGCGGCAGCCCCGGCCAGAAGATCACGGCGCCTCATTCGGCGGCATCCGCACCGCGGCCGGCGAGCCGCCGCCGCTCGTCGGCACCGAAGCCGAGCTCCGCGAGAATCTCCTCGCCGTGCTCGCCGAAACGCGGCGCCAGCCGCGAGGCGGGAACGCCGGTGTTGGAATATCGGTTCGGGTGTCGCAACCCCAGCATGCTTTCCTCCTGGCCGTCTTCGTTGTTCTGGATTTCGTTCGTCAGCACGCCGGAGCCGCGGAGCTGCGGATCGTCGAGCAGGCTCTGCAGCGTGTGATAGGGCATCGCCGGCACGTCGTGACGGCGGAGGATCTCGACCCATTCGGC
This sequence comes from Rhodoplanes elegans, assembly GCF_016653355.1. Lineage (GTDB taxonomy): Bacteria > Pseudomonadota > Alphaproteobacteria > Rhizobiales > Xanthobacteraceae > Rhodoplanes > Rhodoplanes elegans. The sequence continues at coordinate 15,208 of NZ_NHSK01000069.1, read as the reverse complement.
CGTGGTCCGCTCCCGCATCGCTTCCGCCCGGATGGCGAAATACGCGCGGACATGGACGACGCGCGACGCGACGCTCGCAAAGCGCGGGTCGTCCTTCAGCTCGGGCCGGCCGATGGCGTCGAAGAAGGCGCGCATCTGGGCGTCGGTGTTGGCGGAGACGCAGATGTAGCCGTCCTGGGTCTGCAGGGGCCGCGCGTCCGGGTTCATGATGCGCGGATCGCCCATGTGGCCGTCGGGATCGAAGGTGCGCTGGTCGAGATGCTCGGACAGCACGAAGGCCGCCGCGTTCTCGAACATCGGCACCTCGATCGCCTCGCCGACGCCGGTGCGCTGCCGCCCGAGCAGCGCCGCGCAGATCGCCTGCGCGGCGACGATGCCGACCAGGTGGTCGGTGAGCACGAAGGGCGCGAAGCGCGGCTCGCCCAGCACCTCGGCGTGGCAGGCCGCGACCCCTGACAGGCCCTGGATGATGGTGTCGTAGGCCGGCACGCCCGCATAAGGACCGCCGATGGCGAAGCCCGAGATGGTGCAGTGGACGATGCGCGGGTTGATGGCCGCCATCGCCGCGAAGGTGAGGCCGAGCGACTGCAGGGCGCGCGGCCGCATGTTGGAGACGAAGACGTCGGCGGTTGCGACGAGGCGCGCCATCACCTCGCGGCCCTCGTCCGACTTCAGGTCGAGCACGATCGACCGCTTGTTGCGGTTGAAGTGCAGGAACTTCGGCGACATGCCGGGCTTTCGCGGGCGCCCGCCGAGACGCCGCATCAGATCGCCTTCGGGCGGCTCGATCTTGATCACGTCGGCGCCCTGCTCGGCGAGCATCAGGGTCGCCACTGGCCCGACCACCACGCCGGTGGTGTCGAGCACCCGGATTCCGGCCAGCGGGCCGCGCGGCTCGCCGTCGGACGTCTTGTCTGTCGTTGTGATCATTCCGGGCTCCCCGGCTCGGCGGCGGCCTCGCCCTGGGTGAGGACGCGGCCGCGGTCGTCGACCGACCACAGCGACACCCGCCCGTCCGGCTCCCAGCGGCTGCGCAGCTCCGCTTTGCGGCCGAGAAAGAACGGCCGGACGTTGCGCAGGCTGATCCGTCCGAGCTTTCCGCCCGGCAGGTTGCGCTTGGCGAGCTCGCACAGCTTCAGCGCGGTCAGCCCGCCGTTGACGACGAGGTTCGGATAGCCCTCCTCGCCTTGCGTATAGGGCGTGTCGTAGTGGATGCGGTGGGCGTTGAACGTGATGGCCGAGTAGCGGAACAGCGTGGTCGCGTCGGGCACGAAGCTCTCGCGGTCGTTCGGCTCCGGCAGCTCCTCGGTGGCCTCGGCGGCGGCGGGCTCGCCTGCGGGCTTCTGCGCGGCGCTCGCCTCCTCGCGATAGACGATGTCCTGCTCCTCGATCACGGCGAGCGTGCCGTCGGCCGCGATGGCGTGCTCGACGCGCACGAACACCATCTCGCCCGAACGGCCGCGCTTCGGCGTGATCGCCGCGATGGTCGAGGTCCGGCGCAGCGACGCGCCGATGCGGATGGGCGCCAGGAACCGCAGCCGGCGCCCGGCGAACATGCGGCGCGGCAGCGCCACCGGGGGGAGGAAGTCGCCGCGCCTGGGGTGGCCGTCCGGGCCGAGCTGCGACTGCACGGCGAGCGGCGTGAAGAAGGCGACGTGCCAGCCCTCGGGAACGCTGGCGCCGGTCCGGAACGCCGCCGGGTCGCGGTCGAGCAGCGCCGCGACGCGCTGCACCAGCACGGCCGCGGCCTCGTCCTCGGCGAACTCCTGGCGGCCGACCCAGCCCTGCAGGGTGTCGGATGGCGCGAGCGTCACGGACGACATCTTGTACGTTCCTTCCCGAGACAGCCTCCCGACGTCGTCAGTCCGGGGCGCGCCGGAGGCGCGAGCCCGGTATCCATATCCCCGGTGCCGGTAGCTCACGGGAGACAGGGGTTATGGGTTCCGGGCGCGACCCTTCGGGTCGGCCCGGGACGACGGAGCGCGTTCTTGGGAGGAGACTGCGACAGGGTGCGGCGCACCGTCCAATGCAACGAGATGACAACTCGATGCATCGCATGCATCATCGCGGCATGTATCTCGACCTCCCCGGCCTGGACGCCTTCATCGCCGTCGCCGACCTCGGCTCCTTCCACCGTGCGGCGACCCGGCTCGGCATCAGCCAGCCGGCGCTCACCCGCCGGCTGCAGCGGCTGGAGCAGATCGTCGGCCAGAAGCTCCTGGTCCGGCGCGCCCAGCCGGTGCGGCTCACCCCGGCCGGCGCCGCCCTGCTGCCGGAGGCGCAGGCCGCGATCGGACGGCTGCGCGACGCCATGCGGCGGGCCGGCGACACGAGCCGCGGCCACGACATCGCGGTCGGCTGCCTGCCGACGCTCGCGGTGCGCTATCTCGCCGGCGCCCTCGCGCGCCACCGGCAGGGCTGGAAGGGCGGCGAGATCACGGTGTTCGACCTCTCCGCCACCGAGATCCGGGCCATGCTGGAGCAGAACCGGCTCGACTTCGCGCTCGCCGCCATCGGCTCCGAGCCGTGGGAGATCGAGTGCATCCCGCTCGCCGAGGAGCCGTTCTTCCTCGTCTGCCCGCGCGGCCACCGGCTCGCCGGGCGCAGCGCCGTGTCGTGGGACGAGCTCGGCCGCGAGCCGCTGGTCTCGATCGGCCCGCTGAGCGAGAACCGCCGCATCATCGAGGCCGGCCTCGCCCAGACGCTGGTCGAGGCGAGCTGGCGCATCGAGGTGCGGCATCTGTCCACCGCCGTCGCGCTGGTCGCCGCCGGCGCCGGGCTGACGGCGCTGCCCGAATCGGCGCTCGCCGGCGCCGCCGCGGCCGGCGTCGTCGCGGTGCCGCTGCGCCGCCCGGCGCTCACCCGCACCATCGGCCTGATGCGGCGGCGCGACCGCATGCTGTCGGGCGCCGCCCAGGACCTGATGGACGACATCCTGCGCACCTTCGGCCGTGATCAGGACCATGGCACCACCGACGCCGGCGATCCCCGTGCCGGCGCGCCGGATGGCGACGCTCCCGCAGCGGCGTGCTAGATCACGTTCGTCGCGTCCGCATGCCGAGGTGCTCCTGATGGCCGCCATCGATCCTGTTCTGGTCGCCGCCGTGCCGCTGTTCGCCGGCATGCCGCCGAAGGAGCGCGAGGCGCTGCTGCAGGAGGCGCAGTCGGTGCGCTATCCCAAGGGCACGACCGTGTTCCAGCAGGACGCCGACGCGCACTCCTTCTTCGTGCTGCTGCACGGCCGCCTGCGCGTCTTCAAGCTCACCCAGGACGGCCAGCAGGTGGTGGTGCGTTTCGTCGCCCCCGGCGAGGTGTTCGGCGTCGCCTCGGCGATCGGGCGCACGACCTATCCCGGCACCGCCGTCGCCGTGGTCGACTCGATCGCGCTGCAATGGCCGTCCGGCTCGTGGGCGCGGCTCGTCGCGGCGCATCCGTCGCTCGCCACCAACACGCTGCAGACGGTCGGCGGCCGCATCCAGGAGCTCCACACCCGCGTCGTCGAGATGTCGACCGAGCAGGTCGAGCGCCGCGTCGCCCACACCCTGCTGCGCCTCGCCCAGCAGGCCGGCAAGAAGGTCGAGACCGGCGTGCGCATCGACTTCCCGATCTCGCGCCAGGACATTGCCGAGATGACCGGCACCACGCTCCACACGGTCAGCCGCATCATCAGCGCCTGGGAGGACCGCGGCCTGGTCGAGAGCGGCCGCCAGAAGATCACGGTGCGCGAGCCGCATCAGCTCCTGCTGATCGCCGACGACGCCGAGACGTGATCAGGACGCACCATTCGTCATCTCGGGGCGCGGACCGCAGGTCCGCGAGCCCGGGATCCATACCCCCGGAATCAGAGGCTCACGCGAGACAGGGCGTATGGATCAGGGCTCGGCGCTGACGCGCCGCCCCGGGACGACCGAGCAATTCTGAAAGCTTCGCCGGCGCGGACAACGACCGTCGAGAGGCTGTGCCCACACCCTCACCCGCGCTCGAGCGTCTGCTCGCCGGCCACGGGCGGCGGGACGAGGCCGAGTGCCGGCGCGGCGGCGGCCGCGTGCAGCGCGGCGAGGAAGCTGTCGAGGTCGACATCGTGCTCGCGGGCCGCGTCGGCCAGCGTGTGGAAGCTGGCGATCGGGCAGCCGACGCAGCGCATGTGAAAGTCGAGGAAGACGCGCAGCGTCGCCGGGGCGTCGGAGAGGACGTCCGCGACCAGGCGGTTCGGTCGGATCGTCATGAGAAGCCTCCTCGCGCCGTTGCGACCCTGCCGTTGTAAGGCGAGCGGCGGAAACGCTCTTTGTCCGGGCACAAGCTGTCGGCGGAACGGTGCGATCGCACGGCAGTTTGTGCCCCGGCAAAGATCGCCGCGCGCCGCCGCGGCATGGTCGGAGCGTCACCGCGAGGTTCGTCATGACGCTCACCGTCACGCCTGTCGAAACGCTCCATCCCGACGTGCTGGATCCCGATGTCCTCGATCCACTCAACGACGTGATCGATCCCGAGATCGGGCTCAGCGTCGTCGATCTCGGCCTCGTCTACGAGGCGCGACGCTCGGCCGATGCGATCACGGTCGCGCTCACGCTGACGGCGCAGGCCTGCCCGCTCGGCGAGATGATCCTCGACGATGCCAGAACCGCGCTCGCGGAACGCTTTCCGTCGGTCCCCCGAATCGACGTCGCCCTGGTCTGGGACCCGCCGTGGGATCCGGATCGCATCACCGACCGCGGCCTCGCTCTGCTCGGCCGCCCACCGCGAACCCGCTGAGGACTTTCCGATGAGCACCGAGACCGCCAGCAAAGAGATTCTGATCGATGTGAGGGCGCTACCGCCCGGCACCTGCCGCAGCGCCATCATCCGCACCATCACGGACCTGCCGACCGACACCGATCTGATCGTCGCCGCGCCGCACGATCCGGCGCCGCTGCGCGAGTATCTCGACGTCGCCCACCCGGACGCGTTCGGCTGGAGCTATCTGGAGGAAGGCCCCGATGTCTGGCGCGTCCGCATCCATCGTCTCACCGCCTGAGGCGGATCTCGCGACCTCCCCGGCGCCCACCGTGGCGCCGGGGACGGCACCCGGCGCGGCACCCGGCGCGGCCCCCGCCGCCGCGCCCGCTCCCCGCATGGCGCTGCGCGCCGGCCTGCTCGCCTGCGGCATCGTCGCGATGCTGTGCGGCCTGTGGGGCGGGCTGTTCCGGCTCGGCTTCGACCTCCCGCACGCGGCGAACGCCGCCGCGCTGCATGGCGCGCTGCTGATCTGCGGGCTGTTCGGCACCGTGATCGGGCTCGAGCGCGCCGTCGCCTTCGGGCGCACCTGGGGCTACGCCGCGCCGGCCTGCGCGGCCACCGGCTCAGCATTGCTGCTCGCCGGCGCACCGGTCCCGATCGGTGCCGCCGCCTATGCGATGTCGGCCGCGCTGCTGATCGCCGTGACGCTCGTGATCACGTCGCGCCAGCGCACCCTGTTCAACGCGACGCTCGCCGCCGGCGCCGTGTCCTGGCTCGCCGGCACGCTGCTCTGGGCCGCCGGCGCCGACGTTCCCGATGTCGCCGGCTGGTGGATCGGCTTTCTCGTGCTCACCATCGCGGGCGAGCGGCTCGAGCTCGGACGGCTGATGGCGAAGAAGCGCGGCAGCGAGTTCCTGTTCGTCGCGGGCGTCGCGCTGCTCGCCGCGGGCGCGGCCCTGACCCTGACCCTCACGCTCGGCGCCGCGATCTACGGCGCCGCCCTGCTCGCGCTGGCCGTCTGGCTGGTCCGCCACGACGTCGTCCGCCACACCATCCGCCAGACCGGCCAGACCCGCTTCATGGCGGCCTGCATGGCCGCCGGCTATCTCTGGCTCGGCATCGCCGGCCTGCTTCTGATCGTGATGCCGCCTGCGACGTCGACGTTCGGCTACGACGCCGCCCTGCACGCCGTGCTGATCGGCTTCGTGCTGTCGATGGTGTTCGGCCACGCGCTGATCATCCTGCCCGCGGTGGCGCGGGTGCGGATCGCCTACCGGCCGTGGCTCTATCTCCCGCTCGCCGTCCTGCACCTCGCGGTGGCGCTGCGGGTGGGTGGCGACATCCTGGCCGAGGACACGGTCCGGGCCTGGAGCGGGCCTTTGACGCTCGCCGCACTTCTCGGCTTCGTCGGCCTGATCGTCGGCGGCATCGTGCGCAAGCGCCCGACGGCCCGCGCCGGCGCCGGCACCGTCACGCCCGCGCCAGATGCGAGCGCCGCTCCTCCCGCCGACCGGTCGGCTCCGTCCACACGCCCGCACCCTGCAGGTTGGCGAGGAAGCGCCGTGCGCTCTCTTCCCAGGTGAGCGTCATCGCATAGGCCCGGCACGGCTCGGACCCGATGGCGAGCGCCGCCAGACAGGCGGCGCGCAGATCCTCGTCCAGAACCGCGACCGGCGCGTCGCCGACGACATCCCGGGTCGCCGCGACCGGCAGGCCGGCGACCGGCAGGCCGCTCGCCAGCGCCTCCAGGAGCACGAGCCCGAACGTGTCGGTGCGGCTCGGGAACACGAACACGTCGGCCGCCGCATAGACCTCGGCCAGCGCCTCGCCGTGCCGCTCGCCGAGGAAATGGACGTCCGGATAGGCCGCGGCGAGCGCCGCCCGGGCCGGGCCGTCGCCGACCACCACCTTGCTGCCGGGCAGGTCGAGCGCCAGGAACGCCTCGAGGTTCTTCTCGACCGCCACCCGGCCGACGCTGAGGAAGACCGGCCGTGGCAGCCCGAGGTCGCGCCCCGGCCGCGGCCGGAACAGCGTCACGTCGACGCCGCGCGGCCAGCGCATCACCTTGCGGAAGCCGCGGCCCTGCAACTCGGCGACCAGCGACGGCGTCGCCGCCATGGTGGCGCAGCCGGCATTGTGGAACCAGCGCAGCCAGCCCCAGGTGAGGTCGGCGGGAATCGGCCAGCGCGCCGCTGCGTAGTCGGCGAGGCGGGTGTGGAAGCTCGTGGTGAAGCGCCGACCGGTGCGCAGGCAGTGCCGGCGCGCCAGATGGCCGATCGGCCCCTCGGTTGCGATGTGGACGATGTCGGGCCGGATCGCGTCGATGCGGCGGGCGATCGCGCCGGGCGGCGGCACCGCGAGGCGGATCTGCGGATAGCTCGGCAGCGCGACGGTGCGCAGGCCTTCGGGTGTCAGGAAATCGATCGAGGCGCCGAGCGTCTCGACCGCCCCGGCGAGCGAGCGCAGGGTGCGCACGACGCCGTTGACCTGCGGGTGCCAGGCGTCGGTCGCGATCAGGATTCGCATGGGGCCCTCCGACGTCCCGGCCCGCAGTCCGCTCGACGATGCCGCATCCCGATTCACCTCTCGTTGTCCCGCTGGTCTATGACGCCGCCTTGACGGGACCGTGACGGCCGCCCGCCGGCGTGGCGTGCACGCGATGCCGGTCCGGTCTGCGACGCCGAGGTTCGTGACGGGCGCGCCGCGGCGTGCTACGGGGCGGCCTCCCTGTCGTGTCTCTGTCGCACGGCTGTGAAACATCCGGATCCGCCGGGCGCGATGCCGCGCGACCCGGGCCTTCGGCCGGCCAGAAAAATACGTGTGACGAAGACCTTGCTGAATCCAGGACCCGAGCCCATCGCGCCCGGCGAGCGCTCCCGCGGCGACGATCCGGCAGCGCTGTCGGGCGATCCGCCGGGCGTCGAGACGTCGGACGTCGCGACGCCGGGCGTCGAGGCGGTGCGCCCGTCCGCCGGCCCCGCCTGGCTGGCGCCGGTCCGCGCCATCCTCGCCCGGGTCCGGTGGAACTGGGTCGGCGCCGCGCTCGCCTGCATGATCATCGGCATCTCGGCGGTCGTGCTCTACAACGTCCTGCACGACATCGATCTCGACAAGATCCGGGTCGGGCTGAAGAGCATCCCCCCCGAGAACCTGGTCAAGGCCGGCCTGTGCGTCGCCATGGCCTATGCGACGCTGACCCTCTACGACTGGTTCGCGCTGCGCACGCTCGGCATCCGCCACGTCCCCTACCGGGTCGCCGCGATGGTGAGCTTCACCAGCTACACGATCGGCCACAACATCGGCGCCACCGCCTTCTCGGCCGGCGCGATCCGCTGGCGCATCTACTCGGCCTACGGGCTGCGGCTCGTCGACGTGGCGAAGATCTGCTTCATCACCGGCCTGACCTTCTGGCTCGGCAACCTCGCCGTGCTCGGGCTGGCGATGATCTACGATCCGGTGGCGGTCGGTGCCGTCGACCAGCTCGCCCCGTCGGTCAACCGGCTGATCGGCGTCGCGCTCCTGATCGGGCTCGCCGGGTGGGTGTTCTGGGTGTGGGGCGCGCCCCGCACCATCGGGGTCAAGAAGCTCAACGTGCGGCTGCCGGGCGGCCGCTCGACGCTCCTGCAGATCGGCATCGGCATCACCGACCTGACCTTCTGCTCGCTCGCCATGTTCATGCTGGTGCCGGCCGAGCCGCACATCCACTTCTTCACGCTGGCCGGCATCTTCATCGCCGCGACGCTGCTCGGCTTCGCCAGCCACGCTCCCGGCTCGATCGGCGTCTTCGACGCCGCCATGCTGGTCGGCCTCGCCTTCTTCGACAAGGAGCAGCTGATCGCCGGGCTCTTGATCTTCCGGCTGATGTATTTCGTCGTGCCGTTCGCCACCTCGCTCACCATCATGGGGATCCGCGAGGGGATCCTGGCGGTGCGCCGGCGCAAGGCGATGGAAGCGCCGTAGTGCGTCCTGTCGTCCGGTCGGAGCGAGGCCGGGTGCCGCGGGATCAGTCGCGCGGGCGCGAGGTCAGTCGCGCGGGAACGGCAGGTCCGGCCGCGCGATCACCGGCAAAGGCCATTCGGGCGGCGGCGGCAGCGGGCCGGTGAGCACCGCCTTCGGGATCTCGGGCCGCAGAATCCAGTCGAATTTTCGCGCACCCAGCGTGCCGCCGTCCTTCAGCGGCAGCCCTTCGATGCACACCATCCGCTCCGGTCGCATCAGCGGCGCCGCGGGATCGTCGATCCACTCCGGCACCAGCCACAGCTTGCCGTCGTGACGCACCGCCGCGCACTGGGCGAGCGAGCCGTCGTCCCTGAACTTGACGATGACGGAGTAGATTTTTGGGCTCACCGTCTGATCGGTTGCCGCCATGGCACCCTCTCTCCCGGCCGCGCCGCTCGGACGCGCTTATTCCATCACGCCATCGCCGCTGCGATCGTTCGCAGCGCAGCTCCCACCGGAACCTCCAGGTGGCTGGCGACGATGTCGGCGAGCTCCGGCGCTGTCCGGTCCCATCCGTTGCGCCGGTAGCCGATCACGGTCACGCCGAACGGCACGCCAGCAGCCGAAAAGACGAGCTCGACCCCGCGTGGGCCACCGTCGCTTTCGAGCGCGACCGGCGCCTCGCCCCGCATCAGGTGCAGGACGTCGACACGCGCGTCGTACTCGGCTCTCAGATCGTCGAGCCGGGATCGGAGGTCGGGGACGGCCATAGCAGCACGTGCCTCGTCAGATCTTTGAAATCCCGTCGGTAGCCGATGCTGGCGACAGCCGGCCACGGCACACCGAGCGGATCCACGAACACGACGAAAGGCGCGCCACTCCCGGGCGACACCTCGCGCGCGTTCACGAAGGCAAGGTAGCCGGGGTTCGACGTGCCGGCAACGACCGCCGTGGGCTCCGCGAGTGTCCGGACCACCAAGCTCTCGGTCCCGGGGCCAGTGCGGCCGGCCGGCCCGAGCTTGCGCTCCCAGGTCTCCCGCCAGCAGACAACGGTCGGAGCCCCGGCGAACGGGGTCGTCGCCATGAAATACGGGTCCCGTTCCACCACCGCCCCCGCCCCCTTGCGATCGGTGCAAGCACGCCGCCTTCGCGGGCGCGAAAAATTGCACCGGCACGCCGGCCCTGCAAGAAAATGACTGGACGACCCGCCCGCGACGGACGAAAACCCCACCGCCGAACTTCTGGGAGACATTTCATGACCAAGCGCCTGCTCGCTGCGCTCGCCCTCGGCGCCGCGATCGCCTCCACCGCCCTGCTGCCGCCGCCCGCCGCGGCCCAGACCTACAAGCCCGAATACAAGGTCTCGACGGTGCTCGGCGCGCCGTTCCCGTGGGGCGTGTCGGCGCAGCGCTGGGCCGACCTCGTCAAGGAGCGCTCGCAGGGCCGCATCAACCTCAAGGTCTATCCGGGCGCCCAGCTGGTCGGCGGCGACCAGACCAAGGAATTCACGGCGATGCGCCAGGGCGTCATCGACATGGCGGTCGGCTCGACCATCAACTGGTCGCCCCAGGTGGCGGAGCTGAACCTGTTCGCCCTGCCGTTCCTGATGCCCGACCACGCGGCGATCGACGCCATTACGGGCGGCGAGGCGGGCAAGAAGCTGTTCGACGTCGTCGGCGCCAAGGACGTGGTGCCGCTCGCCTGGGGCGAGAACGGATTTCGCGAGCTGTCGAACTCCAAGCGCGACGTGCGCACGCCGGCCGACCTCAAGGGCCTGAAGATCCGCGTCGTCGGCTCGCCGCTGTTCAACGAGACCTTCACGGCGCTCGGCGCCAACCCGACCCAGATGAGCTGGGCCGACGCGCAGCCGGCGCTCTCCACCGGCGCCGTCGACGGCCAGGAGAACCCGCTCGCCGTCTATGTCGCGGCCAAGCTCAACACGGTCGGGCAGAAGCACCTGACACTGTGGGGCTACGTCGCCGACCCGCTGATCTTCGCGGTGTCGAAGCCGGTGTGGGACACGTTCTCGGCGGAGGACCAGAAGCTCCTGCGCGAGACCGCGCTGGAGGCCGGCGCCTACAGTAAGCAGCTCGCCCGCACCGGCATCACCGAGACGGATCCGGCGACCCTGAAGGCGATCGAGGCGCTCGGCGTCACCGTGATCCGCCTGACGCCGGCCGAGCAGAAGGCGTTCCAGGACGCCACCAAGGCCGTCTACGACAAGTGGAAGGCCCGCATCGGCGCGCCCCTCGTCGACGCCGCCGAGAAGGCCGTGGCGGCGCGGAAGTAACGATCGTTAAGTGTCGGGCGCACCGCAACGCAGCCCGAGACCTGCCGCATCCGCTCGTCCCCGCGAAAGCGGGGACCCAGGGGCCGCACGACGGGCCATCTGGATTCCCGCTTGCGCGGGAATGAGCGGAGTTCGGGGCGTCGACCCGGGTCGACATCGCCTCTCGTCATTCTCTCGACGCCGATCATGTCCGCCGACCCCGATCCGTTCATCACCAAGGACCCGCCCGTGCGGGTGCCACTCACGCTCGAGAAGGTGCTGGCCGCTGCCGCGATGGCGGCCCTGTGCCTGATCACGCTGGGCAACGTGATCGCGCGATACCTCACCAACTACTCCTTCGCCTTCACCGAGGAGTTTTCCATCGCCCTGATGGTGGTGGTGACGCTGCTCGGCGCCGGCATCGCCACGGCGGCCGACCGGCAGATCCGCATCGTCTTCTTCACCAGCCTGCTGCCGCGCGCCGGCGAAAAGATCGCCGAGGTGATCGCGAGCCTCGCCACCATCGCGATGTTCGGGCTCCTGGTGTGGCTCGGCGCCCGGCTGGTGTGGGACGAGTACCGCTTCGAGGTGACGTCGCCGGGGCTCGGCGAGCCGCAATGGATCTACACGGCCGCGCTGCCGCTGCTCTCGCTCGCCGTGATCGCCCGCGCGATCGGCCACCTCGTCCGGACGTTGCGCGCAAAACGCCGGCCGAGCCACGACGGGGTCGAGCCGCTGTGATGACTCTGTCGTCATTCGTTGAGCGGCCTAGCACTGCGCCCGCGCTCCCTATCCCCGCGTGCGGGGTCGCGCAATTGCGCGACAAGAAGGTCGGGATGAGGGGGCGTTTTCCCTGCGCAGAGAGTTGCGGAGACGCCCCCTCACCCGACGTCCGCGCTGGAGCGCGGACGTCGACCTCTCCCCGCACGCGGGGAGAGGTGAAGATCGCCCGCCGCTTCAAACTCATTTCTTCTGCCTTGTGAACCAGTCATGACCACGGCGGCGCTGTTTCTCGGGTTTCTGGTTCTCTTCGTGCTGGGCACGCCGGTCGCCGTGGCGCTCGGCCTCGCCGGCACGCTCGCCATCTGGCTCGGCGATCTCGGCGTGATGAGCGTGCCGACCCAGGCCTACACGGGCATCGCCAAGTACCCGCTCCTGGCCGTGCCCATGTTCGTGCTGGTCGGGGCGATCTTCGACCGCTCCGGTGTCGCGCTGCGGCTCGTCAACTTCGCCACCGTCCTGGTCGGCCGCCGGCCCGGCGCGCTCGCTGCCGTCACCGTGATGGTGAGCATGTTCCTCGGCGGCATCTCGGGCTCGGGCCCGGCGAATGCGGCCGCCGTCGGCGGCGCCATGATCGGGGCGCTGTCGCGCGCCGGCTACCCGCGCGCCTTCTCGGCGAGCGTGATCGGCGCGGCGGCCGCGACCGACATCCTGATCCCGCCGTCGATCGCCCTGATCATCTACTCGGTGCTGGTGCCGCAGGCCTCGGTGCCGGCGCTGTTCGCCGCCGGCATGATCCCCGGAGTTCTCGCCGGCCTCGCCCTGATGGGGCCGATCTTCTGGATGTCGCAGAAGCACGGCTTCGGCCTCGCCGAGAAGGATCTGCCGCGTCCGCCGTTCTGGCGCTCGCTGATGGAGGCGAGCTGGGGCCTGATGGCGCCGGTGCTGATTCTCGGCGGCATGCGGGCCGGCTGGTTCACGCCGACCGAGGCCGCCGTGATGGCGGTCGTCTACGGCCTGTTCGTCGGCTTCGTGGTCTATCGCACCCTCACGATCCGCGACCTCTACGAGATGCTCGTCGAGGCGGCCGAGATCTCCGGCGTGATCCTCACCGTCGTCGCGCTCGCCGCGATCTTCGGTTACGCCGGCTCGACGCTCGGCGTGTTCGACCGCGCCGCCACCGCGATCGTCGCGACCGGCGGCAGCGAGTACGTCATCCTCGCCATGCTGATCGCCATGCTGATCGTCATCGGCATGTTCTTGGACGGCGTCTCGACGTTCCTGATCCTGCTGCCGCTCTTGATGCCGATCGCACAGAAGTTCGGGTGGGATCCGGTGTGGTTCGGCGTGCTGCTGACGCTGAAAATCGCCATCGGCCAGTTCACGCCGCCGATGGCCGTCAATCTGATGGTGTCGTGCCGCATCGCCGGCGTGCCCATGGAGGCGACGCTGCGCTGGGTCGGCCCGCTGATCGCCGCGATGTTCGGCGTGCTGGTGCTGCTGATCGCCGTGCCCGAGCTCGCCCTGTGGCTGCCGCGCGTTCTGGGGTATTGAGGACGGGTTCGAGAACCGGTTTCGAGAAAATGTCGCGGGCCGGCCCGGCCCGGCAACAAAGGCGGGTGTTTCGGGCCGATCTTCGCCATGATGCTGCAGTGCAGCATTCGCATTTCTGCAGTATGATGTGGTCCGCAGTGGGTCTCGGCCCGTATGCGGGCATCGTCCGCCCGACCTTGCCCGTCTGACCGACGATTGATTGGTGACACGAATTTGGTGCTGAACATCGACATGTCTCTTCCGGCCGACCACGCCCAGCGTTTTGCCCTGAGCGACGAGGTCCATGCCCGCCCGCCCGAGGCGCTGACCACGCCGAGCCGCGTCTCCTATCTGGCGCTGGTGTCGCCGTGGGAGGAGCGCGAGCTCGAATGGCAGGGCGTCTGCGACCTCGCCCGCCGGTTCGGCGCGACGGCGCCGTTCCCCGGCGCCAACCATTATTCCGGCCAGCTCGGCGACTTCCGCCTGGTGTGGGAGCGGCACGGCGAGTTCGCCCGCTACACCTTCATCGCCGCCGGCCTCGGCGGCAGCGACGACCCGTTCGCCGAGCCGGCGATCGCGCTCGCCCCGGCGAGCTGGGTGGCGGCCCGGCCCGGCCAGGTGATCGTCGCGGCGCATGCCGCCGTGGTGAAGGCCGACAACGGCCCGGTCGATCCCGACATCGTCGCGTCGACGCTGTTCCGCGGCAACGCGCTGGTCGGCGGCCCGGTGTCGGACCGCGCCGCCGTCGCCTTCACGGATCTGCGCATCCACGCCGACGGCTTCGGCCGCTTCATCGTCCAGGACCGGCACATGACGCCGCTGCAGGCGGGCCGCGTGGTGCAGCGCCTGCTGGAGATCGAGACCTACCGGATGATGGCGCTGCTGGCGCTACCGGTCGCCCGCGAGCTGGCGCCGTTCCTGGCCGATCGCGAGAAGGAGCTGGCGCAGGTCACCGACGCGCTGGTCGCCGCCGGCGAGGCGGACGAGCCGGTGCTGCTGGAGCGACTGACGCGGCTCGAGGCCGAGATCGAGAGCCGCGAGGCGGCGAACCTGTTCCGCTTCGGCGCCGCGCTCGCCTATCACGACCTGGTCCAGCGCCGGATCACCGAGCTGCGGGAGGAGCGCATCCAGGGCATCCAGACGCTGCGCGAGTTCATGGACCGCCGGCTGGTGCCGGCCATGAACACCTGCAAGGCGGTGTCGGAGCGCCAGCAGTCGCTGTCCGACCGGGTGGCGCGGGTGACCCAGCTCCTGTCGACGCGGGTCGACATCACCCGCGAGCGGCAGAACCGCGCCGTGCTGGAATCGATGAACCGCCGCGCCAAGCTGCAGCTCCAGCTGCAGTCGACCGTCGAGGGCCTGTCGGTCGCCGCCGTCACCTATTACGTCGTCGGCCTGATCGGCTATCTGGCCAAGGGGGTCTACACGGCCGGGTTCCCGGTCAGCCCGGAGATCGCCATGGGCGCCTCGATCCCGGTGGTCGCCGCGGCCGTCTGGCTCGGGCTGCGCGGCTTCCGCAAGCGCGTCGCCCACGGCGAGCACTGAACGCGATCCGGAGATCGCGGCGCGCGCGGCCGAGCGGCCGCGCCACCTCCCCGTATCGTCACACCACACCACCGTGCACACCGGTCCGTGACCACCGGCACAGGCCCGACACGGACGCGCCGCAATCCGGTCAACCTCCTGATTATCGTAAGGAACGTACCCGCTCGGGAGCGCTCCGAAGAACCCGAGCGGCGCCCGCGGCAGCGCCTCCGACGCGCCGATCCCACCAGCCTCGTCGCGCGTCAGCTCGCCGACGATGTCAGGTCCACGCCGATCTCGAGCTCCGTCTCGTCACCCATGAGGATTCGTATGTGCAAGCTCCAGCGGTTGCTCCTCGCGGGCACCGTCCTGTCCGGTCTCGTCGGGACCCAGGTGCTGGTCGCCCCGCCCACGATGGCGCAGGCGCCGGCTCCGGCCCCCGCGACCGACGAGCAGAAGCCCGGGCAGCGGCCGCCGCCGCGGCCGGGCCAGCCGCCCGCCCAGCAG
>NZ_NHSK01000068.1 GCF_016653355.1 Rhodoplanes elegans | reverse complement strand
GCCGATAGCGCCCGCCGACGACGAACCCTTCCACCCCGACACCGCGGTGCCGACGCTGGGCGAGGCGCTGTCGCCGACCCTGATGACGGCGAACGTCTATTTCGGCGCGACGCCGCTCGCCGACACGACCGGCGCGCTGCAGCCGTGGTCGCCCGACCGCGTGTCGCTCGCTCCGAGCCCGGAGACCGAGCTCGCCGCCCTGGACGAGATCACGCCGAGCCCCGAGACGCTGAGCGCCGCCATCGACCCGGACGGCGGCGAGACGATCGTCCGCAAGGGCGAGGTGGTGATCGGCGGCGGCCATGCGCTGCGCAGCCCGGCCGAGCGCCTCGGCCTCTACGGCGGCGAGCGCGCCAAGGCCGAGAAGTGCCTCGCCGACGCCGTCTACTTCGAATCGCGCGGCGAGCCGCTGCGTGGCCAGATCGCGGTCGCCCAGGTGGTGATGAACCGCGTCTTCTCCGGCTACTATCCGGCCGACGTCTGCGGCGTCGTCTACCAGAACGCCCACCGCCATCTGTCCTGCCAGTTCACCTTCGCGTGCGACGGCATCAAGGACAAGATCACCGAGCCGGACGCCTGGGCACGGGCCGAGCAGGTCGCCGCCGAGACGCTCGACGGCAAGCACTGGCTGCCGGACGTCGGCAAGGCGACGCACTACCACGCCTACTGGGTGCGGCCGTGGTGGGTGCGGACCATGCACAAGCTAGACAAGATCGGCGTCCACACCTTCTACCGCCCGCGCAAGTGGGGGGACGGCGCCGACCGCCCGGCCTGGGGCGACGCCTCGCTGCCGCCGCCGGCCGAGAAGATCTCCGACCGGCTCTGACGCCGAAACGCCCGCCCTCGCATCGGCGGCCGCGGCTTCTGCCTGTCTCCATCATGGCCCGGCTCGCCCGGCAAACCATCCCGCGTTCGACGATCGCCCTCCTTTTTTGGGGATGACGCAGGGTCGAGCCCGCGCATGACGGTCCGGGATTCCGAGGCCGGCATCGATCGTCGATCCTGCCGGCGCGGTCATATCCTCGCGGTTGGTAAGGCAGTATTACTCCCAGTTGCGGCTTGCACTCTCCTCCCGGAACCAGCTTAAGTAGCTCCGCGGATGCACGATCGCTCCTGGAGAGGGGACAGCCATGGCTGCGAGCGTCGCGACACGCCGATTCCAGCTCGTGCTGATCAAGCCGTCGCATTACGACGACGACGGCTACGTCATTCAGTGGCTGCGCTCGTCGATCCCGGCGAACTCGCTCGCCTGCGTCCACGCGCTGGCCGCCGACGCCGCCGAACGGCAGGTGCTGGGCCCCGACGTCGCCTTCGACATCACGGCGATCGACGAGACGAACTCGCGCATCAAGGTCGACGCGCTCGTCGCGCGGATGCGCCGTCATGGCGGCCTCGGGATGGTCGGGCTTGTCGGCGTGCAGTCGAACCAGTTCCCGCGCGCCATGGACATCGCCCGGCCGCTGCGCGCCGCGGGCGTTCCCGTGATGATCGGCGGCTTCCACGTCTCCGGCCAGCTCGCGATGCTGCCCGCGCGGCCGGCCGACCTGCAGGAGGCGCTCGAGCTCGGCATCAGCCTGTTCGCCGGCGAGGCGGAGGGGCGCATCGACCGGGTGCTCGCCGACGCGGCGGCGGGTCGGCTCGCGCCGATCTACGACTACATGCACGACCTGCCGGGCCTGGAGAACGCGCCCGTCCCGTTCCTGCCGCGCGAGACGGTCGGCCGCGTGTTCGACCACCATGCGAGCTTCGACGCCGGGCGCGGCTGCCCGTTCCAGTGCTCGTTCTGCACCATCATCAACGTGCAGGGCCGGAAATCGCGCCGCCGAACGCCCGACGACGTCGAGGCGCTGATCCGCCGTCACTGGGCGCACGGCATCAAGCGCTTCTTCATCACCGACGACAACTTCGCGCGTAACAAGGACTGGGAAGCGATCTTCGACCGGATCATCAAGATCCGGGAGGAGGAGCGGATCGACATCCGCCTGATCATCCAGGTCGACACGCTGTGTCACCGCATCCCGGGCTTCGTCGAGAAGGCGCGCCGCGCCGGCGTGACGCGGGTCTTCATCGGGCTCGAGAACATCAACCCGGCAAACCTGATGGCCGCCAACAAGCGGCAGAACAAGATCACCGAGTACCGCACCATGCTGCTCGCCTGGAAGACGGCCGGCGTGCTGACCTATGCGGGCTACATTCTCGGCTTCCCGGGCGACACGCCGGACTCGATCCGGGCCGACATCGAGATCATCAAGCGCGAGCTGCCGCTCGACATCCTGGAGTTCTTCTTCCTCACGCCACTGCCCGGCTCGGAGGACCACAAGACGCTGTGGCTGAAGGGGGTCGCCATGGACCCCGACATGAACAAGTACGACCTCGAGCACGCCGTGACGGCGCATCCGACGATGAGCAAGGCGGAGTGGGAGGCGATCTATCGCGAGGCGTGGGAGACCTACTACACGCCGGCGCACGCGCTGACGATCTTCCGCCGCGCCGCCGCGACCGGCATGGGCCTGTCGCGGCTGCTCGCCGTGCTGTTCATCTTCTCGGCGGCGCTGCGCATCGAAAAGGTGCACCCGCTGCAGGTCGGCGGATTCCGCCTGAAATCGCGGCGCGACCGACGGCCCGGCCTGCCGATCGAGCCGGTGTGGTCGTTCTATCCGAAGGTCCTGTTCGAGGTCGTCGCCAAGCACGTGCTGATGGCGAAGCACTGGATCGACCTCGATCTCCTGCGCCGAAAGGCCCGGCGCGAGCAGGCACGCCGCCCCTACACCGACGTCGCGCTCACCCCGGTCACCGACGAGGAGACCGAGACGCTCGACATCTTCACCCACAGCGAGGACGCCCGCCGCTCGGTCGCCCATGTGCGCAAGGTCGACGCGCTGATCCATCCGTCGGGCGAGCCGTCGCCGCCGCATCCCCGCATCGTCGCGGCGGAGTAAGACGCGCGGAGTGAGACGCGGCGCACGCGTTTTCGCCGCCGTGCCCCGGACAAGGCGCATCGGGCCGCCGGCCCGATGCGCTGCAGAGCCGGGGCCCAGGGCCGCACGGCAAGAGCAACCTGACAATCTCGGATGTCGCCCCTCGGTCCCGGTTCGCGGCGCGTCGCGCCCGGGACACGAGGCTGCGGCTCCCCTACCCCAGCGACCGCACGATGTGCTCCTTCAGGCGCTGCGCCGGCAGCGACAGGCGGTCGCGCTGGAGGAGCGCGATCTCGGTGTCCTTCAGGTTGGGCAGCGGGCCGCCGTCGATGACGCGCAGATCGTCCGGCACCATGTCCTTGGGCAGCACCGTGACGCCGAGGCCGGCCCGCACGGCGGCGAGCGAGCCGGCCAGCGAGCCGCACGTGTAGGCGACGCGCCACGGCCGCCGTGCCTTGTCGAGCGCCTCGGTGGCGCGCTTGCGGTAGACGCAGGGGCTCGGCGAGACGACGAGCGGCAGCGGCCCGTCGCGCTCCTGCGGCTCGGGCTCGCCCGTGACCCACACCAAGGGCTCGCGCCAGACCCGGATGCCGGCCGCCTCGCCGACCCGCTCGCGCTTGATCAGCGCGAGATCGAAGCCGCCGCGGCGGAAGCGATCGATGAGATGCAGCGTGAGATCGCAGGTCACCTCCAGCGCCACGGCCGGATAGGCGCGGGCGAAGCGCGACAGCACCTCGGGCAGATGACGCGAGGCGAAGTCCTCCGGCGTGCCGAGCCGCACGACGCCGTGCAGGGCCGGCTCGGTGACCCGCGCGACCAGCTCGTCGTTGACGTCGAGCAGGCGGCGCGCATGGACGAGAAACACCTCGCCGTCCGGCGTCAGCCGCACGCTGCGCGGATTGCGTTCCAGGAGCCTGCGGCCGATCGCGTCCTCGAGCCGCTGGAGCTGTAGCGACACGGTCGACTGCTGGCGTCGCAGGCTCTCGGCGGCGCGCGTGAAATTGCCGAGCGACGCGATGGCGACGAAGGTGCGGACCAGGTCGAGATCGAGGTTGAGCAGGGAGCGGGGCACGGCGATACCATCAATTTCGGCAATGATAGAACTTTCTATAATCAATTTCTGCCATGCTGCAACCGCGTCTAGGGTCGCGCCCCGCTCGCCCGCCGCATCGCGCCGCGGGGCAACTCAGGACCGACCGACCATGCTCGCGCTGGCGCTGCAGAACCTTCTCTCGCCCATGGTGCTGTTCTTCGTGCTCGGGGTCGCCGCGGCGCTGGCGCGTTCCGACCTCTCGGTGCCCGATCAGGTGGCGAAGCTGCTCGCCCTCTATCTCCTGATGTCGATCGGCTTTCGCGGCGGCGTCGAGGTGGCGCATCAGGGCGTCGACGCGACCATGTTGGCGACCATCGCGGCTGGCATCGCCCTCTCCTTCGCGACGCCGTTCCTCGCCTATCTGATCCTGCGCACGACCTCGCGGCTCGATCCGGTGAACGCGGCGGCCGTCGCGGCGCATTACGGCTCGATCTCGGCCGTCACCTTCGTCGCCGTCACCGGCATGCTGGGCCAGCTCGGCATCGCCTGGGACGGCTGGATGGTCGCGGTCGCGGCCGCCATGGAGACGCCGGCGATCGTCGCGGCGCTGCTGATCGCCCGCGGCCGGACCGACGGTGCCGGTGCCGAGGCGGGCGAGAGCCGCGCGGCGCTGCTGCGCGAGGTGGCATTCAACGGCTCGATCGTCATCCTGATCGGCGCCTTCGCGATCGGCGCGGCGACGGGCGAGCGCGGCGCCACCCTGCTGAAGCCGTTCCTGGTCGACGCCTTCCCGGGCGTGCTGTGCCTGTTCCTGCTCGACATGGGGCTGGTCGCCGGGCGCGGCCTCGCGCAGGGACGGCGGCACCTGTCGGTGCCGGTCGGCGCCTTCGCCATCGTGATGCCGCTGATCGGCGGCACGGTCGCCGGCGCGCTCGCCCATGCGATCGGCCTGTCGCTCGGCAGCACCGCGGTGCTGATCACGCTCGCCGCGTCGGCCTCCTACATCGCCGTGCCGGCGGCGATGCGGCTCGCCCTGCCGCAGGCCAATCCGGCCGTCGCGCTCACCCTCTCGCTCGGCATTACGTTCCCGTTCAACCTGCTCGTCGGCATCCCGCTCTACATCGCGCTCGCCGGCCGCATCGCGGCGTGACGGCGCCGCCCCGCTCCGGAGACCTCGCCATGCAGACCTTTCCGAAGAAGCGCATCGAGATCGTCGTCGAGGCGCCGCTGCTGCGGCGGATCACGGCACGGCTGGAGGAGACCGGCGTCGGCGGCTGGTCGGTGGTGCCGGTGCTGTCCGGCCACGGCGGCCACGGCGACTGGACGGCCGATGGCCAGGTCGGCTCGGCCACCCAGATGGTGATGCTGATCACGATCGTCGACGAGAGCCGGCTCGACGCGGTGCTGTCCGGCGTCTTCGCGCTGGTGTCGCACCAGATCGGCTTCGTCACCGTGTCGGACGTCGAAGTGGTGCGGCCCGAGCGGTTCTGAGCCTTCCGTCCGACCACGCAAGCGACGGCGTTACAGAACTGGTCATCCCGGGGCGCGGACCGCAGGTTCGCGAACCCGGGATCCATACGCCCGGTAATCGTGGCTCACGACAGACAGGGGTTATGGGTCCCGGGCTCGGCGCTGACGCGCCGCCCCGGGACGACGGAGCAATAAACGCCGTCAGCCGCGCGGCTGCGCCTCCAGCGTCTCGAAGGCCTCCACCCACATGGCGCAGAGGCCGGAGCGGACGATGTCCGCGCGGCCGAACTCGATCACCGGCACGGGCAGGTCGCGCATCCTGATCACATCGATGGCGGTCCTGAGGCCGGATTCGGCGGGGAGGTCGCACTGGCTGACGTCGCCGTCGACCACGGTGAGGCAATTCTCGCCCACCCGGGTGAGGAATGTCTTCATCTCGGCCGGCGTGGTGTTCTGCGCCTCGTCGAGCAGCACGAAGGCGTCCTTCCAGGAGCGTCCCCGCATCACCTCGAACGGCACCATCTCGATGTCGCCGTTCTTCAGCGCGATGTCGAACGCCGCCTTGCCGATGCGCTCCTTGATGGCCTCGATCACGGGGGCGGCCCAGGGCGCGAACTTCTCGTTCAGCGAGCCGGGAAAGAAGCCGAGCGAGCGGCCGCACGGCACGTTCGGCCGCGACAGCACGATGCGTCCGATCTTTCGCGTGCGGTAGAGATCGGCCGCGTAGGTCGCGGCGATCCAGGTCTTGCCGGTGCCGGCGGGACCGACGACGATCACCTGCGGGCTCGACCGCAGCGCCGCCAGATACGCGCCCTGCGCCTCGGTGAGCGGCTCGATCGGCGGGAGCGCCCGGGCAGCCGAGAACTTGTCGGCGGAGAACTTGTCCCCGGAGAACTTGGCGCCCGAAAAGGCGATGATCTCGGCCGTGTCGACCGACCGCTCGCTGCGACGCTTCTTCTTGCTGGACTGCTTGCCCAAGGACTGACTCCTTTCGCCGAATCGACGGGACGACGCCGATGCCTTCGCACCGCGTCTCGCGACAGGTTCTGGTGAGGACGGGAGGTCGAAGAAAAAAGCGTCGAAGGCGTGCGCGTCGCCGAAGGACGCAGCGTCGGCCGCGGCGGTCCGCGTGCCGGCAGTACAGGGATCGGCAATGTCGGAAGAAGCGGGATCGCCGGCAAGCCGGCCGGCAGCGGCGAAGTCGATGGAGGCGGCGCGACGACGATCCGGGGGTGTCGGCGTCGTCCTCTTGCTCATCGACCGAACCATCCACGAGCTGCCATGCGATCAAAGCTACGTGATTCGTATGACGGTTTCACGGAACAAAATGCGGCAGGTCGTGATCACGACGCAGGCAGGCGCGGGGCGGACTCGGGTCTGCCACAATGCTTACGGGAGTCTGAATGCACCCAGCCGTCGTCGCCCGGCCCGTACCTTCTGACGCCAAGTCGAGCGTGGGCTTACAGCCTCTCGACCGTCGTCCTCCGCGCAGGCGGAGCACCCAGTATCCGCTGGCTCGACTTCGTTCGGTCGAATGGCCGCGGCGTACTGGGTGCTCCGCCTCCGCGGAGCACGACGAAGGAGACGCTTCGGTGCTTCGTCAGCACTCGGATCGGCGCGCATGACGATCGCGCGGCAGAACGAGCCTCAGTACACGGCCGGCACGAAGCGCTGGCTCGACTTCTTCGGGCGCTTGTAGCCGTCGTCGGCCTGGCGCGGCGGCAGCTCGATGGTGGCCGGCTGCACGTGGCCGTAGGGGATCTGCTTCAGGAAATGGGCGATGCAGTTGAGCCGCGCGTGCTTCTTGTTGTCGGCGTCGACCACGTTCCACGGGCTCTTCTTGGTGTCGGTGTGGGCGAACATCTCGTCCTTGGCCTTCGAGTAGTCGACCCAGCGGGCGCGCGACTCGAGATCCATGGGCGACAGCTTCCAGCGCTTGAAGGGATTGCGGGCGCGCTCGACGAAGCGCTTCTCCTGCTCGGCGTCGCTGACCGAGAACCAGTACTTGATCAGGATCAGGCCGGAGCGGATCAGCATGTCCTCGAACACCGGGCAGGCGTGCAGGAACTCGCGATACTCGCGCTCGCTGCAGAAGCCCATCACCCGCTCGACGCCGGCACGGTTGTACCAGGAGCGGTCGAACAGCACGATCTCGCCGGCGGCCGGAAGCTCGGCGACGTAGCGCTGGAAGTACCACTGGCCGCGCTCGCGCTCGGTCGGCGTGCCGAGCGCGACGACCCGGCAGATGCGCGGGTTCAGCGGCTCCATGATGCGCTTGATCACGCCGCCCTTGCCGGCGGCGTCGCGCCCCTCGAACAGCACGGCGACGCGCAGACCGCGGGTGCGCACCCACTCCTGCAGCTTGATCAGCTCGTACTGGAGGCGCGCCAGCTCCTCGACATACTTGTAGTTCTTCGGCGGCTTGCGGGCGCCGTTGCGCGCCACCTTCGGCCACAGCGTCTCGATCGCCGCCTTCTCCAGAGCGTTGCGCATCACCTCGCCGTGCGGCGGCGGCGCGGCGTGGCCGTTAGGCTTTCGAGAGGTCGTGCGCGGCCGGCGCTCGGTGGCGGCGCTTCGGGCCGACGGTACTGCGGGTCGCGTCGTTTTCTTGGAAGCCGCGGCCTTCGCCGGGCGTGCCGGCTTCGACGGAGGCACAGGCTTGCGTCGGGCACCACGCTTGCTCATCGCGACCCTCCCCGAATCCGGCGTCGTGCTGCCAGCCTAGCGGAATCCTACGACGAGACGATTTCGGGATTCAATCGTGGCTCACGGGCGCCCGCGCGGCCCGGCGCGACCGCTCAGGCTCGCGCGGCTCCTCCTCCAAGAACCCCCGCACCGTGGCGGCGATCGCCTCGATGGCGGCGTCGAAGGGGCCGAGCGGGCCGGCCGTGACCATCCAGGCGGTCAGCGCCGGGGCGAAGTCGTCGACCGTCACGACCCGCACCTTGTCGCGCCAGGGCGACTCGGCGAGCAGCCGCTCCGGGATCAGGCCGATGCCGATGCCGCGGGCGATCAGCGCGAGCTGCAGGCCGGCGCCCCAGGTCTCGGCGACGACCTCGACGGGCGCGCCACGGTCGGCGAGCGCGCGGTCGAGCTGGGCCCGGAAGCCGCAGCCGTCCGGGTTGATCACCCAGTGCTGGCCGGCGAGATCGGTAACCCGGGCGCGCTCCGGCAGCGGACTGCCGGCCGGCACCACCACCAGCACGCGCTCGGTGCCGAGCGTCGTCGCGTGGCCCGGGTCGAGCGGCCGCTCGGGCTTCTCGGCGACCACGGCGGCATCGAGCTGGCCGTCGGCGATCTGCCGGCGCAGCACCGACGAGCGGTCGGCGACGAGGCGCAGCGCGACGCCCGGGCAGAGCGCCCGCACCGCCTCGATGGCCGGCGCCAGCACGGCCTCGGACAGGGCGAGCGTCAGGCCGACCCGCAGGGGTCCGGCCGCGATGGTCGAGCGGCTGTCGCGGGCGAGCGCCTCGGCGGCGCGCAGCACCGCGACGCAGCGCCGATAGGCCGACTCGCCGGCCCGGGTGGCGCGGGCGGGCTTGGAGTCGCGGTCGAGCAGCGTGACGCCGAGCGTCTCCTCCAGCCGCTGCACCCGGCGCGAGATGGCCGGCTGGGTGAGGTTGAGGCACAGCGCCGCCTTGCCGACCGATCCGGTGTCGACCACGGCCACGAAGGCGCGGATGTCGTCGAGGTTCATCGCGTGTCGTCCGCGTGTTCCGGATACCGCGAGGCTCTCGCCCGCGGCTTACCCCCCTCCCTGCCCCTCCCC
>NZ_NHSK01000067.1 GCF_016653355.1 Rhodoplanes elegans | reverse complement strand
GCGTACCGGCCGCCGGGGTGCCCGAGCCCAGCGCGGCCTCGATGGCGGCGAGGCGGGTGCGGGCCGTCTGCACGGCCCAGTCGCCGCTCAGATAGGTGCGCGGCGGCGCCGCCAGCACGGCCTTGTAGTCGTCGCGGGCGCGCGAAAGGTCGCCGCGCGCCTCCAGGGCGAGGCCGCGGCTCGCCAGCGCCGGCGTCAGCCCGGCGTCGAGCGTCAGCCCCTGGCCGAGATCGACCAGGGCGCGGTCGAGATCGCCCTTCAGGCGCCACGCCTCGCCGCGATTGGCGAACGAGACGGCGTCGCGGCCGTTGCGCTTGATCGCCTCGTCGAAGTCGGCGATGGCGCGGTCGAGATCGCCGCGCTGGCGCAGCGCGTAGCCGCGGATCGAGTAGAGGCCGGCGTCGTTCGGGCTGACCCGGATCGCCTCGTCGAAATCGGCGATGGCGCGGCTCCAGTCGCCCCGGCCGACAGAGGTGCGGCCGCGGGACTGGAGGGCGGCAGCGTGGCGCGGGTCGATCCGGATCGCCTCGTCGTAGTCGCGGATCGCGCGGTCGAAGTCCTTCATGTTGCGGTAGGCGTTACCGCGGAAATTGAAGTAGCTAGCGCTGCGCGGCTCGAGCCGGATCGCCTCGTCGTACTCGGCGACGGCGCGCGCCCAGTCGGACTTGTTGTACCAGGTGTGACCGCGATTGATGATCGCGGTGACGTAGTTCGGCTGCAGGCGCAGGGCCTCGTCGAAGTCGCGCAGCGCCCGGTCGTAGTCGTTCTTGTTGCGGTAGGCGTTGCCGCGATTGCTGCGGTAGACGGCGCTCTTCGGCGCCAGCCGGATCGCCTCGTCGTAGTCGGCGATCGCCTTGTCCCAGTCGCGACGGTCGAAATGGACGTTGCCGCGGGCGTTGAAGTAGTCGTCGGCGCTCGGCTTCAGGCGGATCGCCGCGTCGTAGTCGGCGATCGCCTTCTCGGATTCGCCCTTCTTGCGCCAGGCGACGGCGCGGTTGCCGAGCGCGACGACCTTCTTCGGATCGAGCCGCAGCGCCTCGTCGTAGTCGCGGATGGCGCGGTCGGGATTGCCGCTGGCGTTGAAGGCGTAGCCGCGGTTGTTGAAGGCGGTCGGGTTGGTCGGATCGGCGCGTAGGGCCTCGTCGAGATCCTTGATGGCCAACGTGTGCTGGCCCTTCTCGTTGTAGACATAAGCGCGGTTGGTGTAGACCTCGGACCGCTCGCGGGCGTTGAGCTTGCCGGCCTTCTCGATGATCTTGCTGCAGGCGACGACCCGCTTGTCGAGGTCGCCGGTGCGGCAGGCGGCCCAGTCCTTCTGGCTCTGCGCCCGCGCCGGCGACGGTGCGGCGAGCGCCACCGCGGTGGCGGCCAGAACGGCGAATGTCGCGAGACGCCGGCGCATCGGGCCCTCCCGGGAAAACGTGCTGTCACTGCGGGTCTCGAGGTCGACCACCGTCATAGATTCCGCGAGCCGCCCGCCGGATTCAAGCCCCGGCGGAGGTTTGTAGGGGGGGCGGGCCGATCGGTTCGATCGATCGCGCCGGCCCGGCTCTCATCGCGCCGAGACTCAGCGTGCCAGGACGACGTCGCCGATCAGCGAGGAGTGGTCCCACGGGAGCTGGCGCTGGCGGGTCGCCTCGTAGACGTCGGCCCGCACCCGCTTCATCACGGCGCCGATCTCCAGCCCCGGCGTCGGCAGATGCCTGAGCAGCGCCGTCGTGAACGGGCTGTTGCGGCCGTCGCCGTCGAGGGCGACGTTCTTGGGCTGGGTGGCGTAGACGATCATGGTGCCGACCGCGCTCTGGATCGGCGCGAGGCCGGAGCCGACCGAGGCGGACCGGGTGCCGAGCGAGCGGGCGAGCGTGCGGGCCAGCGGGTTGTCGCGGCAGGCGTCGAGGAAGACGAGGTTGACGCGGCGCTCGCTCTCCATCTGGGCCAGCACGTCGTCGACCGTGACGGTGTCGAGCGCGAGGTCGCCGGGTCGCTCCAGCCTGGCGTCGATCGGCACCAGATAGTTCTTGTCGGCGACCTGCAGGCCGTGTCCGGCGTAGAAGAACAGCGCGAGATCGGCGCGGTCGAGCTTCTGGCCGAACTCGCGGATCTTGCGCTCCATGCCGTGTTTCTCGAGGTCGATGCCTTCGACGACGTCGAAGCCGAGGCCGCGCAGCGAGCGGGCGACGTCGCGGGCGTCGTTGCCCGGATTGGGCAGGGCCGTGGCGTAGCGGTAGTCGCCGTTGCCGATCACCAGTGCGACCCGGTTTTCGCGCCCGACCGGGATGGTGGTCGACGGTGACGAAACAGGCGGGGACGGCACGGTCGGGGACGCCGCCGGCGGGCTCGGCGCGACCGCGGCCGTGGTCGTCGGCGGCGTGGCCGGTGTGCCACTGTCGATCGCAGCAAGGCGGGCGCGCGCCGTGTCGACGGCCCACTTGCCGCTGACATAGGTCCGGGCCGGAGCGGCGAGCGCGGCCCGGAAGCTATCCTTGGCGCGCGCGAGGTCGCCGCGCGCCTCGTAGGCGAGGCCGCGGCTGGTCAGCGCCGGCGTCATCTCCGGCGACAGCCGCAGCGCCTCGTCGAGATCGGCGAGTGCGCGGCCGAGGTCGCCCTTCAGCCGGTATGTCTCGCCGCGATTGCCGATCGCCACGGCGCTGCGTGGCTCGAGACGGATCGCCTCGTCGAGATCGCGCAGCGCCCGATCGAGGTCGCCGCGCTGCCGGTAGACGAAGCCGCGGAGATTGTAGGCGATCGCGTCCTTCGGGGTGATCTCGAGCTCCTTGTCGAGATCGAACAGCGCCCGGTCGAGATCGCCGCGCGTGATGTGTGTCTCGGCGCGGAAGTGCCAGGCGCCGTCGTCGCGCGGATTGAGGCGGATCGCCTCGTCGAGATCGCGCAGTGCCCGGTCGGTGTCGCCGGCGAGACGATAGGCCCGTCCGCGATAGGCCCAGTAGGGCCCCGACCGCGGCTCCAGTCGGATCGCCTCGTCGAAGTCGCGGATCGCGTCCGCGTATTCGCGCCGCGCATGGTGGCTGTGGCCGCGATTGACCCAGGCCGCCACGATGGTCGGCGACAGGCGGATCGCGGTGTCGAAGTCGACGATGGCGCGGTCGTGCTCGCCCTTGTGACGGTAGGCGTTGCCGCGATTGTGTACGATCACGGCGTCCTTGGGAGAGAGCCGCAGGCCCTCCTCGTAGTCGGCGATCGCGCGGTCGTACTCCTTCTTGTCGAACCAGACATTGCCGCGGGCGTTGCGCAGCGGTGCGGATTTGGGGTCGAGCCGGATCGCCTCGTCGTAGTCGCGCAGCGCCGAGTCGTGATTGCCGAGGTTGCGATGGATGGAGGCGCGGTTGCCCCAGACCGTGGCGCTCTTCGCCCCGAGCCGCAGGGCGTCGTCGAAGTCGCGCACGGCGCGCTGGTTGTCGCCCTTGCCCGAGAAGGCGACGCCGCGGTTGTTGAAGGCGGCGCCGTTGGTCGGGTCGAGCCGCAGCGACTCGTCCAGCTCGCGGATCGCCTGATCGTACTGCCCGCGCTCGTTATAGACCTGCCCGCGGTTGTTATGAGCTGCGGACCGGTTCTTGGTCGAGACCTTGCTGCCCTGGGCGATGATGCGACCGCAGGCGGCGAGGCGGGTGTCGAGATTGCTCGACTGGCATCCGGCGACGTCGCTCTTGCTCTGCGCTCGGGCAGGACCGGAGCCGGTCAGCACGGCGAGCAGGATGCCGGCGACGAGAACCGAAAGAGCAAACCGATGTCGATGCATGCGGGCCCCCCGAACGCATCTCGTGACGTGATCACGGGCGGCGGCTGCGCCGCCCGGAGTGTCGGCCTCTCGGTCGGATACTTCAAGTGCCGACAAGAATTAGTGCGCACCCTCCGTATCCGGGTTCGATTCAGCGGTCGTGGTTCTCGCGCATGAGGGCGGCGCGCGCCTTCAGGAGGCCGGCGCGCTCGGACTTCGACAAGGTCGGGAAGGCGAGATCGAGCGTCCCCATCGCCTCGACGATCGCGGCGACGATGACCAGCCGGGCGAACCACTTGTTGTCGGAGGGGACGACGAACCACGGGGCGTGCGGGGCGGCGGTCGCCCGGATCATGTCCTCGTAGGCCCGCATGTACGCTTTCCAGTGCTGGCGCTCGGCGATGTCGGCGCCGGAGAACTTCCAGTTCTTCTCGGCCTCGTCGAGCCGCTCGATGAAGCGCCGCTTCTGCTCCTTCTTGGAGACGTGCAGGAAGAACTTCAGGATCAGCGTGCCGTTGCGGGCGAGATAGCGCTCGAAATTCGCGATGTCCTCGTGGCGCTCCGCGAAGATGTGCTTGCCGACGAGCTGCGGGGGGAGCTTCTGGCGCGCCAGCACCGCCTCGTGCACGCGGGCGACCAGCACCTCCTCGTAATAGGAGCGGTTGAAGATGCCGATGCGGCCGCGCTCCGGCAGATGGGTCAGGCAGCGCCACATGTAGTCGTGGTCGAGCTCGAGCGCCGAGGGCTGCTTGAACGAGGTGACCTGGCAGCCCTGCGGATTGACGCCCGACATCACGTGCTTGATGGCGCCGTCCTTGCCGGCCGCGTCCATGGCCTGGAAGATGAGCAGCACCGACCAGCGGTCCTGGGCGTAGAGCTTCTCCTGCATCTCCGAGAGCTTCTCGACGCCGGCCGCGATGTGCAGCTTGGCCTCCTCCTTCTCGATGTCGAGGCCGAGCGTGTCGTCGGGCGCGATGTCGGACAGCGCGAACTTGCGGCCTTTGGTGATGCGGAAAGGGGCGATCAACTCGGCGGCCCTCATGGGCATGGCGGGACACTCCGGAGGCGGGACGGCGGCGGGCCGGAGCGGCCGGCGCCGGGACGCCATCGATACCGCGTCCAATGCGGCCGGGCAAAAAGGCCAGGCCGCCGCGGGCCGATCACCGGTCCGCGGGCCCGCGGCTGTCGACGGCCTCGGCGAGCCGCCCGACCAGCTCGGGCATGCGGGTCGTGGCGACCCAGCCGAGCTTGTCACGCACCCGTTCGGGCCGGCCCAGCGAGACGGCGATGTCGGAGGGCCGCTTGAGCTCGGCGACCGAGACGACGTGCGCTTCCCAGTCGAGCCCGAAGGCCGCGAAGGCGGCCGCCGCGAAGTCCCGCAGGGTCGCGGCGCGGCCGGTGGCGACGACGAGGTCCTCGGGCGCCGCGGCCCGCACCATCAGGCACATGGCATCGACGTACTCGGCGGCCCAGCCCCAGTCGCGGGTCACGTCGAGATTGCCGAGCGGCAGCGGCTCGGCGATATCGCCGGCGGCGAGGCGGGCCGCGATGCGGGCGGCCCCACGGACGATCTTCTGGGTGACGAAGCGCTCCGGCCGCAGCGGCGACTCGTGGTTGAACAGGATCGCCGTGACGGCGAACAGGCCGAAGTGCTCGCGATAGGTCGCGACCGCCTGCTGGGCCGCCGCCTTGGCCTCCGCATAGGGACTGCGCGGCTGGAACGGCGTCGTCTCGTCGGCCCCCTCCGGCCCGGTGTCGCCGAAGCACTCGCCCGAGCCGGGATTGCAGAAGCGGATCGGCGCCGCGACGTCGCGGATCGCGTCGAGGAGGCCGAGGGTGGCGCCGAGGATGCTGTCGGTGGTCTCGCGCGGCGCCGCGAAAGAGGCCCCGACCGAGCTCTGGGCCGAGAGATTGTAGATCTCGTCCGGCCGCACCGTCTCGATCAGGCGGCGGACCTCGGCCACCCGCTCGGGGGCGCAGCCGTGGACCGTGACACGATCCCGGATGCCGAGCCGGACCAGATTGGCGAATGGATTGGCGGCGGCGTCGCGCGACGTGCCGTGCACGACCGTGCCCTCGGCCAGCAGCCGCGCGGCGAGCAGGCTGCCGTCCTGGCCCGAGATGCCGACGATCAGGGCCGTCCGGCTCATGCCGCGCGCTCCGGTCCGGCGCGGCGCGTCGACGATGAACCGGCCGGTCGGGGCCGGGACGCGGGACGGGCCGTGACTGCGATCATGGTTCGACTCGGCGCGACGGACGGCGCCGGTTTAACAGACCGCCTCCGGCAGGAACAGCGCGCCGCGGCGCGTGATCGCCGCGATCGGCTCGCGACGTCGCGGATCAGGGGCGCGTCCGCGGAAGCGCGCCGCCAGACGGGCGCCGCGACGGGGGGCGCAAGGACGCACCGGTGGAAAACCCGGGCGTGCCGGTGTATCGGAACGCGCGGCGACGATGGTCCCGCATGTTCAATGGAATGTTGCCCCGGCCCGCGAAGTTGTTTCGAGGCGTTTCGGGAGACGTCACGGAAACAGACAGAAACAAAAATCGGCGCCTGGACCCGCCGAAACATGCGTATGCGAGACGACCAACGGGGGCCCGAATGACCGACTCTCCGCATATTCTGGTGGTCGAGGACGATCAGGAGATCAGCCGCCTCGTCGCCCGCTATCTGCGCGCCAACGAATGCCGCGTGTCGCTCGCCGGCGACGGCCGCGAGATGGACCGGGTGATGGGGACGAGCCGGATCGATCTCGTCGTGCTCGACTTGATGCTGCCCGGCGAGGACGGGCTGAGCCTGTGCCGCCGGCTGCGCAACGCCTCCAGCGTGCCGGTGATCATCCTGTCGGCCCGCGGCGAGGAGGTCGACCGCATCGTCGGGCTCGAGATGGGCGCCGACGACTACCTCGTCAAGCCGTTCAACCCGCGCGAGCTGCTCGCCCGGGTGCGCGCCGTTCTGCGGCGAAGCGACTCGCTGCTGCGCGGTCCCGCCGGCCGGCGCCCGCGCGTGCTGAGCTTCCTCGGCTGGCGGCTCGATTGCGGGCTCGCCAAGCTGACCAATCCGGAGGGCGGGGCGGTCGCGATCACGGGCGGCGAGTTCGACCTCCTGCAGGCGCTGTGCGAGCACCCGGGGCGGGTGCTGTCGCGCGACCAGCTCCTCGACCTGACGCAGGGGCGGGCGGCCGGCGCCTTCGAGCGCTCGATCGACGTGCTGATCAGCCGGCTGCGGCGCAAGATCGAGCCCGACCCGCACCACCCCGAGATCATCCGGACGGTGCGGTCCGGCGGCTACGTGTTCACGCCGGAGGTCGCCGTCGCGTCATGAGGCGCGCGCTCGCCCGGCTGTTCCCCCTCTCCATCGGCACCCAGATCGCCGGGCTGGTCCTGGTCTCGCTCGTCGGGATCCACGGGCTGCTGACGCTGCTGTTCTTTCTCGGCGACCGCGACGACGGGCGGGTCCGCGAAGACACGGCGGCGCAGTTCGTCGCGATCGTGCGGCTCGCCGACGCCGATCCGGCCGGCCGCGACGCCCTGATCGCGCGGGCCGCGACCGCGTTCCCGAAGTTCGACCTCGTGCGCACCGGGGCGCCGCCGCCGCCCGACCTCCCGCCGCCACCCGGTCCCGCGCAACGGCCCGGTGCCGCACCCCCAGCCGGCGGGCCGCCGCCCGAGGCGTCGCCCTGGGGGCTCGATCGCGAGCTGCGCGCCTTGCCGGCCGGCGTCACGGTCGTGGCCCTGGCGCCGGCGGAGCCCGGCGCGCCCCGGCGCGTCACGGTCCGGCTGCGGGACGGAACGGCCCTGTCGGCGACCGTGGCCCCGCGGCGGCGGCCGCCCTTCGGCCCCCTGCAGGTCTCGATCCTCATCCTGGCGAGCCTGGTCACCGTGCTGAGCGGCTGGGCGGCGCTCGCCCTCACGCGCCCGCTGCGCGCCTTCGCCACGGCGGCCGAGGCCTTCAGGCCCGACGGCGAGATCGTCCCGCTGCCCGAGCGGGGGCCGCAGGAGATTCGGATCGCGGCTCGTACGCTCAACGAGATGCGAGCGCGTGTTAAAGCGATGGTGGAGGAACGCTCCCGGATGCTGGCGGCGGTCGGGCACGACCTGCGCACCCCGATCACCCGGTTGCGGCTGCGCAGCGAGTTCATCGAGGACGACAGCCTGCGGACGCAGGCGCTGGCCGACCTCGACCAGATGCGGGGGATGGTCGAGTCGCTCCTCGTCTTCATGCGCAGCGGCCAGTCGGCGCGGGCCCCCGTCATGGTCGACCTGACCGCCAGCCTGACCACGGTGTGCGACCAGTTCGCCGATCTCGGCCACGCCGTCACCTATTCGGGGCCGGACCACGCCGCGATCATGGGACACCCCGACGACCTGCAGCGCGCGGTGACGAATCTCGTCGACAACGCAGTCCGTTACGCCGGACGGGCGACGGTGCGGTTGAACCTCGCGAGGGACCGGGTCGAGATCGACGTGGAGGACGACGGCCCCGGCATTCCGGCCGCCCAGAAGGCCGCGATGCTGCGTCCGTTCGCCCGCGGCGAGAGTGCCCGCAGCATGGACGGCACCACCGGGTTCGGGCTCGGCCTCTCGATCGCCCAGGTGGTGGCGGTGGCGCATGGCGGCACGCTCGCGCTCCTTGATGCGTGCCCGCACGGGCTCGTCGCTCGGATCACCCTGCCGGGCGAGACCATCGGTCCACCCCGGCCGGCCGCCCCGAGAGCCGGACACCCGGAGCTGCGGGACACGATCGCGACGTCGAAGGCCGCATTTCCGGATTAGCGCGGTGCGGGCATTCCTCCGGATGCGCAACTGAAACAATTCGACGGACTTCGGAAAGACCGGGACAAGGGGTGGCGTGCTAGACCGTACTCATACGCCTCCGGCGTTCCCGTGGCCACGCGCGGGTCGAGAGACTGGCCCCCGCCGCCTGCTCCGGCGGGGGCCGGTCCTTTTCGTGAGGTCGCGACACGCCCCTGCGCCATGCGCCGCTCATGCGCCCCTGCGCTCCCGGGCGAAAATCCCGCTCACACTCTATACATAATGGGCGCGTAGAAGGGGCCGGACGGGTGCAAGGCGCACGGCACGCGACACGCGCGGTCCGACGTGCTCGTCTCGATAGACCCCCGCCGGCTCGTCTGGTTGCCGTCCGGGTTCGATGTTTTGCGCCTCCGTCCGGTTCTCTCGGGAACCGGGGAGGAGGGGCTTGGCAAACCGCTTTCGACTCGTTAAATAGCCCCCACGGGCGTGCCGGCCCTTTGTCGGCGCGCCCTTGCGTGTTCTCGGAAAATCTGGCGGTACAGGACTCTGTTCCTTTTGGGCATCCGACGGGATCGATCTGAAGGGACCAGGGGACGGATCTGCCAACTCTCCGCGGCACGCGGCCGTTCCGTTCGAACGGTTGGTCCTGTCCGAGACTGCAGGTGCTTCCGCCCGCGCCCCACGGCAACGGCAGACGCTTAATTCCGCTCTGTAAGGGCCTGCACAGACGGGGAAGATCGGTTTCGGGGGAGACCCCGTACGGTTCCGACTCGGGTTGACCCGACGGCGCGCTCGCGCCCGAGGGGGACAGGGCAAGAAGCGCCGTCCCGGTGCCGCTTCGCGAGAGGCGGGGCAGGGGCGGTCGATGCAACCGGTGGCCCTCGCGGCCATCAACCAGAGAGAGCAAGACGTGGATCGAGCGGCAAAGAAAGAGCTCGTCACGACGCTGAACGAGGTCTTCAAGGCCTCCAACGTCGTGGTCGTGGCTCACTATGCCGGCCTGACCGTCGCCCAGATGCAGACCCTGCGCAAGCAGGCCAAGCAGGCTGGCGCGTCCGTGAAGGTCGCCAAGAACCGTCTCGCCAAGATCGCTCTTGATGGCACCGACGCGGCGATCGTCGCGCCCCTTCTGAAGGGGCCGACCGTGCTCACCTACTCGGGTGATCCGATCGCAGCGCCGAAGGTCGTCTCCGACTTCGCCAAGGCGAACGACAAGTTCGTCATCCTCGGCGGAGCGATGGGGAAGACCGCCCTGAACCCCGACGGCGTCAAGGCTCTCGCCACGCTGCCGTCCCTCGACGAACTCCGCGCGAAGATCGTCGGCCTCGTGCAGGCCCCGGCGACCAAGGTGGCCCAGCTCGTCAACGCGCCGGCCGGCAAGCTCGCGCGGGTGGTTCAGGCTTATGCCAGCAAGGGCGAGGCGTGACGCTCGCCAACCCGAACTAGTCGAAACCAACAAGGACTGACTGCAATGGCTGATCTGCAGAAGATCGTTGACGACCTGTCGAGCCTCACCGTGCTCGAGGCGGCCGAGCTGGCCAAGCTGCTCGAGGAGAAGTGGGGCGTGTCGGCGGCTGCCGCCGTCGCCGTCGCGGCCGGCCCGGCTGCCGCTGCCGCCGCTCCGGTCGAGGAGAAGACCGAGTTCAACGTCATCCTGGCCGCCGCCGGTGACAAGAAGATCGAGGTCATCAAGGAGGTGCGCGCGCTCACCGGTCTCGGCCTGAAGGAGGCCAAGGACCTGGTCGAGGGCGCCCCGAAGGCGGTCAAGGAAGGCGTCAACAAGGACGAGGCCGAGAAGATCAAGGCGACCCTCGAGAAGGTGGGCGCCAAGGTCGAACTCAAGTAATCGTGAGCTTTGTCAATCGATTCCGTTCCTATATTGCGGAGTCGACGCCGTCCGCACGGGTGGCACGAGGTTTGCGTGATCCGGGTCGCGCCGCGCTCCAGGGCGCTCCCGGGTCGACATGACGATCGAGCGGTCCGGGCAAGCCCGGGCCGCCCCACCTGAACGGCGGGCGCGCGGACGAGTCGCGGGAGACGTCGCGAAGAGCCCCCCGGCATGCCGCTTCCGGCAGCGCTCGCATGCGCCCGGAAGCCCCCCGCGGCCATTTCGGCCGGCGGAGGAAGCGAGAGGCCACGATGGCAGAGACGTTCACCGGTCGTAAGCGGGTTCGCAAGTTCTTCGGCAAGATTCAGGAAGTGGCGGAGATGCCGAACCTCATCGAGGTTCAGAAGGCGTCGTACGACCAGTTTCTGCTGATCCAGGAACCGAAAGGCGGGCGGCCGGACGAAGGGCTGCAGGCCGTCTTCAAGTCGGTTTTCCCGATCTCCGATTTCTCGAACACGGCGCAGCTCGAGTTCGTGCGCTACGAGTTCGAGCCGCCCAAGTACGACGTGGACGAGTGCCGCCAGCGCGGCATGACCTACGCGGCGCCCCTCAAGGTGACGCTGCGGCTGATCGTGTTCGACGTGGACGAGGAGACGGGCGCCAAGTCGGTCAAGGACATCAAGGAGCAGGATGTCTACATGGGCGACATCCCGCTCATGACCAACAACGGCACCTTCATCGTCAACGGCACCGAGCGCGTCATCGTCTCCCAGATGCACCGTTCGCCGGGCGTGTTCTTCGACCACGACAAGGGCAAGACCCACTCGTCGGGCAAGCTCCTGTTCGCCGCCCGCATCATCCCGTATCGCGGCTCCTGGCTCGACATCGAGTTCGACGCCAAGGACATCGTCTATGCGCGCATCGACCGGCGCCGGAAGATCCCGGTGACGTCGCTCATGTACGCGCTCGGCATGGACGGCGAGGAGATCCTCAACACCTTCTACAATCAGATCGTCTACAAGAAGACCAAGGACGGCTGGCGCGTGCCCTTCGACGCCAACCGGCTCAAGGGCTACAAGGCGATCAACGACCTCGTCGATGCCGACACCGGCAAGGTGGTGGTCGAGGCCGGCAAGAAGATCACGGTCCGCCAGGCGCGCCTGCTCCAGGAGAAGGGGCTGAAGGCGCTGCGGATGACCGACGAGGAGCTGATCGGCTCGTACATCGCCGAGGATCTCGTCAACGCCAACACGGGCGAGATCTACGTCGAGGCCGGCGAGGAGATCACCGAGAAGACCCTGAAGCTGCTCTCCGAGGTCGGCTACAAGGACGTCCCGGTCCTCGACATCGACCACGTCAACATCGGCGCCTACATCCGCAACACGCTCGCAGTCGACAAGAACATGCGGCGCGAGGACGCCCTGTTCGACATCTACCGGGTGATGCGGCCGGGCGAGCCGCCGACGATCGACACCGCGAGCGCCATGTTCCAGTCGCTGTTCTTCGACAGCGAGCGCTACGACCTCTCGGCGGTCGGCCGCGTGAAGATGAACATGCGCCTCGATCTCCAGTGCCCGGACACCATCCGGGTGCTGCGCAAGGACGACATCCTCGGCGTGATCAGGACGCTGGTGGATCTGCGCGACGGCAAGGGCCAGATCGACGACATCGACCATCTCGGCAACCGGCGCGTCCGCTCGGTCGGCGAGCTGATGGAGAACCAGTACCGCATCGGCCTCCTGCGCATGGAGCGCGCCATCAAGGAGCGGATGAGCTCGGTCGACATCGGCACCGTGATGCCGCAGGACCTGATCAACGCCAAGCCGGCGGCGGCGGCGGTGCGCGAGTTCTTCGGCTCGTCGCAGCTCTCGCAGTTCATGGACCAGACCAACCCGCTGTCGGAGATCACCCACAAGCGGCGCCTCTCGGCGCTCGGCCCGGGCGGTCTGACGCGCGAGCGCGCCGGCTTCGAGGTGCGCGACGTGCACCCGACCCACTACGGCCGCATCTGCCCGATCGAGACGCCGGAAGGCCCGAACATCGGCCTGATCAACTCGCTCGCCACCTATGCGCGGGTGAACAAGTACGGCTTCATCGAGGCCCCGTACCGGCGCGTCAAGGACGGGCGGGTCAGCGACGAGGTGATCTACCTGTCGGCCATGGAGGAGGGGCGCTACTACGTCGCCCAGGCCAACCAGCCGGTCGACGCCGAGGGCAAGTTCACCGAGGATCTGATCGTCTGCCGTCACGCCGGCGACGTGCTGATGATGCCGCCGGACCGCGTCGACTACATGGACGTGTCGCCCAAGCAGCTCGTCTCGGTCGCCGCGGCGCTCATCCCGTTCCTCGAGAACGACGACGCCAACCGCGCCCTCATGGGCTCGAACATGCAGCGTCAGGCCGTGCCGCTGGTGCGCGCCGAGGCGCCGTTCGTCGGCACCGGCATGGAGGGCGTGGTCGCGCGTGACTCGGGCGCCGCCATCGCGGCGCGCCGCACCGGCGTGATCGACCAGGTGGACGCCACCCGTATCGTGGTGCGCGCCACGGAAGATCTCGATCCGACCAAGTCGGGCGTCGACATCTACCGGCTGCAGAAGTTCCAGCGCTCGAACCAGAACACCTGCATCAACCAGCGTCCGCTGGTGAAGGTGGGCGACTCGGTGGCCAAGGGCGACATCATCGCCGACGGTCCGTCGACCGAGCTCGGCGAGCTCGCGCTCGGTCGCAACGTGCTCGTCGCGTTCATGCCGTGGAACGGCTACAACTTCGAGGACTCGATCCTGCTCTCCGAGCGGATCGTGAAGGACGACGTGTTCACGTCGATCCACATCGAAGAGTTCGAGGTGATGGCCCGCGACACCAAGCTCGGGCCGGAAGAGATCACGCGCGACATCCCGAACGTCTCGGAAGAGGCGCTGAAGAATCTCGACGAGGCCGGCATCGTCTACATCGGTGCCGAGGTCCATGCCGGCGACATCCTGGTCGGCAAGATCACGCCGAAGGGCGAGAGCCCGATGACGCCGGAGGAGAAGCTCCTGCGCGCCATCTTCGGCGAGAAGGCCTCCGACGTGCGCGACACCTCGCTGCGAGTGCCGCCGGGCGTCCAGGGCACGGTCGTCGAGGTGCGGGTGTTCAACCGCCACGGCGTCGAGAAGGACGAGCGCGCGCTCGCCATCGAGCGCGAGGAGATCGAGCGTCTCGCCAAGGACCGCGACGACGAGCAGGCGATCCTCGACCGCAACGTCTACGGCCGCCTCGCCGAGCTGCTCGACGGCAAGACCGCGATCGCCGGCCCGAAGGGCTTCAAGAAGGACTCCAAGATCGTCCGCGCCTCGCTCGACGAGTATCCGCGCTCGCAGTGGTGGCTGTTCGCCACCGCCGACGACCGGCTGATGAGCGAGATCGAGGCGATCCGGAAGTCCTACGAGGAGAGCAAGAAGGGCCTGGAGCAGCGCTTCCTCGACAAGGTCGAGAAGCTGCAGCGCGGCGACGAGCTGCCGCCCGGCGTGATGAAGATGGTCAAGGTCTTCGTCGCGGTGAAGCGCAAGATCCAGCCCGGCGACAAGATGGCCGGTCGTCACGGCAACAAGGGCGTGGTGTCGAAGATCGTGCCGGCCGAGGACATGCCCTTCCTGGGCGACGGCCAGCCGGTCGACATCGTGCTCAACCCGCTCGGCGTGCCGAGCCGCATGAATGTCGGGCAGATCCTCGAGACGCATCTGGGCTGGGCCTGCGCCGGCCTCGGCAAGCGCATCGGCGAGGCGATCGACGCGTATTACGGGCGCGCCGACCTGAAGCCGCTCAAGGAGACGCTCGACAAGGTCTACGGCGACGACAAGACCATCCAGTCGCTGGGCGAGGGCGAGCTCGTCGAGCTCGGCTCCAACCTGCGCAAGGGCGTGCCGATCGCCACCCCGGTGTTCGACGGTGCCAAGGAGCACGACATCGAGACCATGCTGAAACTTGCCGGGCTCGACAGCTCCGGGCAGGTGACGCTGTTCGACGGCCGTACCGGCGACCAGTTCGATCGCAAGGTGACGGTGGGCTACATCTACATGCTGAAGCTCCACCACCTGGTCGACGACAAGATCCACGCCCGCTCGATCGGCCCGTACTCGCTCGTCACCCAGCAGCCGCTGGGCGGCAAGGCGCAGTTCGGCGGACAGCGCTTCGGCGAAATGGAGGTCTGGGCGCTGGAGGCTTACGGGGCCGCCTACACGCTGCAGGAGATGCTCACCGTGAAGTCGGACGACGTCGCCGGCCGCACCAAGGCCTACGAGTCGATCGTGCGCGGCGACGACACCTTCGAGGCGGGCATCCCCGAGTCGTTCAACGTGCTCGTCAAGGAGATGCGCTCGCTCGGCCTCAACGTCGACCTGCACAACTCCAAGAACCAGCGCGGCCCGAACGACACCGCGGAGGCGGCCGAGTGACGGTTCAGCGGGCCGGGTGACACCCGGCCCTCCCGCCGCCGCGGCCCCCGCCGCGGCGCGGTGCCCGCGTGCGTTCGTCACGGGCGGTTTTCAAAGGAACGACTCGGCGGCGGCGGAACGATCTGCGGATCGGTTGTCGGTCGAACCCCACCAAGTGTGGAGACAGCTATGAATCAAGAGGTCATGAATCTTTTCGGGCCGCAGGTGCCGGCCCAGGTGTTCGACCAGATCCGTATCTCGATCGCGAGCCCGGAAAAGATTCTGTCGTGGTCCTACGGCGAGATCAAGAAGCCGGAGACCATCAACTACCGGACCTTCAAGCCGGAGCGCGACGGCCTGTTCTGCGCCCGCATCTTCGGTCCGATCAAGGACTACGAGTGCTTGTGCGGCAAGTACAAGCGCATGAAGTACAAGGGCATCATCTGCGAGAAGTGCGGCGTCGAGGTGACGCTGTCGCGGGTGCGGCGCGAGCGGATGGGCCACATCGAGCTCGCCGCTCCGGTGGCGCACATCTGGTTCCTGAAGTCGCTGCCGAGCCGCATCGGCCTGCTGCTCGACATGACGCTGAAGGATCTCGAGCGGATCCTGTATTTCGAGTACTACGTGGTGCTCGAGCCCGGCCTCACGCCGCTGCAGAATCGCCAGCTGCTCTCCGAGGAGGAGTATCTGCGGGCGCAGGACGAGTACGGGGCGGACAGCTTCACGGCGATGATCGGCGCCGAGGCGATCCGCGAGCTGCTCAAGGGCATGGACCTCGACAAGCTCGCGACGGATCTGCGCAAGGAGATCGCCGAGTCGACCTCCGACCTGAAGCCGAAGAAGCTCGCCAAGCGGCTCAAGCTGATCGAGGCCTTCACCCAGTCCGGCAACAAGCCGGAGTGGATGATCCTGACCGTCGTGCCGGTGATCCCGCCGGATCTGCGCCCGCTCGTCCCGCTCGACGGCGGCCGCTTCGCGACCTCGGACCTGAACGACCTCTATCGCCGCGTCATCAACCGCAACAACCGCCTCAAGCGGCTGATCGAGCTGCGCGCGCCGGACATCATCATCCGCAACGAGAAGCGGATGCTGCAGGAGGCCGTCGACGCGCTGTTCGACAACGGCCGCCGCGGCCGCGTCATCACGGGCGCCAACAAGCGCCCGCTGAAGTCGCTCGCCGACATGCTGAAGGGCAAGCAGGGCCGGTTCCGTCAGAACCTGCTCGGCAAGCGCGTCGACTATTCGGGCCGCTCGGTGATCGTCGTCGGTCCCGAGCTCAAGCTGCACCAGTGCGGCCTGCCCAAGAAGATGGCGCTCGAGCTGTTCAAGCCGTTCATCTACTCGCGGCTCGACGCCAAGGGCCTGTCGACCACGGTGAAGCAGGCCAAGAAACTCGTCGAGAAGGAGAAGCCGGAGGTCTGGGACATCCTGGACGAGGTCATCCGCGAGCATCCGGTGCTGCTGAACCGCGCCCCGACCCTGCACCGCCTCGGGATCCAGGCGTTCGAGCCGGTGCTGATCGAGGGCAAGGCGATCCAGCTGCATCCGCTGGTCTGCGCGGCCTTCAACGCCGACTTCGACGGCGACCAGATGGCCGTGCACGTCCCGCTGTCGCTCGAGTCGCAGCTCGAGGCGCGCGTGCTGATGATGTCGACCAACAACATCCTGCACCCCGCCAACGGCTCGCCCATCATCGTGCCGTCGCAGGACATCGTTCTCGGCCTCTACTACCTGTCTCTCGTTCGCGACAACGAGCCGGGGCAGGGCAAGGCCTTCTCCAACATGGCCGAGATCGAGCACGCGCTCGGCGAGCGCGCCGTCACGCTGCACACCAAGATCAAGTACCGCTGGATCGGCCTCGACGAGAACGGTGACGAGGTCGTGCGCATGTACGACACCTCGCCGGGTCGCGTGATCCTCGGCCAGGTGCTGCCGCGCCACCGCAAGGTTCCCTTCGACGTCGTCAACAAGCTGATGACGAAGAAGGAGATCTCCAACATGATCGACACGGTCTACCGCCACTGCGGCCAGAAGGAGACCGTGATCTTCTGCGATCGCATCATGGCGCTCGGCTTCCACCACGCGTTCAAGGCCGGCATCTCGTTCGGCAAGGACGACATGGTGGTGCCGCGCAAGAAGTGGGAGATCGTCGACAAGACCCGCACCGAGGCGAAGGACTTCGAGCAGCAGTTCCTCGAGGGCCTGATCACCCAGGGCGAGAAGTACAACAAGGTCGTCGACGCCTGGTCGAAGTGCACCGAGCAGATCGCCGACGAGATGATGCGCGAGATCTCGGCGGTCCGGAAGGACGAGACGACGGGCCGCGAGGTGCCGATCAACTCGATCTACATGATGGCCCACTCCGGAGCGCGCGGTTCGCCCGCCCAGATGCGCCAGCTCGCCGGCATGCGCGGCCTGATGGCCAAGCCGTCGGGCGAGATCATCGAGAGCCCGATCATCTCGAACTTCAAGGAAGGCCTGTCGGTTCTCGAGTACTTCAACTCGACCCACGGCGCCCGCAAGGGCCTCGCCGACACGGCGCTCAAGACCGCCAACTCGGGCTACCTGACCCGGCGTCTCGTCGACGTCGCGCAGGACTGCATCATCACGACCGACGACTGCGGCACGACGGGCGG
This sequence comes from Rhodoplanes elegans, assembly GCF_016653355.1. Classification (GTDB taxonomy): domain Bacteria; phylum Pseudomonadota; class Alphaproteobacteria; order Rhizobiales; family Xanthobacteraceae; genus Rhodoplanes; species Rhodoplanes elegans. The sequence continues at coordinate 46,038 of NZ_NHSK01000067.1, read as the reverse complement.
CATCAAGGTGCGAGCGATCATCGACGCCGGCACCGTGGTGGCGTCGCTCGGCAGCCGCATCCTCGGCCGCACCGTGGCCGAGGACGTCCGCGACCCGGCCTCGGGCGACCTGATCGTGCCGCGCAACACGCTCCTCGACGAGCGTGACGTCGAGAAGATCGTGACGGCGGGCGTGCAGGAGCTGAAGATCCGCTCCGTGCTCACCTGCGAGACCACCTCGGGCGTGTGCGGCGCCTGCTACGGGCGCGATCTCGCCCGCGGCACGCCGGTCAACATGGGCGAGGCGGTCGGCGTCATCGCGGCGCAGTCGATCGGCGAGCCGGGCACCCAGCTCACCATGCGCACGTTCCACATCGGCGGCGCGGCGCAGATCTCGGAGCAGTCCTTCATCGAGTCGAACTTCGAAGGCACGATCCGGATCAAGAACCGCAGCATGGCGCGGAACTCCGACGGCGAGCTGATCGCCATGGCCCGCAACATGGCCGTGGTGGTGGTGGATCAGGACGGCACCGAGCGCGCCGTCCACCGCATCCAGTACGGCTCGCGCGTCAAGGTCGACGAGGGCGACAAGATCAAGCGCGGTCAGCGCATCGCCGAGTGGGATCCCTACACCCGGCCGATCCTGACCGAGGCGGAGGGCACCATCGGCTTCGAGGATCTGGTCGAAGGCCAGTCGATGTCCGAGACGCTCGACGAGTCGACCGGCATCGCCAAGCGCGTCGTCATCGACTGGCGGGCTTCCGGCCGCGGCCAGGATCTGCGTCCCTCGATCGTCATCAAGGACGACGAGGGCAAGGTGATGAAGCTGGCCCGCGGCGGCGACGCCCGCTACCAGCTCGCCGTCGATTGCATCCTCTCGGTCGATCCGGGCACCAAGGTGAAGGCCGGCGACGCCATCGCGCGCATGCCGACCGAGAGCGCCAAGACCCGCGACATCACCGGCGGTCTGCCGCGGGTGGCGGAGCTGTTCGAGGCGCGGCGTCCGAAGGAGGCCGCGGTCATCGCCGAGATCTCCGGCACGGTGCGGTTCGGGCGCGACTACAAGAACAAGCGCCGGCTCACCATCGAGCCGAACGAGAAGGACGTCGAGCCGCGCGAGTACCTGATCCCGAAGGGCAAGCACGTCCATCTGCAGGACGGCGACCTCATCGAGAAGGGCGACTACATCGTCGAGGGCAATCCCGCCCCGCACGACATCCTCGCCGTCAAGGGCGTCGAGGAGCTGGCGGCCTATCTGGTCAACGAGATCCAGGAGGTCTACCGGCTGCAGGGCGTGCAGATCAACGACAAGCACATCGAGGTGATCGTTCGCCAGATGCTGCAGAAGGTCGAGGTCGACGATTCGGGCGAGACCGACCTGATCCAGGGCGAGCAGATCGACTGGGTCGAGTTCGACGAGGTCAACGCCCGTGCCCACGAGGAGGGCAAGAAGGAGGCGAAGGCGCATCCGGTCCTGCTCGGCATCACCAAGGCCTCGCTGCAGACGCGGTCGTTCATCTCGGCGGCGTCGTTCCAGGAGACCACCCGCGTGCTCACCGAGGCGGCGGTCGCCGGCAAGGCGGACACGCTGGACGGGCTCAAGGAGAACGTCATCGTCGGCCGCCTGATCCCGGCCGGCACCGGCGCCCAGATGAATGTGCTCCGCGAGATCGCCAGCAAGCGCGACTCGCTGATCCTCGAGGAGCGCGAGAAGGTGTCGTCGGACAAGCCGCCGGAGCAGCCGGCGGCACTGCCCGCCGCCGAGTAAGCTACGCCGAGAAAGAGCCGCCCCTCGGGGCGGCTCTTTTGCTTCGGGGGTGGGCAAAGGCGCGGAACGCGCCGTGCCCACGCGGTCTCATATTGGCGCTGGAGTTTCGGTGGAGTCGACAGCGTGGGCACGGCGCGCCTGTGGCGCACCTTTGCCCACCCTACGAAACTGTGCTGCTCTGCAAAAATGCGGCGAACCGGGTGGCCCCGGCTGCGTTCGTCTACCGGTATGCCGATGGACGAAGAGGGGGCCGCCATGGACGCGCTGGCCGAGCACACCACATCCGAACACAGCACAGCCGGGCTCGCGCCCGGACGGCCGCCGTCGTGGTGGCAGACCGGGATTCTCTACCAGATCTACCCGCGCTCGTTTCAGGACTCGAACGGCGACGGGATCGGCGACCTCGCCGGCATCCTGCGGCGGCTGCCGCACCTGGTCGAGCTCGGCGTCGACGCGCTGTGGCTGTCGCCGATCTTCCCGTCGCCGATGGCGGACTTCGGCTACGACATCTCCGACTACACCGGCATCGATCCGATCTTCGGCTCGCTCGACGACTTCGACGCGCTGCTAAGGGCGGCGCATGCGCACGGCCTCAAGGTGCTGCTCGACCTCGTCCCCAATCACACCTCCGACCGCCACCCTTGGTTCGAGGAGAGCCGGTCGTCGCGCGACAACCCGAAGCGCGACTGGTACATCTGGCACGATCCAGCGCCCGACGGCGGGCCGCCGACCAACTGGCTGTCGGAGTTCGGCGGCAGCGCCTGGGAGTTCGACCCGGCGACCGGCCAATACTACTACCACGCCTTCCTGAAGGCTCAGCCCGACCTCAACTGGCGCAACCCGGCGGTGCGCGAGGCCGTCCACGACGTCATGCGGTTCTGGCTGAAGCGCGGAGTCGACGGCTTCCGGGTCGACGTGATCTGGCACCTGATCAAGGACGACGCCTTCCGCGACAACCCGCCGAATCCCGACTGGCAGCCGGGGCGGCCGCCGGTCGAATCGGTCGTGCCGCTCTACACCACCGACCGTCCCGAGGTGCACGACGTCATCGCCGGGATGCGCCGGGTGGTGGAGGAGTTCGACGAGCGGGTCCTGATCGGTGAGATCTACCTGCCGATCGAGCGCCTGGTCGCTTATTACGGGACGGACCTCTCGGGCGCCCATCTGCCGTTCAACTTTGCGCTACTGAACGCGCCCTGGGACGCCCGGCGAATCGCCCAGCTCGTCGAGGAGTACGAGGCGTCGTTGCCGAGCGGCGGCTGGCCGAACTGGGTGCTGGGGAATCACGACCGCCCGCGGGTCGGCAGTCGAATCGGTCGGGAGCAGCTCCGGGTCGCCGCGATGCTGCTGCTCACCTTGCGCGGGACGCCGACCATCTATTACGGCGAGGAGATCGGGATGGTCGACGTCGCCATCCCGCCGGACCGGGTGCGCGACCCGTACGAGAAGAACGTGCCGGGAATCGGCGTCGGCCGCGACGGCTGCCGCACGCCGATGCAGTGGGAGCGGGGCGAGTCGGCCGGCTTCACGGAGGCCGAGCCGTGGCTCCCGACGGCTGCCGATTCGGAGATTGAAAATGTTGAAAATCAACGGGATGACGCCGGTTCTTTGTTCAATCTCTACCGCCGCCTGATCGCTCTGCGCCGGCGCCGGCCGGCGCTGACCCGCGGCAGCTACGAGCCGATCGCGGCGAGCGGCGATCTCCTCGTCTATGTCCGCTCGCTCGACGCCGATCGCGTCATGGTCGCCCTCAATCTCGGCGCCGAGCCGGTCAGCCTCACGGTGCGGGGTGCCGTCTCGAACGGACGGATTCTGGTGTCGTCGTCGGCCGATCGTGACGGCGAGGAGGTCGTCGGAGAAATATACTTGCGCAGCCACGAGGGCGCCATCGTCGGTCTCGATCCGGCGCCGTGACGGGATCGCCCAGGATACGGGCAGCGCGGGGAAAAACCTCGCAGGCGTGAAGCCGTTGGCGCTTGACTTCACCCGGTGTGGCCGTTAAAACCCGCCCACTTTTCGGCAGGCGGTGAGCTTCGCTGATCGGAACGGCTTGTCTCGCGAATACGAATTCGGCGCCTTTAGGTCCGGGTTCGACGGCGAGACACTGCAGCCTCGACGATTGACGCTCAAACGCTGCCGCTGACACACGACTGTCAGTCCTGGGTACAAGACCGCGAGGCGGTGACGCCACGTGGTCCTCTGTCGATGGGGCGTCATCCCCTCCAGCGGGGGTTGGCGCGCGGTGCGTTTGCGCGTGAGCGCGAACGCGAACGTTTCGACGCGGGCGGGCATCCCGGCAACGGGGGCCTGTTAGGCGGGGAAACCCGCGATGTCGGGAAAAACCCGCTGGGCGGGGAACACCCGCAGGGAGACTGAAGGCGAGCGATGCCGACGATCAATCAGCTCATCCGTAATCCGCGGGTCCCGCAGCGGGCGCGCAAGAAGGTGCCGGCCCTCCAGCAGAGCCCGCAGAAGCGCGGCGTTTGCACGCGCGTCTACACGACGACGCCGAAGAAGCCGAACTCGGCGCTCCGCAAGGTCGCCAAGGTGCGCCTCACCAACGGGTTCGAGGTGATCGGCTACATCCCGGGCGAGGGCCACAATCTGCAGGAGCACTCGGTCGTCATGATCCGCGGCGGCCGCGTGAAGGACCTGCCGGGCGTGCGCTACCACATCCTGCGTGGCGTGCTCGACACCCAGGGCGTCAAGAACCGCAAGCAGCGCCGTTCGAAGTACGGCGCGAAGCGGCCGAAGTAAGAACCGGGAGAACACGACATGTCTCGTCGTCACCGTGCAGACAAGCGCGAAATCCTCCCGGATCCGAAGTTCGGGAACGTCGTCGTCACGAAGTTCATGAACTCGATCATGTACGCCGGCAAGAAGTCGGCCGCGGAGGCGATCGTCTACGGCGCCTTCGACATCATCGAGGGCAAGACCAAGAGCAACCCGCTGTCGGTCTTCCAGACGGCGCTCGACAACGTGATGCCGGCCATCGAGGTGCGCTCGCGGCGCGTCGGCGGCGCCACCTACCAGGTGCCGGTCGAGGTCCGCACCGACCGCCGCCAGGCGCTCGGCATCCGCTGGCTGATCTCGGCGGCGCGCGACCGCAACGAGAAGACCATGACGGAGCGGCTCTCGGCCGAGCTGCTCGACGCCTCCAACAACCGCGGCAACGCGGTGAAGAAGCGCGAGGACACGCACCGCATGGCGGAAGCGAACCGCGCGTTCTCGCACTACCGCTGGTGATGCGGGCGAAGCTCGAGAGACATTGAAGGAGATCCCCCCGTGGCGCGCCAGCATCCGATCGAGGACTACCGCAATTTCGGCATCATGGCCCACATCGATGCCGGCAAGACGACGACCACGGAGCGGATCCTCTACTACACCGGGAAGAGCCACAAGATCGGCGAGGTCCATGAGGGCGCCGCCACCATGGACTGGATGGAGCAGGAGCAGGAGCGCGGCATCACGATCACGTCGGCCGCGACGACCGCCTTCTGGCGGGGCAAGCGCCTGAACATCATCGACACGCCCGGGCACGTCGACTTCACCATCGAGGTGGAGCGTTCGCTCCGCGTGCTCGACGGCGCCGTATGCGTGCTCGACTCCAACCAGGGCGTCGAGCCGCAGACCGAGACGGTGTGGCGCCAGGGCGACAAGTACAAGGTCCCGCGGATCGTCTTCGCCAACAAGATGGACAAGATCGGGGCCGACTTCTTCAAGTGCCTCGACGACATCAAGACCCGCCTCGGCGCCAAGCCGGTGGCGATCCAGCTGCCGATCGGTGCCGAGAGCCAGTTTAAGGGCCTCATCGACCTGATCCGCATGGTCGCGGTGGTGTGGGACGACGAGACGCTCGGCGCCAGCTACAAGGACGTCGAGATCCCGGCCGACCTGCTCGACCAGGCCAAAGAATACCGCGAGATGATGATCGAGGCCGCCGTCGAGCTCGACGACGACGTGATGACGGCCTACCTCGAGGGCAACGAGCCCGACGAGGCGACGCTGCGCCGCCTGATCCGCAAGGCGGTGATCACCGGTGCGTTCTATCCGGTGCTGTGCGGCTCGGCCTTCAAGAACAAGGGCGTGCAGCCGCTGCTCGACGCCGTGGTGGACTTCCTGCCGTCGCCGATCGACGTGCCGGCCATCAAGGGCATCGACCCCAAGGGCAACGAGGTGGTGCGTCCGCCCGAGGACACCCAGCCGCTCGCCGCGCTCGCCTTCAAGATCATGGACGACCCGTTCGTCGGCACCATCACGTTCTGCCGGATCTACTCGGGCATCCTCCAGTCGGGCACGGGCGTCGTCAACTCGACGCGCGAGCGCAAGGAGCGCATCGGCCGCATGCTGCTGATGCACGCCAACAACCGCGAGGACATCAAGGAGGCCTATGCGGGCGACATCGTCGCGCTGGCCGGCCTGAAGGAGGCTCGCACCGGCGACACGCTGTGCGATCCGAACAACCAGGTCATTCTCGAGAAGATGGAGTTCCCGGACCCCGTCATCGAGATCGCCATCGAGCCGAAGTCGAAGGCCGACCAGGAGAAGCTCGGCGTCGCGCTCGCCAAGCTCGCGGCCGAGGACCCGTCCTTCCGCGTGTCGACCGACCAGGAGTCCGGCCAGACCATCCTCAAGGGGATGGGCGAGCTGCATCTCGACATCAAGGTCGACATCCTCAAGCGCACCTACAAGGTCGACGCCAATATCGGCGCGCCGCAGGTGGCCTATCGCGAGAAGCTGACCAAGTCGGTCACGATCGACTACGTCCACAAGAAGCAGACGGGCGGCTCCGGCCAGTTCGCCGGCGTGAAGATCCAGGTCGAGCCGGGCGAGCCGGGCTCCGGGTTCGCGTTCGAGAACGCGATCATCGGCGGCGCGGTGCCGAAGGAGTACATCCCGGGCGTCGAGAAGGGCCTCAACTCGGTCCTCGGCTCCGGCGTGCTCGCCGGCTTCCCGGTGGTCGACCTCAAGGTGTCGCTCATCGACGGCAAGTACCACGACGTCGACTCGTCGGCGCTCGCGTTCGAGATCGCGTCGCGCGCCGCGCTGCGCGAAGCCCTGCAGAAGGGCGGGTCGGTGCTGCTCGAGCCGATCATGAAGGTCGAGGTCGTGACGCCCGAGGATTACACGGGCTCGGTCATCGGGGATCTCAATTCCCGCCGCGGCCAGATCCAGGGCCAGGACATGCGTGGCAACGCCAACGTCGTGAACGCGATGGTGCCGCTCGCCAACATGTTCGGCTACGTCAACACCCTGCGGTCGATGTCGCAGGGACGTGCCACGTTCACGATGCAGTTCGACCACTACGAGCAGGTTCCGAACAACGTGGCTCAGGAGGTGCAGGCCAAGTTCGCCTGAGGGCGCGCGGCCTGACCACCACGACCGCAACGACAGAGACGACCAGAGGCAACGGAGAGTCCCGATGGCCAAAGAGAAGTTCGAACGTAACAAGCCCCACTGCAACATCGGCACGATCGGGCACGTCGATCACGGCAAGACGACGCTGACGGCCGCGATCACGAAGGTCCTCGCCGAGACGGGCGGCGCGACGTTCACGGCTTACGACCAGATCGACAAGGCTCCGGAAGAGAAGGCGCGCGGCATCACCATCTCGACCGCGCACGTCGAGTACCAGACCCAGAAGCGCCACTACGCGCACGTCGACTGCCCCGGGCACGCCGACTACGTGAAGAACATGATCACGGGCGCGGCCCAGATGGACGGCGCGATCCTGGTCGTGTCGGCCGCCGACGGTCCGATGCCGCAGACCCGCGAGCACATCCTGCTCGCCCGCCAGGTCGGCGTGCCGGCGCTGGTCGTGTTCATGAACAAGGTCGACATGGTCGACGATCCGGAGCTGCTCGAGCTCGTCGAGCTCGAGGTTCGCGAGCTCCTCTCCAAGTACAACTTCCCGGGCGACAAGATCCCGATCATCAAGGGCTCGGCCCTGATGGCGCTCGAGGGCAAGGACGAGAAGCTCGGCAAGAACGCGATCCTCGAGCTGATGGCGGCGGTCGACGACTACATCCCGCAGCCGGATCGTCCGAAGGACCAGCCCTTCCTGATGCCGGTCGAGGACGTGTTCTCGATCTCGGGCCGCGGCACCGTGGTGACCGGCCGTATCGAGCGCGGCGTCGTGAAGGTCGGCGAGGAAGTCGAGATCGTCGGCATCAAGCCGACCGTCAAGACCACGGTCACCGGCGTCGAGATGTTCCGCAAGCTGCTCGACCAGGGCGAGGCGGGCGACAACGTCGGCTGCCTGCTGCGCGGCACCAAGCGCGAGGACGTCGAGCGCGGCCAGGTGCTGTGCAAGCCGGGCTCCGTGAAGCCGCACACCAAGTTCAAGGCCGAGGCCTACATCCTCACCAAGGAGGAGGGCGGCCGCCACACGCCGTTCTTCACCAACTACCGCCCGCAGTTCTACTTCCGCACCACCGACGTGACCGGCGTCGTGCACCTGCCGGAAGGCACCGAGATGGTGATGCCGGGCGACAACATCGCCATGACGGTCGAGCTCATCGTGCCGATCGCCATGGAGGAGAAGCTGCGCTTCGCCATCCGCGAGGGTGGCCGCACGGTCGGCGCCGGCGTCGTCGCCAGCATCATCGAGTGAGCGGCGAATAGCGAATGGGGAGTAGCGAACGGCGTTCGCTACTCGCTACTCGCTACTCACTATTCGCCCCTCGCAGTCACTACTCGCGCCTATCGAGGCAGAGAAGACCATGAACGGCCAGAACATCAGAATTCGCCTCAAGGCGTTCGACCACCGGATTCTCGACGCCTCGACGCGCGAGATCGTGGCGACGGCCAAGAGGACGGGCGCGCAGGTTCGCGGGCCGATCCCGCTGCCGACCAAGATCGAGAAGTTCACCGTCAACCGCTCGCCGCACGTCGACAAGAAGAGCCGCGAGCAGTTCGAGATGCGCACTCACAAGCGGCTGCTCGACATCGTCGATCCGACCCCGCAGACCGTGGACGCCCTGATGAAACTCGACCTCGCCGCTGGCGTCGACGTCGAGATCAAGCTCTAAGGCGCGACACGGTAGAGCGCAGAAAGGGACGAGAACGATGCGTTCCGGTGTGATCGCACAGAAGCTCGGGATGACCCGCGTCTACACCGACGCGGGCGAGCACGTGCCCGTCACGGTGCTCCGGCTGGCCAAGTGCCAGGTCGTGGCTCACCGCACCATGGACAAGAACGGCTACGTCGCCATGCAGCTCGGCTCGGGCGCGAGGAAGCCGAAGAACACGCCCAAGGCCGAGCGTGGCCACTTCGCCGTGGCGAAGGTCGAGCCGAAGCGCAAGGTGGTCGAGTTCCGCGTGAACGACGACGCGCTGATCCCGGTCGGCGCCGAGATCACGGCCGATCACTTCGTGGTCGGGCAGTTCGTCGACGTCACCGGCACCTCGACCGGCAAGGGCTTCGCCGGACCGATGAAGCGGTGGAACTTCGGCGGCCTGCGCGCCTCGCACGGCGTGTCGATCTCGCACCGCTCGCACGGTTCGACCGGCGGCCGTCAGGATCCGGGCAAGACCTTCAAGAACAAGAAAATGGCCGGCCATCTCGGCGTCGAGCGGGTGACCACGCTGAACCTCAAGGTGGTTCAGACGGACGTCGACCGCGGCCTCATCCTCGTCGAGGGTGCGGTGCCGGGCGTCAAGGGCGGCTGGATCACGGTGCGCGACGCCGTGAAGAAGTCGCTGCCGAAGGACGCTCCGCGTCCGGGCAAGTTCCGTCTGCCGACCGAGGACGGTGCGGTGAATGGCGCGATCCCGGCCGGCGAGGCGACCGAGGCTGCGGCACCGGGCGAGGGAGCGTAAGATGGAATTCACGGTCACCACCCTCGACGGCGACACCGCTGGCTCGATCGATCTGTCGGCCGAGATCTTCGGTCTCGAGCCGCGCGCCGACCTGATCCAGCGCTGCATCGTCTGGCAGCTGTCGCGCCGCCAGGCCGGCACCCACGCGGTCAAGAACCGCGCGGAGATCTGGCGCACCGGCAAGAAGATGTACAAGCAGAAGGGCACCGGCAGCGCCCGTCACGGCTCCGCCCGCGTGCCGCAGTTCCGCGGCGGCGGCCGCGCCTTCGGCCCGCAGCCGCGCAGCCACGCGATCGACCTGCCCAAGAAGGTGCGCTCGCTGGCTCTGCGCCACGCGCTCTCGGCCAAGGCGAAGGACGGCGGCATCGTCGTGCTCGACAAGGCGGCACTCGACGACGGCAAGACGAAGACGCTCAAGGCGCGGTTCGAGAAGCTCGGGCTCGCCAACGCGCTGATCATCGACGGCGCCGAGCTCGAGTCGAAGTTCTCGCTGGCGGCCCGCAACATTCCGAACATCGACGTGCTGCCGATCCAGGGCATCAACGTCTACGACATCCTGCGTCGGAACAAGCTGGTGCTGACGCGGGCCGCGGTCGATGCGCTGGAGGCGCGCTTCAAATGAGCACCCGAGACCCGCGCCACTACGACGTGATCGTCAGCCCGATCATCACCGAGAAGGCCACCGTCGCGTCCGAGCACAACCAGGTGCTCTTCAACGTCCGCAAGACCGCCACCAAGCCGCAGATCAAGGACGCGGTGGAGAAGCTCTTCGACGTCAAGGTGAAGGCCGTCAATACGCTGATCCGCAAGGGCAAGCTGCGGCGCTTCCGCGGCGTGAAGGGCGAGACCTCGGACGTCAAGAAGGCGATCGTGACCCTCGAGGAGGGGCACCGGATCGACGTGACCACCGGGCTCTGAGGAAACGGCGATGGCACTCAAGACATACAAGCCGACCACTCCGGGCCAGCGTCAGCTCGTTCTGGTCGACCGTTCGGGCCTCTACAAGGGCAAGCCCGTCAAGGCGCTCACCGTCGGCAAGAGCTCGTCGGGCGGCCGCAACAACACCGGCCGCACCACGGTGCGGTTCCGCGGCGGCGGCCACAAGCAGTCGCTGCGTCTCGTCGACTTCAAGCGGGCGAAGCACGACCAGCCGGCGACCGTCGAGCGGATCGAGTACGATCCGGGCCGCTCGGCCTTCATCGCCCTGATCAAGTATCAGGACGGCGAGCTCGCCTACATCCTGGCGCCGCAGCGCCTCGCGCCCGGCGACACGGTCGTCTCCGGCGAGAAGGTCGACGTGAAGCCGGGCAACGCGATGCCGCTCTCCTCGATGCCGATCGGCACGATCGTGCACAATGTCGAGCTGAAGATCGGCAAGGGCGGCCAGATCGCCCGCTCGGCCGGCACCTACGCGCAGATCGTCGGCCGCGACCGCGACTACGTCATCCTGCGCATGAACTCGTCCGAGCAGCGCCTCGTGCACGGCCGCTGCATGGCGACCGTCGGTGCGGTGTCGAACCCGGACCACATGAACACCTCGATCGGCAAGGCGGGACGCTCCCGCTGGCTCGGTCAGCGGCCGCACAACCGCGGCGTCGCGATGAACCCCGTCGATCACCCGCACGGCGGCGGCGAAGGCCGCACCTCGGGCGGCCGGCATCCGGTGTCTCCGTGGGGCTTCCCGACCAAGGGCAAGAAGACCCGCAAGAACAAGAGCACCACCAAGTTCATCGTTTCCAGCCGCCACGCGCGGAAGAAGAAGTAAGGAAGCACGAGATGGCGCGCTCCGTCTGGAAAGGCCCGTTCGTCGACGGCTATCTGCTCAAGAAGGCGGAAGCCGCCCGCTCGTCCGGCCGTCACGACGTGATCAAGATCTGGTCCCGGCGGTCGACGATTCTGCCGCAGTTCGTGGGGCTGACCTTCGGGGTCCACAACGGCCACAAGCACGTCCCCGTGCTGGTGACCGAGGAGATGGTCGGGCACAAGTTCGGCGAGTTCTCGCCGAGCCGTACGTTCCACGGCCACTCCGGCGACAAGAAAGCCAAGCGGGCGTGAGGCGAGGGAACGAGAGATGAGCAAGACAGCACGTCCCCGCAGCCTCCCGGACAACGAGGCGAAGGCGGTGGCCCGGATGCTCCGGGTCTCCCCGCAGAAGCTCAATCTGGTCGCGCAACTCATTCGCGGCAAGAAGGTGCAGACTGCGCTCGCCGACCTCGAGTTCTCGCGCAAGCGCATCGCCCGCGACGTCCGCAAGTGCCTGCAGTCGGCGATCGCCAACGCCGAGAACAACCACGACCTCGACATCGACGACCTGGTCGTGTCGCAGGCCCACGTGGGCAAGGCGCTGGTGATCAAGCGCTTCGTTCCGCGCGGCCGTGGTCGCTCGGGCAAGATTCTGAAGCCGTTCTCGCACCTGACGATCGTCGTTCGTCAGGTCGAAGCCGCCGCATCCTGAGGAGAGCCCCATGGGTCAGAAGGTCAATCCGATCGGGCTGCGCCTCGGGATCAACCGTACCTGGGATTCGCGCTGGTTCGCCGGCAAGAACGAGTACGGCAAGCTGATGCACGAGGACATGGCGATCCGGACCGAGCTGCTCAAGCAGCTCAAGCAGGCCGCCGTCTCCCGCATTGTCATCGAGCGGCCGCACCGGAAGTGCCGCGTCACCATCCACTCGGCCCGGCCGGGCGTGGTGATCGGCAAGAAGGGCGCCGACATCGAGAAGCTCCGCCGCAAGGTCGCGGCGCTGACCAACTCGGACGTCGTGCTCAACATCGTCGAGATCCGCAAGCCCGAGCTCGACGCGCAGCTCGTGGCCGAGTCGATCGCCCAGCAGCTCGAGCGTCGCGTCGCCTTCCGTCGCGCCATGAAGCGCGCCGTGCAGTCGGCGATGCGTCTCGGCGCCGAGGGCATCCGCATCAACTGCTCCGGCCGACTCGGCGGCGCCGAGATCGCCCGCATGGAGTGGTACCGCGAGGGCCGCGTGCCGCTGCACACGCTGCGCGCCGACGTCGACTACGGCGTCGCCACGGCGTTCACCACCTACGGCACCTGCGGCGTGAAGGTGTGGATCTTCAAGGGCGAGATCCTCGAGCACGATCCGATGGCGCAGGACAAGCGCGCGGCCGAGGCCGACGCCAGCGGCGGCTCGAGCCGTCCGCGGCGCGACGCGGCGTGACGCGCGGTCGCACAAGGACATAAGAAAGGCGACGATCCATGCTGCAACCAGCGCGCACGAAGTTCCGCAAGGCGCACAAGGGCCGCATCAAAGGTGTTGCGACCAGCGGGACGACCCTGGCCTTCGGCCAGTTCGGCCTGAAGGCGATGGCGCCGGAGCGGATCACGGCCCGCCAGATCGAGGCGGCCCGCCGGGCCATGACGCGCCACATGAAGCGCGCCGGCCGGGTGTGGATCCGCATCTATCCGGACGTGCCGATCTCCAAGAAGCCGCTCGAAGTCCGAATGGGCTCCGGCAAGGGCGCGCCCGAGTACTGGGTGGCGCGCGTGAAGCCCGGCCGCATCCTGTTCGAGGTCGACGGCGTGACGAGCGAGATCGCCCGCGAGGCGCTCACGCTGGCGGCCGCCAAGCTGCCGATCAAGACGCGCTTCATCGAGCGCATCGCCGAGTAGGGAGCGGACACGCCATGGCCAAGATCGAAGACTTCCGCACCATGACGGTCGACCAGCTCGACGACGAGCTCCTGAAGCTGAAGAAGGAGCAGTTCAACCTGCGCTTCCAGAAGGCGACGGGTCAGCTCGAGAACACCTCGCGGGTGCGGCAGGTCCGCCGCGACATCGCCCGGATCAAGACGGTGGCGCAGACCAAGCGCGCAGCCGCCGGTACGAAGTAAGGAGAACGACGATGCCGAAGCGCATGCTGCAGGGTGTCGTGGTGGGCGACAAGCAGGACAAGACCGTCATCGTGCGGGTCGAGCGTCGTTTCACTCACCCCGTCATGAAGAAGACCGTCCGGCGCTCCAAGAAGTACCACGCGCACGACGAGACCAACCAGTACGCCGTGGGCGACACCGTGTGGATCGAGGAGCATCGTCCGATCTCCAAGCTGAAGCGGTGGTCGGTCGTCCAGGGCGAGAAGCGCGCGAAGTAAGGCCGCGCGCTCCATAACGAAAGAACAAGGCGGCTCATCATGATCCAGATGCAGACCAATCTCGATGTGGCGGACAATTCCGGCGCGCGCCGCGTCATGTGCATCAAGGTGCTGGGCGGCTCGAAGCGCAAGTACGCGACCATCGGGGACGTCATCGTGGTGTCCGTGAAGGAGGCGATCCCGCGCGGCCGCGTGAAGAAGGGCGACGTCATGAAGGCGGTCGTCGTCCGTGTGGCGAAGGACATTCGTCGTGCCGACGGCTCGGCGATCCGGTTCGACCGGAACGCCGCCGTCCTGATCAATGCCCAGATGGAGCCGGTCGGCACCCGCATCTTCGGACCGGTGCCGCGCGAGCTCCGCGCCAAGAACCACATGAAGATCATTTCGCTCGCCCCGGAGGTCCTGTGATGGCTGCGAAGATCCGCAAGGGCGACAAGGTCGTCGTTCTCACCGGACGCGACAAGGGCCGAACCGGCGAGGTGATCGAGGTCCGTCCGACCGAGAACCGCGCGCTCGTGCGCGGCGTCAACATGGTCAAGCGGCACCAGCGCCAGTCCGCCCAGCAGGAGGGCGGCATCATCTCCAAGGAGGCGCCCGTGCACCTGTCCAATCTCGCGGTCGCCGATCCGAAGGACGGTAAGCCGACCCGCATCGGGTTCAAGATTCTGGCGGACGGCAAGAAGGTCCGTTTCGCGAAGCGTTCGGGAGCCGAGATCAATGGCTGAGGACAAGAAGGACGCCAAGAAGGGCGCCAAGCCGGACGCGAAGGGCGCCAAGGGCGCGCATCCGGCCGCTCCGAATCCGAAGGCCGAGAAGGCCGCCGCCAAGGCCGCCAAGAGCGCCGCCCCGAAGGCGGCCGCCGCCGGCGAGGTCGAGGCGTCGAAGGGCCCGTCGCGCCTGCGGGTGCAGTACGACCAGACGGTCAAGCAGAAGCTGACCGAGCAGTTCGGCTACAAGAACAAGTTCGAGGTCCCGAAGATCACCAAGATCGTGATCAACATGGGCGTCGGCGAGGGTGTCGCGGACCGCAAGAAGGTCGAGCAGGCGGCCGCCGACCTGGCGATGATCTCGGGCCAGCGCCCGGTCATCACCAAGGCGCGCAAGTCGATCGCGACCTTCAAGGTCCGCGAGGGCCAGGCGATCGGCTGCAAGGTCACGCTGCGCAAGGACCGGATGTACGAGTTCGTCGACCGGCTGATCAACATCGCGCTGCCGCGCGTCCGCGACTTCCGCGGGCTCAATCCGAAGAGCTTCGACGGCGGCGGCAACTACACGCTCGGGGTGAAGGAGCACATCATCTTCCCCGAGATCGACTACGACAAGGTCGCCGAGGTGTGGGGCATGGACATCACGGTCTGCACCACGGCGCGCAGCGACGCGGAGGGCCGCGCCCTCCTGGCCGCTTTCAATTTCCCGTTCCGGCAGTGAGACGGACCGACAGCCCGTCTCAGACGCGGAGTTAGGAGCATCGAATGGCGAAGAAGAGCTCTGTCGAGAAGAACGAGCATCGGCGCAAGCTCGTCGCCCAGCAGGCGGCGAAGCGGGCCCGGCTGAAGGCCGAGGCCAACGACAAGGACAAGCCGATGGAGGAGCGGTTCGCCGCGACCCTGAAGCTCGCCGAGATGCCGCGCAACGGCTCGAAGACCCGCATCCGCAACCGTTGCGAGGTCACGGGGCGTCCGCGCGCCTATTATCGCAAGCTGAAGATGAGCCGCATCGCGCTGCGCGAGCTCGGTTCCAAGGGCCTGATCCCGGGCCTCCTCAAGTCGAGCTGGTGAGGAGGGCGTCGCCATGAACGATCCGATCGGCGATATGATCACCCGCATCCGCAACGCTCAGCTGCGCGCCAAGTCGAAGGTGTCGACTCCCGGCTCGAAGCTGCGCGCCAGCGTGCTCGAGGTCCTCAAGAGCGAGGGCTACATCCGCGACTTCTCGACCACCGAGCACGCCGACGGGCGGACCGAGTTCGAGATCGAGCTGAAGTATTTCGACGGCACCCCGGTGATCCGCGAGATCGCCCGCGTGTCGAAGCCCGGCCGCCGCGTCTACGCCTCCGTCAAGGCGCTGCCGCGGGTCAACAACGGTCTCGGTGTCGCCATCGTGTCGACCCCGAAGGGCGTCATGGCCGACCACGCCGCGCGCGACGCGAACGTGGGCGGCGAGATCCTCTGCACCGTGTTCTAAAGGGAGCCGGAATGTCTCGCATCGGCAAGAAGGCGGTGCCGGTCCCCTCCGGAGTGACCGCCAATATCGAAGGCCAGACCGTCAAGGTGAAGGGCCCCAAGGGTGCCCTCCAGCTCGTGCTTCCCGACGACGTCGTCGTGAAGATGGAGCAGGGCGCCGTGAAGGTCGATCCGCGCAACGAGACCAAGCGGGCGCGCTCCATGTGGGGCACCTCGCGGACCCTCGTGTCGAACATGTTCACGGGCGTGAGCAAGGGCTTCGAGCAGAAGCTCGAGATCGTCGGCGTCGGCTATCGCGCCGCCGTGCAGGGCAAGAACCTGCAGATCGCCCTCGGCTTCAGCCACGACGTCCTGTATCCGATCCCCGAAGGGATCGCGATCGTGACGCCCAAGCCGACCGAGGTCGTGATCAGCGGCATCGACAAGCAGAAGGTCGGGCAGGTCGCGGCCGAGATCCGCGCCTACCGGCCGCCGGAGCCCTACAAGGGCAAGGGCGTCAAGTACGCGGGCGAATACATCTTCCGCAAGGAAGGCAAGAAGAAATAGCGGAGCGCACGATGTCCAGGCTCAATATCAAGACGGCGCGGCGCACCAGCCGCGTCCGCCGGGCCATCAAGGCGGCGGCCGGCGACCGGCTGCGGCTTTCGGTGTTCCGCTCGTCCCAGCACATCTACGCGCAGGTCATCGACGACCTGAAGGGTGTGACCGTGGCCTCCGCCTCGACGCTGGAGAAGGACCTCCGGTCGAGCCTCAAGACCGGGGCCGACAAGGAGGCCGCCAAGGTGATCGGCAAGCTCGTCGCCGAGCGGGCCGTCGCTAAGGGCGTCAAGGACGTGGTCTTCGATCGCGGCGGCTACATCTATCACGGCCGCGTCAAGGCGCTGGCCGACGGCGCCCGCGAGGGCGGGCTGAATTTCTAAGGGCGATGACGGGCGATCGCCCGAGGGAGACGGTTTCACATGGCTCGTGAGCACGGACGCGACCGCGAGGAGCGGGACAGCGAGTTCACCGACAAGCTCGTCCACATCAATCGCGTCGCCAAGGTGGTGAAGGGCGGCCGGCGCTTCGGCTTCGCGGCGCTGGTCGTCGTCGGCGATCAGAAGGGCCGGGTTGGCTTCGGCCACGGCAAGGCCCGCGAGGTTCCGGAGGCGATCCGCAAGGCGACCGACGCGGCCAAGCGTGGCCTCATCCGGGTGCCGCTGCGCGAGGGCCGGACGCTCCACCACGACGTGGCGGGTCGCCACGGCGCCGGCAAGGTGTTCTTGCGCGCCGCGCCTGCGGGCACCGGCATCATCGCGGGCGGCCCGATGCGCGCCGTCTTCGAGACGCTCGGCATGCAGGACGTGGTGGCGAAGTCGCTCGGCTCGTCGAACCCGTACAACATGGTGCGGGCGACCTTCGACGCGCTCAAGCACCAGGACTCGCCGCGCTCCGTCGCCGCCCGGCGCAACATCAAGGTCTCGGCCCTGCAGTCGCGTCGCCGCGAGGGCGCCGACGAGACCGTCACCGATTGACGGCCGGGAGAACCAGCATGGCGAGCGAAACCAAGACCATCAAGGTCGAGCAGACCGGCAGCCCGATCCGCCGCCGGCATGATCAGCGCGAGACGCTGATCGGCCTCGGCCTCAACCGGATCGGCCGGGTGTCCGAGCTGAAGGACACCCCGTCGGTGCGGGGCATGATCAACAAGGTCCACCACCTGGTCCGGGTGGTCGAAGAGTGATTTCGGTCGCGGCCGGGGCAGGTCCCCGGCCGGTCCGGCTGCCCGGCGAGGGCGCCGCAGCACCCGCGCGACCCCGAAGACTTGAGGAATCGTCATGAAGCTCAACGAGATCGCCGACAAGGCCGGGGCCCGCAAGTCGCGCATCCGCGTCGGCCGCGGCATCGGCTCCGGCAAGGGCAAGACCGGCGGCCGCGGTGGCAAGGGCCAGACCGCGCGCACCGGCGTCGCCATCAAGGGGTTCGAGGGCGGCCAGATGCCGTTGCATCGGCGCCTGCCGAAGCGCGGCTTCAACAACATCTTCGCGCTCGACCTGAACGAGGTGAATCTCGGCCGGGTCCAGCTCGCGGTCGACAAGGGCCGGCTCGATGCGGGCGCGGTCGTCGACGTCGCGGCGCTGGTCAAGGCCGGCGTGCTGCGGCGCGCCCGCGACGGCGTCCGGCTGCTCGGCAACGGCGCCGACACGCTGACCGCGAAGCTCCAGTTCGAGGTCTACGGCGCCACCGCCTCGGCGGTCGCCGCGGTCGAGAAGCTCGGCGGCACCGTCAAGGTGCTGGCGCCGCGCCAAGAGGCCGCTGAATCGACGGGCGAACAGGCCGGCTGATCCCCATATAGCGGGACGCGCCGACCGGTCGTACCGGCAAGGGCGGCAACCGGAGCCTCGACATGGTTTCTGCAGCAGAGCAACTCGCGGCGAACATCAACTTCTCGGCCTTCGCCAAGGCCGAGGAGCTCAAGAAGCGTATCTGGTTCACGCTCGGGGCGCTGCTCGTCTACCGGCTCGGCACCTACATCCCGCTGCCCGGCATCGATCCGGGGCAGTGGGAGCAGATCTTCCGCACCCAGGCGGGCGGCATCCTGGGCATGTTCAACATGTTCGCGGGCGGCGGCATCCACCGGATGGCGATCTTCGCGCTGAACATCATGCCGTACATCTCGGCCTCGATCATCGTCCAGCTGCTGACGACGGTCTCGCCGACGCTCGAGAACCTGAAGAAGGAAGGCGAGCAGGGCCGCAAGGTCATCAACCAGTACACCCGCTATCTCACCGTGATCCTGTCGGTCTTCCAGGCCTACGGCATCTCGGTCGGGCTCGAGGGCGCCGGCTCGGTGGTGACCGATCCGGGCTGGTTCTTCCGCATCTCCACGGTGATCACGCTCACCGGCGGCACCATGTTCCTGATGTGGCTCGGCGAGCAGATCACGGCGCGCGGCATCGGCAACGGCATCTCGCTGATCATCATGGCCGGCATCGTCGCCGAGCTGCCCGGCGCGCTCGTCGGCATGTTCGAGCTCGGCCGCCAGGGCGCGATGTCGACCGGCGTGATCCTGCTCATCATGGTCATGTCGGTCGTCGTGATCGGCTTCATCGTGTTCATGGAGCGGGCGCAGCGCCGGCTGCTGATCCAGTATCCGAAGCGCCAGATCGGCAATCGCATGTTCGAGGGGCAGACCTCGCATCTGCCGCTCAAGCTCAACACCTCGGGCGTCATCCCGCCGATCTTCGCCTCGTCGCTGCTCCTGCTGCCGACCACGGTCGCCAACCTGAACGCGGGGCAGGGGCCGGAGTGGCTCAACGTGATCACCACGCAGCTCGGCCACGGCCGTCCGCTGTTCCTGGTGATGTATATCGGGTTGATCGTCTTCTTCGCCTTCTTCTACACGGCGATCGTGTTCAACCCGACCGAGACGGCCGACAATCTCAAGAAGCACGGCGGCTTCATCCCGGGCATCCGCCCCGGCGAGCGCACCGCCGAGTACATCGACCACGTCCTGTCGCGCATCACCGTGGTCGGCGCCGCCTATCTGTCGGTCGTCTGTCTGATCCCGGAGATCCTGATCTCCTACGCCGCGGTGCCGTTCTACTTCGGCGGCACCTCGCTGCTGATCGTCGTCTCGGTCACCATGGACACGGTCGCCCAGATCCAGGGCTATCTTCTGGCCCACCAGTACGAAGGCCTGATCAAGAAATCCAAGCTGAGAGGTCGACGTCGATGAGACTGATTCTTCTCGGACCGCCGGGCGCCGGCAAGGGAACCCAGGCCCAGCACCTGGTCGAGGCATGGAAGATCGTCCAGCTCTCGACCGGCGACATGCTGCGCGCCGCGGTCAAGGCGGGCACCCCGGTCGGCCTCAAGGCCAAGGACATCATGGCGCGCGGCGAGCTGGTGCCGGACGAGGTCGTGGTCGCCATCGTGGCCGACCGGATCGGTGAGCCCGATGCCGTCAACGGCTTCATTCTCGACGGCTTCCCGCGCACCGTGCCGCAGGCCGAGGCGCTGGAGACGATGCTGGCCGAGAAGGGCCTGCAGCTCGACGCCGTGGTCGAGCTGAAGGTCGACGAGAAGGCGCTGCTCGACCGGGTCGAGAAGCGGGTTCGCGAGATGACGGCGCGCGGCGAGCCGCTGCGGGCCGACGACAATGCCGAGGCTCTCAAGACCCGGCTGGAGGCCTACCGGTCCCAGACGGCACCGCTCGCGGCGTACTACGAGGGCAAGGGCAAGCTGCGGACGATCGACGGCATGGCGCCCATCGCGGACGTCAGCAAGGCGATCGACGCAGTGTTGAAGACGGCGGCCGGGGACAGCCGATCCACCCCGGCGGCGGTACGATAAGGCGGGCCGGACGGTCCGGATCCGGCGGCGGCCGGGCCGGTGGCGTCCGGACACGCGCCGGTTGGCGCGCAGTGGTTGACGGGTTCCGCAGGAATCCTTACATACTGCGTTCCCAGTCGGAAGAACTCATGGACGGCGCCGCGCCCCGGAGGTCGGGGAATGGCGTCGTTTTCGCGCTTATCGGCGGCGCGTGACCGAATCGGAACAGACCGGCCGGTGAGCCGGGGGAAGAAGGAGCTGCGGCCTTGGCCCGTATCGCTGGCGTCAATATTCCGACCAACAAGCGCGTGCTGATTGGTCTGCAGTACATCCACGGGATCGGGCCGGCGAAGGCCCAGGAGATCATCGAGAAGGTCGGGATCCCGGTCGAGCGCCGGGTGTCGCAGCTGACCGACAACGAGGTCCTGCAGATTCGCGAGGTGATCGACCGCGACTACCTCGTCGAGGGCGATCTGCGGCGCGAAGTCTCCATGAACATCAAGCGGCTGATGGATCTCGGCTGCTATCGCGGCCTGCGCCATCGGCGCGGCCTGCCGGTGCGCGGCCAGCGCACCCACACCAATGCGCGGACCCGCAAGGGCCCGGCGAAGCCGATCGCCGGCAAGAAGAAGTAAGCGAGACCGCAGGTCTTCAGGGATACTTGACGGGCCGGGCGTCGAGGCCGGGCCGCAGAAGGATCGACAATGGGAAAAGAAGCCACGCGCGTCCGCCGTCGCGAGCGCAAGAACATCGCCTCGGGCGTCGCGCATGTGAACGCCTCGTTCAACAACACGATGATCACGATCACGGACGCCCAGGGCAACGCGATCGCGTGGTCGTCGGCCGGCACGATGGGCTTCAAGGGCTCGCGCAAGTCGACCCCGTACGCGGCCCAGATCGCCGCCGAGGACTGCGCCCGCAAGGCCCAGGAGCACGGCATGCGCACCCTCGAGGTCGAGGTCGCCGGTCCCGGCTCGGGCCGTGAGTCGGCGCTGCGCGCGCTGCAGTCGGCGGGCTTCACGATCACCTCGATCCGCGACGTGACGCCGATCCCGCACAACGGCTGCCGCCCGCGCAAGCGGCGTCGCGTCTGACGTCTTTTCATCGCTCCGGCGGGCCGACGCGGTCCGCCGCCGCCATTTTCGTCCCGCGGGCGGAGCGGGACGCGCGGCGTGAATGCCCCCGCGCCACCTACCGATGGGTGATGACGTGACAATTCAGAAGAACTGGCAAGAGCTGATCCGGCCGAACAAGCTGCAGGTCACCCCGGGCGCCGATCCCAAGCGCCTCGCGACCGTCGTCGCCGAGCCGCTCGAGCGTGGTTTCGGCCTCACCCTCGGCAACGCGCTGCGCCGCATCCTGCTGTCCTCGCTGCAGGGCGCGAGCGTGCAGTCCGTGCACATCGACGGCGTTCTGCACGAGTTCTCCTCGATCGCCGGCGTGCGCGAGGACGTCACCGACATCGTGCTGAACATCAAGGACATCGCCATCAAGATGCAGGGCGAAGGCCCGAAGCGCATGGTGGTGAAGAAGCAGGGCCCGTCGGTCGTCACGGCCGGCGACATCCAGACCGTCGGCGACGTGGTGATCCTGAACCCCGAGCTGATCCTGTGCCATCTCGACGAGGGCGCCGAGATCCGCATGGAGTTCACGGTCAACACCGGCAAGGGCTATGTCCCGGCCGAGCGCAACCGGCCCGAGGACGCGCCGATCGGCCTGATCCCGGTCGACAGCCTCTACTCGCCGGTCAAGAAGGTCTCCTACAAGGTCGAGAACACCCGCGAGGGCCAGATCCTCGACTACGACAAGCTCACCCTGTCGATCGAGACCAACGGCGCGGTGACGCCCGAGGACGCGCTCGCCTATGCGGCCCGCATCCTGCAGGACCAGCTCAACGTCTTCGTCAACTTCGAGGAGCCGAAGCGGGCCGAGCAGCCGATGCTGCTGGCCGACGATCTCGGCGGCATCCCGCCGGCCTTCCTCAAGAAGGTCGACGAGCTCGAGCTGTCGGTGCGTTCGGCCAACTGCCTGAAGAACGACAACATCGTCTATATCGGCGACCTCGTTCAGAAGACCGAGGCGGAGATGCTCCGCACGCCGAACTTCGGGCGCAAGTCGCTCAACGAGATCAAGGAGGTGCTGGCGCAGATGGGCCTGCATCTCGGCATGGAAGTGCCCGGCTGGCCGCCCGAGAACATCGAGGAGCTCGCCAAGCGCTTCGAGGACCACTACTGACAACCGCCCGTCATGGCCGGGCTCGTCCCGGCCATCCACGTTCTTCCGTCGACGTCGAGACTCGTTCGAGGCCAAGACGTGGATGCCCGGCACAAGGCCGGGCATGACGACCGAGAGACCGAGAGAAGGAAAAGGCCATGCGCCACGGCTCCGCCCACCGGAAGCTCAACCGCACCTCCGAGCATCGGCGCGCCATGTTCGCCAACATGGCGGCGGCGCTGATCAAGCACGAGCAGATCGTCACCACGCTGCCGAAGGCGAAGGACCTGCGTCCGATCGTCGAGAAGCTGGTCACGCTCGGCAAGCGCGGCGACCTGCACGCGCGCCGCCAGGCGGTCGCCGAACTGCGCGACATCGCCATGGTGAAGAAGCTCTTCGAGGTGATCGGCCCGCGCTACAAGGACCGCCAGGGCGGCTACACCCGCGTCCTCAAGGCCGGCTTCCGCTACGGCGACTCTGCCCCGGTCGGGGTCATCGAGTTCGTCGACCGCGACGTCACGGCCAAGGGCAAGGACTCCGGCCCGACCGCCGAGGTCGGCGAGGCCGAGGCGGCCTGATCATTTCGGACGGGCGCGCGTCGTCGCGCCTCTCGTCTCGACGAAACGAACGCGCCCAGACCTCGTCCGCGGCGCGTTTTTTCGTGCCTGCGCGGCTTTTCCCGCGCCACACCGTCGCCGGCCCGCACGGCTGGAGCGGAAAGGCATTTACGAACGAAGCTCGATCGCCGAACCTCTCGGTCATAAGCCGCACAAATGAATCATTGCGGCACAGGGGAGATCAGCGATGCTCGGACGACAGACGGTGCTTGCCGTCGCCGTGTTGGTGGCTGGGACCTCCGGGGCGGCGACGCAGGGCGCGGTCGAGCGCGGCGCCTACCTCGTCAACACCGTGATGACCTGCCACAACTGCCACACACCGATCGGGCCGAACGGCCCCGACTTGGCGCGGGCCTTCTCGGGCGGCACGCCGGTCTTCGACACGCCGGCGTTCAGGGTGCGCGGCTCCAACATCACCCCGGACAAGCAGAACGGCATCGGCACCTGGAGCGAAGCCGACATCGAGAAGGCGTTGCGCGACGGTGTCCGGCCGAACGGCGTCCCGCTCGCCCCGCCGATGCCGACCGGCTTCTACGGCGTGCTGACGTCGGCCGACGGCAAGGCGATCGCCGTCTATCTCAAGAGCCTGAAGGCGTCGCCCAACAAGGTCGAGGCCCCCGTCTACAATTCGCATTTCGAGCGCGAGCTCTTCCCGGGCGCCGACAAGCCGGCCGACCCGGCCGCGCTGCAGGCCGACAAGGTGAAGCTCGGCGAGTACCTCGTCACCATCGCCCATTGCATGGAGTGTCACACGCCGCGGATCGACGGGAAGCTCGACTTCTCCGCGGTCGGCGCCGGCCGGCAGGAGTTCGCCGGACCGTGGGGCACGTCGATCGCCCGCAACATCACGTCGCACCCGCAGAAGGGGCTCAAAGCCTGGACCGACGACGAGATCAAGCGGGCCATCACCCAAGGCGTGTCGCGCGACGGCTCCAAGCTCAAGCCGCCGATGGGCTACGGCTTCTACGCCCGGATGACGGCGGGCGACCTCGATGCGGTGGTCGCCTATCTGCGCACCCTGCCGCCGCGGGAGTGAGGGCGGGGCGAGCGGCGCCCCGGACTTGGTCGTCGCGGCCCTTCATTTGAGCGGTTCGAGGCTCTATGGTTCGCGGGATTTCGACTTGGGAGTCGCACCATGACGTCCATCCTGCGTTCGGGTCTCGGTTCGCTCGCCGTGGTTCTCGCCGTGCTGGCGGCCGGGCCGGCGGCGGCCGAGGAGGGCCGCGTCCCGACCTCGGTGCAGGAGATGAAGCTCTCCTTCGCCTCGGTGGTGAAGCGGGTCGCGCCGGCGGTCGTCAACGTCTATGCGGCGCGCGTGGTGGAGAACCGCCACCCGCTGATGGACGACCCGGTGTTCCGCCGCTTCTTCGGCGGCCGCCCCCAGGAGCAGGTGCAGCGCTCGCTCGGCTCCGGCGTGATCGTCGATCCGAGCGGTCTCGTGATGACCAACAATCACGTCATCGAGAACATGGACCAGGTGAAGGTCTCGCTCGCCGACAAGCGCGAGTTCGAGGCCGAGATCGTGCTCAAGGACGCCCGCTCCGATCTCGCGGTGCTGCGCCTGAAGGAGGTCTCCGAGAAATTCCCGGCGATCCCGTTCGGCGACTCCGACGCGCTCGCGGTCGGTGACCTGGTGCTCGCCATCGGCAATCCGTTCGGCGTCGGCCAGACCGTGACGCACGGTATCGTCTCGGCGGTCGCCCGTACCCAGGTCGGCATCACCGACTATCAGTTCTTCATCCAGACCGACGCCGCCATCAATCCCGGTAACTCGGGCGGCGCGCTCGTCGATCTGTCCGGCAAGCTGATCGGCATCAACACGGCGATCTTCTCGCGCTCCGGCGGCTCGCAGGGCATCGGCTTCGCGATTCCCGCCAACATGGTGCGGGTGGTGCTCGCCTCCGCGCAGGGCGGGTCGAGCGTGGTGCGCCGGCCGTGGCTCGGCGCCAAGCTGCAGGCCGTGACGGCGGAGATCTCCGAGGCCTTCGGGCTCAAGCGACCGTCCGGCGCGCTGGTCGGCACGGTCGTCGCCAAGAGCCCGGCGGAGCGCGCCGGCTTGCGAACCGGTGATCTGATCGTCGCCATCGACGGCACCGAGGTCGACGACCCGAACGCCTTCGACTACCGCTTCGCCATGAAGGCCACGGGCGGCCAGGCCCAGGTCGGCGTCCTGCGCAGCGGCCGCGAGATCCGCGTCGCGATCCCGCTCGAGACCGTGCCGGACGGGCCGCGCGACGCCCGCCCGATCCGGTCGCGCTCGCCCTTCCAGGGCATCACGGCGGCCAACCTGTCGCCGGCGCTCGCCGAGGAGCTGCGGCTCGACGTCACCCTGCAGGGCTGCGCCGTCGTCGAGGTGCAGGAGAACTCGACGGCCCGCGGCCTCGGCTTCCGCAAGGGCGACGTGGTGATCGCCATCAACGGCGAGAAGATCGTCACGAGCCGCGATCTCGAACGCGTCGCCGGCCAGCAGAACCGCCTCTGGCGCATCACCATCCTGCGCGAGGGCAAGTCGCTCTCGGTGGTGTTCGGCGGGTAGAGATCGACGACGACCGACCCCGACGGCCGGTCGAGAAGGACGCATGGCCACTCGCGCCAAGAAGCCCGACTCCCCCTCGCTGTTCGCGGCCGCCGGCCTCGATCACGACGCGCCGCGTCCGCTCGCCGACAAGCTGCGGCCGCAATCGCTCGCCGAGGTCGTCGGGCAGGATCATCTGCTCGGGCCGGACGGCGCGCTGACCCGGATGATCGAGACGCGCTCGCTCGGCTCGCTGGTGTTCTGGGGCCCGCCCGGCACCGGCAAGACCACGGTGGCGCGGCTGCTGGCGCACGCGACCGACCTCGAGTTCGTCCAGATCTCCGCCGTGTTCTCCGGCGTCGCCGATCTGAAGAAGGTCTTCGACGCCGCCCGCGAGCGGCGCGAGACGGGGCAGGGGACGCTGCTGTTTGTCGACGAGGTGCATCGCTTCAATCGCGCCCAGCAGGACTCCTTCCTGCCCGTGATGGAGGACGGCACCGTCGTGCTGGTCGGCGCGACCACCGAAAATCCGAGCTTCGAGCTCAACGCCGCTCTCTTGTCGCGCGCCCGCGTGCTGGTGTTCCGCTCGCTCGATCCGGCCGCAGTTGAAAAGCTCCTGGCGCGGGCCGAGGCGGTCGAGGGCAAGCCGCTGCCGCTCGACGCCGATGCGCGGGCCGCGCTGATCCGCATGGCCGACGGCGACGGCCGCGCCTCGCTGACGCTCGCCGAGGAGGTCTGGCGCGCCGCCCGGAAGGACGAGGTGTTCGACCTCGCGACGCTGAAGGAGATCGTCCAGCGCCGCGCGCCGATCTACGACAAGAGCCAGGACGGCCACTACAACCTGATCTCGGCCCTGCACAAGTCGGTGCGCGGCTCCGATCCCGACGCGGCGCTCTACTGGTTCTGCCGCATGGTCGACGCCGGCGAGGACCCGCTGTTTCTCGCCCGCCGCATCGTCCGCATGGCGGTCGAGGACATCGGCCTCGCCGACCCGCAGGCGCTGGTCGTCGCCAACGCGGCGAAGGACGCCTACGACTTCCTCGGCAGCCCGGAGGGCGAGCTCGCCATCGCCAACGCCGTGATCTACGTCGCCACCGCGCCGAAGTCGAACGCCGCCTACAAGGCCTACGGGGCCGCGATGCGGGCCGCCAAGCAGGGCGGCTCGCTGCTGCCGCCCAAGCACATCCTCAACGCGCCCACCAAGTTGATGCAGCAGGAGGGCTACTCCGCGGGCTACGCATACGACCACGACGCCCCGGACGCCTTCTCGGGCCAGGACTACTTCCCCGAGGCGATGGGACGCCAGGAGTTCTATCGTCCGGTCGAGCGCGGCTTCGAGCGCGAGATCAGGAAACGTCTGGAGTGGTGGGCGAAGCTGCGTCGGGAGCGGGGCTGAGAATCGGCTCCTCGCGGGCGAGCTGGAAGCGCTCGAAGCGATGCAGCTCCTCCTCGACGCGCCGCTTGTGCGCCCGCGCGGCGCCGCGGCCGACCCAGGTCCATTGCTGCACCAGGAGCTTGCCGGCGGAGCGGTCGGTCTTGAGGTCGATCGCCGCGACCACCTCGTCGTCGACCAGGACCGGCAGGGCGAAGTAGCCGAGCACGCGCTTGTCCTTCGGCACATAGGCCTCGAACCGGTGCTCGTAGCCGAAGAAGAGCTTCAGCCGCTTGCGCTGGATGACCAGCGGATCGAACGGCGACAGCAGATGCACGGTCGGCTCGGCGCCGTCCGTCGCGGCGTCGAGCGTGTCAGGACGAGCCCAGTGCTCGACCTTCTCGGCGCCGGCGAGGACCACCGGCACCAGCTCCTTCTTGCGCAGACGCGTCTCGATCAGGCTCCGCACCACTGGCTTGCTGGCGGCGTCGAGGTGGCAGATCGAATCGAGGCTCACGAGCGCTTGCGTGCGCAGCGCGCGGTCGAGCCGGTAGGCGATCGTCTCGCGCTCCGACGCCGGTCGCGGCAGCCGCTCGAAACCGAAGTGCCGCTCCATCAGGTCGTAGGTCTTCAGCATCCCGGTCCGCGCCGAGATCGTCACCTGACCGGAAAAGAAGGCGGTCTGCAGCGCGCGCTTTGACGGCTTGCGGCTCGCCCATGGATGGACCTTGTCGACCAGCACGTCGTCGTCGATGTCGCGCATGGTCAGCGGCCCCTCGGCACGCAGGCGCGCGAGCATCGTTCTGATCTCCTGCGGGCTCGCGGGGCCGAACCAGCCGCCCGGCGCGGCGCGATGGCGTTTCATTGCCGCCGTGAAGAACCGCATGTCGCGGGTCGGCACGTAGGAGAGGGCGTGCGTCCAGTATTCGAACACGTTCTTGTCGACGCTCTGGGCCTGCTGCAGGTGGCTGCGCCGATAGGCCGGGATGCGAGTGTAGAGGATGTGATGGTGGCAGCGCTCGATCACGTGGATCGTGTCGATCTGCACGTAGCCGAGATGCTCGACGGCGAGGCGGGTCGCCACGGCGTCGTCGCCGAAGGGGGCGCGGCGATCGAGACGCTGGGCGGCGAGCCAGAGGCGTCGCGCCCGGCGGATGTCGAGGGGCGTGGCCAGGGGGGTACGGGCAGGCATCGCCCCGAGTCCTAGCCCATGCGGGGCGGCGACACGAGAGGGGGCGGTCGGGCCCCCGCGGCGCCCGGCGGCCGGAGCGCCGGACAGCCCGACCATTCCGGTGCTTGCTCAACGCGTCGAAATTCGCGACACCAGCGTTCAACAGGCACGGCACCGTCGCCTCGGCTGTCGGCATCGGTCCGGCTCGAGCGGTCGCGTACGGTCATCCGGGGGACGCGCTCGCGCCCCCGCATTCATCCGATCCGAGGTAGGACATGGCACGAGGAAGCGGTGGACCGCGGCAGCCCGGCGGCGGACGGCGGATCTCTGGACCGCGTGATCACGACCGCGCCGGCGGGCCGGGACGGGGAGAGCCGGGGCGTGGCCGCGCCGGAGGCCCGGGGAAGGGCCCCGGCAAGTTCGGCGGCGGCAAGTTCTCGGGCCGGCCGGGTGACGCAGGGCGGCCGGGCGACAAACCGAAGGGCACCCGCGGGGCGAGCCGGCCGGGCGGGACGGGATTCGGCGGCAAGCGGGCCACCGGCGAGGGCGGCCGCGGGCCGCGCCGGGATCGCGACGAGGGGCGGGAGAAGGCCGGCTACGGCCAGTTCCGCCGCGACGACCGTCCGCTCACCGGCCGCAACAAGAAGGAGCGTGCCGCGCCCGACCGGCGCTTCATCAAGACCGGCAAGCGCCGGGAGGCGGAGCCGGAGGCGCCGGCGTTCGACGAGGGTTTCGACGAGCGTCGCGAGGAGGGTCGGTTCGCCGAGCGTCGTTTCGACGACGCGCGGTCTCCCGGCGAGCGGCCGCGCGGCGGCCGGGCCCGTCCGGAGCGTCGCGACGATCGCGAGGGCCCGCAACGCCCGGCTCGCGCGCGCCCTCCGGCGGCGGCGCGCGACGCGGCTCCGCGCCCCCGGCGCGAGCGTGACACCGACGCGCGCGAGAGGTTCGAGCGCGACACCGTCGATCGCGACGAGGCGTCCGACGCCGCGCCCGAGACCGAGGTCGAGTCGAGCGCTCCGCCTCCGACGGCCGTGCAGACCCTGGTTGTCACGGCCGACGAATCCGGCATGCGGGTCGACCGCTTCTTCGAGGCGCATTTCCCGGGGCTGTCGTTCAGTCACATCCAGCGCATCGTCCGCAAAGGCCAGGTGCGGGTGAACGGCAAGCGCGTCGACACCAAGGACCGTCTGGAGGAGGGCCAGTCGGTGCGCGTGCCGCCGCTGCGGCTCGACGCCCCGAAGACCTCCGGCGCGTCGTCCGAGGCCGACGAGAAGACCCGCGCCTTCCTGAAGTCGATCACGCTCTACGAGGACGCCGACGTTCTCGTGCTCAACAAGCCGATGGGGCTCGCCGTGCAGGGCGGCTCCGGCACGACGCGCCATGTCGACGGCATGCTGGAGGTGCTGCGCGATCAGCGCGGCCAGCGGCCGCGCCTCGTCCACCGGCTCGACAAGGACACGGCCGGCTGCCTGCTGATCGCCAAGACGCGCTTCGCCGCCTCGACGCTCGCCGGCAGCTTCCGCTCGCGCTCGGCCCGGAAAGTCTACTGGGCGCTCGCCGCCGGCGTGCCGAAGCCGCGCCAGGGCCGCATCTCGACCTTCCTGATCAAGGAGGAGCGCGAGGACGAGAGCGTGATGCGTATCGCCAAGCACGGCGAGGAGGGGGCGAGCCACGCCGTCACCTACTACGCCGTGGTGGAGACGGCGGCGCAGCGACTCGCATGGCTGTCGCTCAAGCCGGTGACCGGGCGCACGCATCAGCTCCGTGCTCATCTGGCGCATATCGGCCATCCGATCGTCGGCGATCCGAAATACTTCTCGATCGAGAACTGGGAGCTGCCGGGCGGCATCCAGAATCGCCTGCATCTGATGGCGCGGCGTCTGGTGATTCCGCATCCGCGCCAGGGCGTCATCGACGTCACGGCGCCGCTGCCGCCCCACATGGTGCAGTCGTTCAATCTGCTCGGCTTCGACGCGACCCGCTACGATCCGATCGAGGACGCGCCCGACGAGGACTGACGAGCTCGGCCGCGGCGGAGCGCGTCACGTCACGTCACGTCGCGGCGCGTTCGCTGCTTCGCACCATCAGGGCTCTTGATGGAAGATCACCCAATAACGTTGCGTGGTCTTACGAATCGCAGTCGAACGGACTATTCACGCTCTAACGAATGGTTAACGTGATCCTGCCGGTTCTCGGGTGTGTCGTGACGATGTGAGGCGTTCCCCGGCGCCGGCTTCCGTAGACAATGCAGAACGACGTGAACGTGCGCGCGCTCCTCGTGCGCACGGGAGGCATTTCCATGCTCGGCTCCCGACTGGATACGACAAGCCCGGATGCCGACGACGGCGCCATGGTCGCGCGGGTGACGCTCGCGGTCGGGCGGCTGCGGGTGTCGACGGAGACGCGAGCCCCCGACGCGGTCGCGCCCCAACTGCCTCTCGGTCGGTCGCCGAGCGCCGATCTCGATCCCGATCTGGGCGTCAGGCTTCCGCGGTTCCCCTGAGGTTCGCTGCGGCGCCCGCCGGGGTCTTCGCGCACGCCGCCGCCGGGTCGACAGCCTTCATAACGGCGCCCTTGATTTCATAATTGCGAATATGAGAAAGTGTCCGGGACGGCGCAGCCGGTGCGCCGCACTCCCGGAGCATTTCGCATGATCGCGCTCACCGACCGTGCCTGGTCGCCCTATGTCGCCGGGGCCCTCATCGGCCTCCTGCAGATCCCGGCCTTCCTGCTGATCGACACCGCGCTCGGCGCTTCGTCGTCCTTCGTCACGATCGGCGGCACCCTCGCCGGGCTCGTTGATCCGTCGATCCTGAAGATCGACTATGTGGCCAAGCACGTCGCCGCGACCGCCAAGAACTGGTGGCAGGTGGCGCTCGTCGTGGGCGTCGCGATCGGCGCCTTCCTGTCGGCGTTTCTCTCCGGCTCCCTGCGCCGCGGCGTGTCGCCGATCTGGACGCGGGCGCTCGGCACCCCGTCGCGTCCGGTGCGCTGCGCGGTCGCCTTCGTGGCGGGCTTCCTGATGCTGTTCGGAGCGCGCCTCGCCGACGGCTGCACGTCGGGCCACGGGCTCTCCGGAGTCGCCCAGCTCGCCGTCGGCTCGACCGTCGCGGTCGCCGCCATGTTCGTCGGCGGCATCGCCACCGCGATGCTGCTGCTGCGCCGCATCTGATCCGTCCGGACGATCCGAGAGGAGGAGAGTTCCATGTCGCTGTTCGTCGCCGTGCCGGTCGGTCTCGCCATGGGCGTGGTGTTCGGCTTCCTGCTGGAGAAGGGGCGCGTCTTCGAGCCCGGCATCATCGTCGGGCAGATGCAGATGCGCAGCTTCGTCATGCTCAAGATGTTCCTCACCGCGGTCGCGACCGGCGCCGTGGTGCTCGCCGTCCTGCACGGGCTCGGCATCGTCAAGCTGCAGCCCAAGGCGGCCCTCTACGCCGCCGACGTGGTCGGCGGCCTGATCCTCGGCATCGGCATCGCGCTCGCCGGCGCCTGCCCGGGAACGACGCTCGCCCAGATCGGCGCCGGCTATCGCGACGCGATCTTCACGCTCGTCGGCGGTCTCGCCGGGGCCGTGACCTTCTCGTATGCCGAGCCGTGGCTCAAGACGACGTTCCTCGGTCAGGGGCAGGGCAAGATCACCTTCGCGGACCTGCTCGGCGTCCCGTACTGGAGCGGCGCGCTGGCGCTGGCTGCCGCGCTGGTCGCGGTGCTGATCGGGCTCGAGCTGTGGCGGCCGTGGCGCGCCGAGATCGGTCGCAACGCCGACGGCGACCTCGACGCGCCGGCCGAGCGGTCCTCCGGCCCCCGGATCGTCCCCGCCGAATAGGATTAAGCCGGCGGCTAAGGGGTGGCCCGGAGATGGAACCATTTCCGGGCTGGCGCGTTGTCGGCGCGGCCATGGTCCTGCCAGGATCGCGCCCCGTGAAGGACACCGAATGGATGCCGCTGTGAGCATGCCCGCCGTAGGCGGTCGAGGATCCCCGGTCGCATCCGGAAAGCTCAGCTCCTGGAAGGAGATGCTCGACGCGCTCCCGGTCGCGGCCTATCTCTGCGACGGCGCCGGCGCGATCGTCCACTGCAACCGCCGGGCGGCCGAGATGTGGGGCCGCTCTCCGGTGGTGACCGACGACTCCCCGGCCGCTTGGCCGCCACGCGCGGTGCGGGACACCGACCCGGCCCATCACCACCTCGGCCTCGCCGACACCCCGGTCGGCCAGTTCATGCGCACCGGCCAGCCGGTGCGGGACCGCGAGATCGTGCTGGAGCGCTCCGACGGCGGGCGGGCCATCGTGCTCGCCAATGTCGAGCCGATCACCGAGGACGGCACTCTGGTCGGGGCCGTCGGCTGCTTCCAGGATATCACCGAGCGCAAGCGCGCCGACCATCAGCAACGCGCGCTTCTCAACGAGCTCAATCACCGGGTCAAGAACGCGCTGGCGACGGTGCAGTCCTTCGCCGATCACACGATCCGCAAATGCGGCCTGCCGCGCGAGGCGCAGGACGATTTCGAGGGCCGTCTCGTCGCGCTGAGCCGGGCGCACGACCAGCTCACCCGCGGCCGGTGGGAGCCGATCGATCTCGGCACCATCGTCGAGAGCGCCGTCGGGCCGAACTGCGGCGGTCGC
Organism: Rhodoplanes elegans; assembly: GCF_016653355.1. Taxonomy (GTDB): domain Bacteria; phylum Pseudomonadota; class Alphaproteobacteria; order Rhizobiales; family Xanthobacteraceae; genus Rhodoplanes; species Rhodoplanes elegans. The sequence goes on along the minus strand of NZ_NHSK01000067.1, from coordinate 13,353 downwards.
CCGGACCGGCTGCGCGCCGCCGGCGACACCATCCGGCTGGGCGCCCAGGCGGCCCTCACCCTCTCGCTGGTGTTCCACGAGCTCGCCGCCAACGCCGCCCGGCACGGCGCGCTGTCGGTCGCGGCCGGCCACGTCACGGTCGCCTGGAGCGTCGAGGACCGCGGCGAGGTGCCGACCGTCCGGATCGTCTGGGAGGAGCGCGGCGGCCCGCCCGTGCAGAAGCCTCCCGCCCAGGCCGGCTTCGGCTCGCGGCTCGTCCGCGAGGGCCTCGCGCGCCAGTTGCACGGCACCACCGTGCTTGACTGGGATCCCTCCGGGCTGCGATGTACGATGGATATTCCATTGTCGTCGACGCCGGGATGATGTCGGACGAAAACGAAGACCCGTCCTATCCGAGCTTCGGTCGTCTGAACGTCCTCATCGTCGAGGACGAGGCCATCATCTCGTTCCTCATCGAGGACGTCCTGCGCGAGCTCGGCTGCAAGGTCGTGCGCAACGTCGCCTGCATCGAGGACGCCTTCGCGGCGCTCGACGAGGAGGCCCCCGACGTCGCCGTGCTCGACGTCAATCTCGACGGGGTCGAGGTCTATCCGGTCGCCGAGCGGCTGCGGGCCCGCGGCATCCCCTTCGTCTTCACCACCGGCTACGGGGTCGACGGGCTGGCGCCCGACTGGGCCGACCGGCCGGTCGTCCAGAAGCCGTTCCGCTCCGAAAGCCTCGCCCGGGCGCTCGAAGCCGTTCTCGCGGAAGCGTGACCGGGCCGCGCCGGCAGGCCGCCCGGAGACCCTGGCCGCGCCGCGGTCGCGGACCCAATATCGCCCGGGTAGTCGTTGTGGCGTCCGCCCGAAGGTCTAAGATCGGCCCGAGCTTCGCGCCGCCCCGGCCGCGGCGGACGTCGGGTCCGTCGTCGGGCCGGCCGGCATCCGTAAACCGTGGATCTGGATCATGTCCCTTTTGAAAGCGCTGCACGCCCAGGGTCAGGCCGTGTGGCTCGATTTCGTCGCCCGCGGCTTCGTCGAGAAGGGTGACCTCGCCCGGCTGGTCGCCGACGACGGCGTCCGCGGCGTCACCTCCAACCCGGCGATCTTCGAGAAGGCGATCGGCGGCTCGTCCGAGTACGACGACGCCATCCGGGCGGCGCTGTCGGACGGCGACCGCAGCGTCGTCGATCTCTACGAGGCGCTCGCGATCGCCGACATCCAGAAGGCGGCCGACGTGCTGCGCCCGGTGTACGACGCCACCGGCGGAGCCGACGGCTATGTCAGCCTGGAGGTGTCGCCCTATCTGGCGCTCGACACCGAGGCGACCGTCGCCGAGGCGCGGCGCCTGTGGGCCGACGTCGCCCGGCCGAACCTGATGGTGAAGGTGCCGGGCACGGCGCCGGGCGTGCCGGCGGTGCGCACGCTGATCGGCGAGGGCATCAACGTCAACGTGACGCTCCTGTTCGCCCGCCGCGTCTACGAGGAGGTCGCCGACGCCTACATGGCCGGGCTCGAGGACCTCGCGGCCAAGGGCGGCGACGTGTCGAAGGTCGCGAGCGTCGCGAGCTTCTTCGTCAGCCGCATCGACAGCGCCGTCGATGCGCAGCTCGAGGCGAAGGCGGCGGCCGCGACCGACCCGGCCGAGAAGGCGCGCATCGAGGAGCTCCTCGGCGAGATTGCGATCGCCAACGCCAAGCTCGCCTATCGCAGCTACGAGCAGATGATCGTCGGCGCGCGCTGGAAGGCCCTCGCCGCCAAAGGCGCGCGGCCGCAGCGGCTCCTGTGGGCGTCGACCGGCACCAAGAACAAGGCCTACAGCGACGTTCTCTATGTCGACGAGCTGATCGGACCCGACACCGTCAACACGGTGCCGCCGGCGACGCTCGACGCCTTCCGCGACCACGGCACCCCGGCCGCGACCCTGCAGCGCGGCGTCGACGAGGCCGAGGCGGCGCTCGCCGCGCTCGACCGGCTCGGCATCTCGCTCGACGCCGTCACGGACCAGCTCGTCACCGAGGGCGTGCAGCTGTTCGCCGACGCCGCCGACAAGCTCTTGGGCGCCGTCGCCCAGAAGCGCGCCGAGGTGCTCGGCGACCGCATCAACGCGCAGGCGATCGCGCTGCCGCGCGATCTCGCCGAGGCGGTGGCGAAGGAGACGGAGCGCTGGCGCGCCGGCGGCCTGATCCGTCGCCTGTGGGCCAGGGACGCGAGCGTGTGGACCGGCGCCGACGAGGCGAAGTGGCTCGGCTGGCTGACCGGCACGGTCGAGGGCCGCGCGAAGCTTTCCGACTACCAGGCCTTCGCGGCCGACGTGAAGGCTTCGGGCTTCACCGACGTGCTGCTCCTCGGCATGGGCGGCTCGAGCCTCGGCCCGGAGGTGCTGGCCGAGGTGTTCGGGCCGCAGCCCGGCTTCCCGAAGCTGCGCATCCTCGACTCGACCGACCCGGCGCAGGTGCGCGCCACCGAAGCCGCCGTGAAGCTCGCCACCACGCTGGTCATCGTGTCGAGCAAGTCGGGCTCCACCACCGAGCCGAACGTGATGCTCGCCTACTTCTTCGACCGGCTGAAGAAGACGGTCGGCGACAAGGCCGGCAGCCACGTCGTCGCCGTGACGGATCCGGGCTCGTCGCTGGAGAAGGTGGCGACGCGCGACGGCTTCCGAAAAATCTTCCACGGCGAGCCGACGATCGGCGGCCGCTACTCGGTGCTGTCGCCGTTCGGCCTGGTGCCGGCGGCCGCCGCCGGCATCGACGTCGAGGCCTTCCTCGACTCGGCCGACGTGATGGTGCACGCCTGCGGGCCCGACGTGCCCCCCGCCGCCAATCCCGGCGTTCAGCTCGGCCTCGTGCTCGGGCTCGCCGCCAAGGCGGGACGTGACAAGATGACGATGTTGGCCTCGCCGGCGCTGGCCGACTTCGGCGCCTGGACCGAGCAGCTCGTCGCCGAGTCGACCGGCAAGAACGGCAAGGCGATCATCCCGGTGGACGGCGAGCCGCTCGGCTCGGTGGTGTGCTACGGCAAGGATCGCATCTTCGTCGACCTGCGGCTCGCCTCGGATGCTGCCTCGCCGCACGACGCCGAGATCAAGGCGCTGGAGCACGCCGGCCACCCGGTGGTGCGCATCACGTTGCGCGACCGCGCCGCCATCGCCCAAGAGTTCTTCCGCTTCGAGATCGCCACCGCGGTGGCCGGCGCCGTGATGGGCATCAACCCGTTCGACCAGCCCGACGTGGAAGCTTCCAAGATCAAGACTCGCGAGCTCACCGCGGCGTTCGAGGCGACCGGCAAGCTGCCGCCCGAGACCCCGGTGGCGTCGAGCGGCTCGTTCGACGTCTTCACCGATCCGAAGAACGCCGAGGCGCTGCGCGCGGCTGGTGCCGGGGCCGATCCGGCGAGCTGGCTGAAGGCGCATCTCGCCCGGGTGAAGCCGGGCGACTACGTCGCGCTGCTCGCCTACGTGGCCCGCAACCCCGCCCATATCGGGACCCTGCAGGCGATGCGGCTCGCGGTGCGGGCGCACAAGACGGTGGCGACCTGCGTCGGCTTCGGCCCGCGCTTCCTGCACTCGACCGGTCAGGCCTACAAGGGCGGCCCGGACACCGGCGTCGTCCTGCAGATCACGGCCGACGATCATCCCGATCTCGCGATCCCCGGGCAGACCGCGAGCTTCGGCATCGTCAAGGCGGCGCAGGCGCGCGGCGACTTCGGCGTGCTCTCCGAGCGCGGCCGGCGGGCGCTGCGCATCCACATCAAGACCGACGTCGGGGCAGGCCTCTCGGCCCTCGCCGCGGCGGTGGAGCAGGCGCTGAGCTGACCGCTCGGAGCTGGAAAGAAGTCGCTACACCGGAGCCACGAAACACGAACTCTCACCGTCACCCTGAGGTGCCCGGCGAAGCCGGGCCTCGAAGGGCGACGGTTTGGGAGTCGGAGGCCGGCATCCTTCGAGGCTCGTGCTCGGCGACTGTCGTCGCCGGGCACGAGCACCTCAGGATGACGGATCGGGTTCAGGGCGTGGATGTCGTCGATCGCTGTTCCGAGCGGGACTTAGGTTCGTCCGGAACGACCACCCTGATGGAGAAGGAGCACGCGATGCAGATCGGGATGATCGGGCTCGGGCGGATGGGCGGCAACATCGTGCGCCGGCTGATGCGCGACGGCCATTCGGCCGTCGTCTACGACCGTGACGCACGCGCCGTCTCGGCGCTGGTGAGCGACGGCGCGGTCGGCGCCGGCGACATCGAGGATCTGCTCAGGAAGCTCGAAGCGCCGCGCGTCGTCTGGGTGATGCTGCCGGCCGGCCCGATCACCGAGGGCACCATCGAGACGCTGTCCGGCCTGCTCTCCGCCGGCGACGTCGTCATCGACGGCGGCAACACGTTCTGGAAGGACGACATCCGCCGCGCCCGCTGGCTCAAGCAGCGCGGCGTCCACTATGTCGACGTCGGCACCTCGGGCGGCGTGTGGGGGCTCGAGCGCGGCTACTGCATGATGATCGGCGGCGACAAGGAGGTGGTGAAGCGGCTCGACCCGATCTTCGCCACGCTGGCGCCCGGCGCCGGCGACATCCCGGCGACGCCCGGACGCGCCGACCGCGACGGCCGGCCGGAACGCGGCTATCTGCACGCCGGACCGAGCGGGGCCGGGCATTTCGTCAAGATGATCCACAACGGCATCGAGTACGGCCTGATGCAGGCCTATGCGGAGGGCTTCGACATCCTGAAGAACGCCGGCTCCGAGGCGCTGCCCAAGGAGGAGCGCTTCAACTTCGACCTCACCGACATCGCCGAGACGTGGCGGCGCGGCAGCGTGATCACGTCGTGGCTGCTCGACCTCACCGCCTCGGCGCTCACCCGCGATGCCGAGCTCGGCGACTACACGGGTTATGTCGAGGACTCGGGCGAGGGGCGGTGGACCATCATGGCGGCCGTCGACGAGGCGGTGCCGGCCGACGTGCTCTCCGCCGCGCTCTATGCGCGGTTCAGATCGCGACGTGATCACACCTTCGGCGAAAAAATCCTCTCGGCGATGCGGCAGGGTTTTGGTGGTCACATCGAGGCCAAGGCATTGGCGCAGCAGCCTGTGGCGCCGACGGCGTCGGCCAAGAAGGTCGAAGCGTGACGGCGAAGAACGGCGCGCGGATCGTTCCCCCGGCGGACCCGTGCTGCTTCGTCGTGTTCGGTGCGTCAGGCGACCTGACCCACCGGCTCCTCGTGCCGGCCCTCTACAATCTCGCCGCGGCAAACCTGCTGCCCGAGGCGTTCTCCATCGTCGGCGTCGCCCGCGCCGAGATGTCGATCGAAGCCTTCTGCGAAGGCCTTCGTGAGGCGCTGTCCAAGTTCGCCACTCGAAAGGTCGAGCCGGACGTGGTCGAGCGGCTGCTCGCCTGCGTCACCTATGTGCAGGGCGGCCCCGAGGACGAGGCGTCGTTCGACCGCCTCGCCGAGCGGCTGCGCGCGATCGAGGAGAAGCGCGGCACCCGCGGCAACCGGCTCTATTATCTCGCGACGCCGCCGACCGCCTTCGCGCCGATCGCCCGCGCGCTCGGCCGCACCGGGCTCGCGGCCGAGGAGAACGGCGCGTGGCGGCGGCTGATCGTGGAGAAGCCGTTCGGCACCGATCTCGCCTCGGCGCAGGCGCTCAACCGCGAGCTTCTCGCCGTGTTCGAGGAGCACCAGATCTTCCGCATCGACCACTATCTCGGCAAGGAGACGGTGCAGAACATCATGGTGATGCGGTTTGCCAACGGCCTGTTCGAGCCGATCTGGAACCGTGATCACATCGACCAGGTGCAGATCACGGTCGCCGAGACGCTGCCGGTCGGCCGGCGCGGAAAGTTCTACGACGCGACCGGCGCGCTGCGCGACATGGTGCCGAACCATCTCTTCCAGCTCCTGTCGCTGGTCGCCATGGAACCGCCGTCGCGCTTCGACGCGCGCGCGGTGCGCAGCGCCAAGGCCGCCGTGCTCGACGAGATCAAGATCGAGACGACCGATGAGGCGCTGCGGCGCTCGGTGCGGGCCCAGTATCTCGCCGGGACGGCCGGACGCGAGACGGTGCCGGACTATCGCGCGACGCCGGACGTCGCGCCCGGCAGCACGACCGAGACCTATGTGGCGCTCGGTCTCACGATCGACAACTGGCGCTGGGCCGGGGTGCCGTTCTTCCTGCGCACCGGCAAGGCGCTGTGCGCGAGGCGAAGCGAGATCGCGATCAAGTTCAAGCAGGCGCCGCTGTCGATGTTCCGCCACATGCCGGTAGAGCATCTCACCGAGAACTTCCTCACCATCGGGATCGCGCCGGAGGAGGGGATCTCGCTGCAGTTCAACGCCAAGGTCCCGGGCCCGTCGGTCGCCATCGACGGCGTCGACATGACGTTCCGCTACAAGGATCACTTCGAGGCGGCGCCGTCGACCGGCTACGAGACGCTGATCTACGACTGCATGATCGGCGACGCGATCCTGTTTCAGCGCGCCGACGGCGTCGAGGCGGGCTGGCGCGCCGTGCAGCCGTTCCTCGACGCCTGGAAACAGGCCGGTCGGGATGGCCTCGCGACCTACACGGCCGGCACCGACGGCCCGGAGGAGGCGCATCGTCTGGTCGGCGACCACGGCCGCCGCTGGCGCCCGATCTGCGGGTGACGTTGGGCTGCGCGGCATCCAGGGTCGCGGTCATTCCGGGGCGCGGACCGCGAGGTCCGCGAGCCCGGGATCCATACCCCCGGTGTCGGTGGCTCACGAGAGACAGGCGGTATGGGTCCCGGGCTCGGCGCAGACGCGCTGCCCCGGGACGACAGGATCGAGATGATCAGATGACTCTCCACGACCTCACCATATTCGACTCCCGCGACGCCCTCGTCGCCGCCGCGGCGGAGCGCATCGCCGCGATCCTCGCGGGAATCGGTGCGCGCGGCGCCGTCTGCCTCACCGGCGGCTCGACCATCGTGCCGATTTATCAGGCGCTGGCCGCGACGCCGTTGCGTGAAAAAATCCCGGTCGATCGCATCGACTGGTTCTTCGGCGACGACCGCTTCGTGCCGGCCGGGCACGCGTTGAGCAACGCCGCGCAGGCGCAGGACGCGCTGCTCGGCCCGGCCGGCGTGCGCCCCGAGCGCATCCACGCGATGCCGACGCACGCCGCGACGCCGCAGGCGGCGGCCGACGCCTATGCCGGAACGCTCGCCGCGTACTACGGTGCCGACCGGCTCGACCCCGCTCGGCCGCTGTTCGACCTCGTGCTGCTCGGCATGGGGGCCGACGGCCACGTCGCCTCGCTGTTCCCGGGACAGCCCGCCGCGGAGGAGGGCGCCCGCTGGGTGGTCGGCGTCGACGAGGCCGGCCATCCGCCACACGTGCCGCGGGTGAGCCTCACCCTGCCGGCGCTTGCGTCGAGCCGCGCCTTGCTGTTCATCGTCGCCGGACCGGACAAGCGTCCGGCGCTGTCGCGCGTCATCGCCGGCGACGACCTGCCGGCGGCGCACGTGCGCTCCGTCGGGCCGGTCCTGTGGCTGGTGGACCGCGCCGCGGCGCCCGAGACGCGCATCGAGGACCTTCCATGACCCGCGCCCGCGCCGCCATCGTTCCCGTCACACCCTTTCAGCAGAACTGCACGCTCCTGTGGTGCGAGGCGACCAAGAAGGGCGTCGTGGTCGATCCGGGCGGCGATCTCGACCAGATCGAGGCGGCGATCGCCAAGGCCGGCATCGCGGTCGAGGGCATCTGGCTCACCCACGGCCACATCGATCACGCGGGCGGCGCCGCCGAGCTGAAGGAGCGCCTCGGCGTGCCGATCACCGGCCCGCATCGCGATGACCTCTTCCTGCTGGAGCGCCTTGCCGAGACCGGTCGCGGCTACGGCATCGAGGCCCGCGACATGGTGCCGGATCGCTGGCTCGAAGAGGGCGAGACCGTGTCGGTCGGCGAGCTCACGCTCGAGATCCTGCACTGCCCCGGCCATTCGCCCGGCAGCGTCGCCTATGTGGACCGCAGCCAGGGTTTTGCGCTGGTCGGCGACGTGCTGTTCCGCGGCTCGATCGGCCGCACCGACCTGCCGGGCGGCGACTACGATACGCTGATCCGCTCGATCACCGAGAAGCTGCTGCCGCTCGGCGACGACCTCGCCTTCGTGTGCGGCCACGGGCCGACTTCGACGATCGGCCACGAGCGGGCGACCAACCCGTTCCTGCGCTGACCCCGGCGTAGTGCGGCGCGCCCGCGGGCCGTCGCGCGGGTCACCCGGTCCGGCGTCGCCACCAGACGGCGCCGCCCACCAGCACCACGACCGCGACCGTGATCGCGAAGGCCGGCCAGAACCGCCGGGCGGTGCCGAGCAGCGCGTCGGCATGCTCGCCGGCGACGTAGCCGAGCGTCATCCAGGCGCCGACCCACAGCGCCGCCCCGATCGCGTTGAACACCAGGAAGCGAGGCCACTCCATGCCGAGCGTGCCGGCGACGATGCCGTTGAGCTGGCGCAGCACGGCGACGAATCGGGCACCGGCTACGGTGACGGGGCCCCAGCGGGCGAACGCCGCCTCGACGGTCGCGAGCCGCGCCGCGTCGAGCCCGATCGCCGCGCCGAATCGCAGCACCAGGGCGCGTCCGCCGTAGCGGCCGATCAGGTAGCCGACATTGTCGCCCGCGACGGCGCCGGCCCAGGCCCCGACCATCAGGGTCGGCAGGGACAGCTCGCCGCGCCCGGCCAACACCGAGGCGAACACCAGCAGGGTCTCGCCGGGCAGCGGCACGCCGAACGATTCGAACAGGATGATCACGGCCACGGCGCCGGCGCCGTAGTCCCGGATCAGCGGCTCCAGCGCCGCGGCGAGATGGGTCAGGACCGACACGCGGGGGTCTCCGTCGTCGTCACCAGCCGCCGCAGCATGGCCGAACCGGTGCGCCGACGCGACCCGAGGGACGTGGCAAACCGGCAGGGCGACGCCGCAGAACAGGGTCGCCTTGCCTTTTCCGGGGGCCTGTTCCACAACACCGCCGTCCGCGTCCGGCCGGGGACGCAAGCGGAGCCGCACCCATGGATTTCGCTGCCGCACGCCGCAAGATGGTCGACAACCAGGTGCGACCGAACGGCGTCACCGATCGCAGCCTCGTCACGGCGCTGCTCGAGGTGCCGCGCGAGCACTACGTCCCGGCCGCCAAGGCGGCGATGGCCTACATGGACGGCGACCTGCCGGTGGCCGTGGTCGCCCACGGCAAGCCCGACCGCTGCCTGCTCAAGCCGATGGTGCTCGCACGGATGATCCAGGCGCTCGAGCTCGCCGAGACCGATCGGGTGCTCGATATCGCCTGCGGCACCGGCTACTCGACCGCCGTGCTCGCCCGCCTCGCCGCCCGCGTGGTCGGGCTGGAGGAGACGCCGGCGCTCGCCGAATCGGCGTCGAAGCTGCTCGCCTCCGCCGGGGTCGCCAATGCCAGCGTGGTCGCCGGCCCGCTGGAGGCCGGATGGCCGGCCGACGGCCCTTACGATGCCATCCTGATCAACGGCACGGTCGACAGCGTGCCGCGCCCGCTGCTCGCCCAGCTCGCCGAAGGCGGCCGGTTGATCGCCGTGGTCGGGACCAAGGCGCCCGGCGAGGTGATTCTCTACCGGTCGGTTAATCGCGAGCCCAGCGGCCTGCCGGTGTTCGATGCCGCGGCGCCCGTTCTGCCCGCCTTTGTCACCCCGCCGACCTTTGTTTTCTGACGGAAATTTGGCGTAGCCCGGGCTGTGGCGCGATTGCGCCACCGCGCATCTTTTTCGCCGCCGGGGTTCCCACCGCAGTGACCGGTTCCTATTCTGATGCCGCTCCGGCGTGATTAGCGCCGGGAGGCAAATGCGTGTCGTGAGGTCGGGGTTGGTCATGCAGGTGGCGACGAGGTATCGGCAGCGGCTCGGTGCAGCGGTGATCGCCGCGACACTGGCGGCTGGCGCCGGGTCGGCGCTCGCCGACACGCTGCCGGGGGCGCTCGCCCAGGCCTATCAGAACAACCCGCAGCTCAACTCGCAGCGCGCCATCGTCCGCGCCACCGACGAGAACGTCCCGACCGCGCTGTCCGGCTACCGGCCGAGCATCTCGGCGAGCGCCAGCGTCGGCCGCCAGTATCAGCGGACCGAGAATCAGCAGGGCGGCCTCACGGTCGTCACCGAAGGGGACTTCACGCCGCGTGGTGTCGGCATCACCGGCACGCAGACGCTGTTCAACGGCTACCAGACCGGCAACCGCGTGCGTCAGGCCGAGGGCCAGGTCTCGGCGGCGCGCGAGACGCTGCGGCTGATCGAGCAGAACGTCCTGCTCAACGGCGCCACGGCCTACATGAACCTGCTGCGCGACACGGCGATCCTCGATCTCCAGCGACGCAACGTCGAGGTGCTGCAGGAGCAGCTCCGCCAGACCCGCGACCGCTTCGCGGTCGGCGAGGTGACCCGCACCGACGTCGCCCAGTCCGAGTCGCGTCTCGCCGCCGGCCGCTCGCAGGTGTCGCAGGCCGAATCGAACTACACGTCCTCGAAGGCGACCTATCGCCAGGTGATCGGTGTCGAGCCCGGCAAGCTCGCGGCCGCCACGCCGGTCGACAGGCTGTCGCCCGGCACGCTGCCGGCCGCGGTCGACACCGGCCGGGCCCAGAACCCGAGCGTCACGGCGGCGATGTTCGGCATCGACGTCCAGGCCCTGCAGGTCAAGATCAACGAGGGCACGCTGCTGCCGACCCTGACCGCCACCGCGAACGTGCAGCAGAGCTGGGACGTCAGCCCGACGACCCCCAACCAGTTCAGCGCCTCGGTGATCGGCCAGCTCTCGGTGCCGCTCTACCAGGGCGGCGCCAACTACGCCCAGATCCGCTCCGCCAAGGAGACGCTCGGCCAGAAGCGGCTCGATCTCGACACGGCGCGCGACCAGGCGCAGGCCAACGTCGTCCAGGCATGGGGCCAGCTCACCGCCGCCAAGGCGCAGATCGAGGCCACCCAGGCGCAGGTGTCGGCGGCCGAGATCGCGCTCAACGGCGTGCGCGAGGAGGCCCGGGTCGGCCAGCGCACCACGCTCGACGTCCTCAATGCCCAGCAGGAGCTGGTCAACGCCCGCGTCGCGCTGGTCACGGCGCAGCGCGACCGCGTCGTCGCCTCCTACACGCTGCTCTCGGCGGTCGGGCGGCTGTCGCCCGTGGTGCTCGGCCTGCCCACCTCGATCTACGACCCGGTCACGCATTATCATCAGGTTCGTGACGCCTGGGCCGGAACCCGCACGCCCGACGGGCGCTGACCCTCGGGGCGTGCAGGTGCACTATGCGGACGCAGCGACCTGGGCGTAATGTCGTTGGATTGCTTGCAGATGGCGGCATGCTCTTCATACTGCGTGAAAGTTCCGGGGCGATGATTCGACCCCTTTGATCGTCGGCTCGACCGGGAGCGACCGGAAACGGGAACGGATCGCATGAACCAACCGGCAAAGGCGCAAGAGCCGTCGATGGAGGAGATCCTGGCCTCGATTCGCCGGATCATCGCCGACGACGACACCAGCAAGCCCGCTGCTCCGGCCAAGGCCGAATCGAAGCCCGAGGCGAAGCCCGCACCGGTCGCCGTCGCGCCGGCGCCCGCTCCGGCGCCTGCTGCGCCCGCCAAGGCGCCCGACGCGACCAACAGCCAGGACGACATCGACGCGCTGTTCGCGAGCTTCGATTCGACGCCCGAGCCGGAGCCCGAGGAGGAGCAGCCTCCGCCACCGCCGCCGCCGGCCCCCGAGCCGGTCGCCGTGGCGCCGCCTCCGCCACCTCCGCCGCCGGCACCGCCCGCGCCCCCGGTCGCCCGCGCGCCGGTCGACGAGGTGCTGCAGCTCACCGAATCGATGCGCACGGCGCCGCCCGGCCTGCGCAAGGTCGACGGCCAGCCCGACGTCGTGTTCAGCGAGCGCGCCGGCTGGGACGAGGCGCCGGCCAGACCGGTCGAGGAGGGGCGGCCGCTCTTGTCGGCGACCACCTCGGCGGCGGTCGATTCGGCCTTCAACACGCTCGCCCACACGGTGCTGGTGCAGAACGCCCGCACCCTGGAGGACCTCGTTCGCGAGATGCTGCGGCCGATGCTCAAGGCGTGGCTCGACGACAATCTCCCGCAGATGGTCGAGCGGCTGGTCCGGGCCGAGATCGAGCGCGTCTCCCGCGGCCGGAACTGATCCCGCCCCTGTGTGTGCGACGTCCGCCGGGCTCAGACCGCCCGGGCGCGGCCGCGCAGCTTGGCCGCGAACCACAGCCCGATCAGCGGCAGCAGCACGGCCGTGACCAGGAACACGGGACGCGCGCCGAAGCGGTCGTAGACGGGCGCCCACACGGCGACCCCGAGCGGCTGGCCCAGGAACAGCGACGACGAGAACAGCGCCACGCCGGTGCCGCGCGCCTCCGGCGACATCTGCGTCGCATTGGTCTGCAGGGTGTTGTGCAGCATGTAGAAGCCGAGCCCGAGCAGCATCACGCCGAACGGCGCGAGCCACCAGCGCGGCGTCAGCGCGAGGATCGCGTAGGCGAGCCCGAGCGTGGCGCCGCCGCCGATCGACAGGCCGACCTGGCCGAGCCGGCCGACCAGAACCCGCACCGCGCTCGCATAGATCAGCCCGCCGAGCCCGAAGCTGCCGAGCACCACGCCGACCAGCGTGAAGCTCAGCCCGAAGCGGGCGACGAGATCGGCGCCCACATAGGCGAGCCCGCCGAACATCAGCGCCCCTTCGACGAACACGATCAGCATCAGGGTGCGGGCCCAGCGGTTGCGCAGCACGATGCCGTAGCCGGCGATCATGCCGATGCGCGGACCGTCGTCGCCGCGCGCCTTCGTGAGCGGATTGCGGCGCGCCTCGATCGCGAGCGCCAGCGCCGCCACCATGAAGATGCCGCCCAGCACCACGAACACGGCGCGCCAGCCGAACGCGTCGCCGACGATGCCGCCGGCCGCCTGGCCGAACAGCTGGCCCATCACCTGGCCGCCGAGATAGCGGCCGAGCACCTGCTGGCGGCGCTCGTACGGGACGGTGTCGCCGATATAGGCCATGCCGAGCGGGATGATGCAGGCGGCGGCGGCGCCGCAGGCGAGCCGCATCGCGGTGAGCCCGGCGAGCGTGTTCGTCAGCGCGCAGGCGAGCACCAGGAGCGAGGCGAGGGCGGCCGCGATCGTCACGGTGCGGTACTTACCGAAGCGGTCGCCGACCGGTCCGCTGACGAGCTGCAGCGTCCCGTGCACGACCAGATACGACGACACCACCACCGAGGCGGCACCGACCGTCACGGCGAAGTCCGCGGCGATCTGCGGCAGCACGGTGTCGGCGGCCCGCACCTGCGCCTGGCTGGCGAAGGCGGCGAGCGACAGCACGGCGATCGGGCGGGTGAAGGAGGGGGAGGCGGGC
>NZ_NHSK01000066.1 GCF_016653355.1 Rhodoplanes elegans | reverse complement strand
CCCCCGCCACCCTCACCGAGACGTCTTCATGAGCGCGCGCTACGTGATCGATCCTGCCCCCCAGGCGACCCTCGCGGTCGCCGGATCGGACCAGCTCTTCCCGGTCCGCCGCATCTGGTGCGTCGGCCGCAACTATGTCGAGCACATCCGCGAGATGGGGCAGGACGAGCGCGAGCCGCCGTTCTTCTTCGCCAAGCCGGCCGACGCCGTGGTGCCGGATGGCGCCACCGTCCCCTACCCGCCGCTGACCAAGGACATGCATCACGAGGTCGAGCTGGTCGTCGCGCTGAAGGGCGGCGGCCGCAACATCAGGACCGAGGACGCGCTCTCGCTCGTCTACGGCTACGCGGTCGGCATCGACCTCACCCGCCGCGACCTGCAGATCGCCTCGCGAAAGATCCAGCGGCCGTGGGAGATCGGCAAGTCGTTCGACGCCTCGGCGCCGTGCGGCGCGCTCAAGCCCGCCGCCGAGATCGGCCATCCGTCGAAGGGCCGCATCACGCTCGCCTGCAACGGCACGCTGCGCCAGGACGGCGACCTCGAGCAGATGATCTGGAACGTGCCCGAGGTGATCTCGAAGCTCTCCGAGATGGTCTCGCTCGCGCCCGGCGACATCATCATGACCGGCACGCCGGCCGGCGTCGCCGCGACCGTCGCGGGCGACACGCTGGAGTGCGCGGTCGAGGGCGTCGGCACCCTGACGGTGAAGATCGGCGCGCCGCTCGCTTGATCGTGACGACGGGCGCGGGCCGCCACGGCCCGCCCCCTTCCCCGTGTCCTGGATCGTCGTCCGGGATCGTCATCCGCGACCGTCGGCGCGGACGACGACCCGGCGAGACGTCCTCACGTCCTCACTGCTTCTGGATGCCGGCCTTCTCGATGACGGCGCCCCACTTGGCGATGTCGTCCTTGAGACGCTTCGACAGCTCCTCGGGCGAAGTCGGCCGCGCCGAGATGCCGAGCTCGAGCAGCCGCTTCTTCACGTCGGCATCGGCCAGGACCTCGCGCAGCGCCTTGTTGAGCGTCTCGATCACGGCAGGCGGCGTGCCGGCCGGCGCGAACAGCGCGTTCCACGACGTCACGTCGTAATCCTTGACGCCGGACTGCATGACGGTCGGCACGTCGGGCAGGATCTCCGACCGTTCCGCACCGGTGGTCGCCAGCGGCCGGATCTTGTTGTCCTGCAGGTTCGACTTCATCGCCGCATAGGTGTCGATCATCACGTTCACGTCGTCGCGCAAGAGCGCGATGATCACCTCCGGCGTGCCGCGATACGGCACGACATAGAAGTTCAGCCCGGTCTGCGACTTGAACAGCTCGGCCGAGAGGTTCTGGGTGCTGCCGACATTGATGGTCCCGACGTTCAGCTTGCCGGGATTCTGCTTGCCGTAGGCGAGCACGTCGTCGAGCGTCTTGTAGGGCGACGCGGCGTTGACGCCGAGGATGAAGTCGAACGTGCCGAGGATCGAGATCGGCATGAAGTCCTTCACCGGGTCGTAGGGCAGGCTCTTGAACAGCGGCACCGAGACGGCGTTGCCGTTCGACAGCAGCGTCAGCGTGTAGCCGTCGGGCGCCGCCGAGAGCGCGGCACGCGCCGAGGCGATGCCGCCGGCGCCCGGCATGTTCTCGATGATGAAGCGCTGGCCGAGCTTCTGGCCGAGCTTCTCGGTGACGATGCGCACCGTGAGATCGGCGACGCCGCCGGCGCCGAACGGCACCGTCACGCGCACCGGTCGGTCCGGATAGTTTTGGGCGGCGGCCGAGCCGGCGATCAGTGTCGTCATGGCGACGGCGGCGAGGGTGGCCAGGGCTTTCTTCATGCTGGTCCTCCGATACTTCGAGAGATCCGGCCCGCACCCGGCGCGGGCGGGGCCTCGTCGAGACGGCGCCCGGGCGGCGCCGTCGGGGGATCGCGGCCCACGGAGAGCGTGGAACGCGGACGTCGAGGGCGGTCTAGCGGCGAACCGTTTCGATTTGGAGAACGTCGGCCACCGCCGGACGGGGCGGATCGCCGCAGCCTAGCCTCACAGGGCGGGAACGTCACCCCGCGTCCACGCCGCCGTCACCTCCGCCGCATGGTCGGCGAAACGACTCTCGGCGATGGCGGCCCGGATGTCCTGCATCAATGTCTGGAAGTAGGCGATGTTGACGACGCTCAGATACATGGCGCCGAGCGTCTCGTTGGCCCTGATCAGATGGTGCAGATAGGCGCGCGGCACCTCGCGGGCGATGCGGCACGGGCTCTCCGGATCGAGCGGACGCGGATCCTCGGCGTGGCGGGCGTTCTTCAGGTTGACGGGGCCGCGGCGCGTGTAGGCGAGGCCGTGGCGGCCATTGCGGGTCGGCAGCACGCAGTCGAACATGTCGACGCCGCGCGCCACGCTCTTCAAGAGATCGTCGGGCGTGCCGACCCCCATCAGATAACGCGGTCGGTCGGTCGGCAGCAGCGGCGCGACCTCCTCGATCATCGCCAGCATGGTCGCCTGCGGCTCGCCGACCGCCAGGCCGCCGATGGCGTAGCCCTGGAACTCCATCGCGACGAGCTCGCGCGCGCTCTCGCGCCGGAGCGCCACGTCGTCGCCGCCCTGGACGATCGCGAACAGGGCGCGACCACTCGGCAGATCCGGCTCGAAGGCGCGCTTGCAGCGTTCCGCCCAGCGCAACGACAGCCGCATCGCGCGGTCGATCTCGGCCCGCTCGGCCGGCAGCGCCACGCATTCGTCGAGCTGCATGGCGATGTCGGACCCGAGGAGGCGCTGGATCTCCACGGCGCGCTCCGGCGACAGCACCACGGTCGCGCCGTCGATGTGCGAGCGGAACGTGACGCCGCTCTCGTCGACCTTGCGCAGCTCGGAGAGCGACATCACCTGGAAGCCGCCCGAGTCGGTGAGGATCGGCCCCGACCAGCCCATGAAGGCGTGCAGGCCGCCGAGCCGGGCGATGCGCTCGGCGCCGGGGCGCAGCATCAGGTGGTAGGTGTTGGAGAGCACGATGTCGGCGCCTGTCTCGCGCACCTCGTGCCAGTGCACGCCCTTCATGGCGGCCTGGGTGCCGACCGGCATGAAGGCGGGCGTCCGCACGGTGCCGTGCGGCGTCTCGAGCGTGCCCAGGCGGGCGACGCCGTCAGTGGCGAGATGGGTGAACTTCAAGCGGAAACGCCTTCGGAAGCGGAGATGTATCGAACGGGAGGCCGTTCTAGGCGGGCCGCCGACGCGGGGCAAGCGGACGTCGCGAAGTGCACCGAACCGCAGGTCCGCTCGTCCCCGCGAAGGGCCTCGGGCATGCACACATCGCGTGCCACGCATGGCAGCGTCATGCGCGGGCTCGACCCGCGCATCCATCACCTTCACCAAAAAGCGTTCTCTCGCATAGAAATGGATCGCCGGGTCAAGCCCGGCGATGACGTCGGAGGGGGAACGGAGTTCGAGGCAAATGCCGCGAACCTGCGGCCCGCGCCGCGGACCGACCGGAGCCGCCTGTCCGTCTACGCCCCCTCGGCGGCCGCCGCGGCGGGCAGGCCGAGGGCGGCGACGCCGGCCGTCTTCGCCTCCTGCACGCGGCGCTGCTGATCGACGAAGGCGCGCGCGGCGTCGCTCTCGAACAGCTCGCGCCCCTCGGTGTCGGCGTCCCAGGCGCTCATCGCCGTGTCCGTGTAGGCGAACTTTTTCGGGTCGTGCTTGATGCGCAGATAGATGCGGCGCAGCCGCATGTAGAGCATGCCCCACTGCACCAGCTTGACGGCGGTCTGGGTCCAGTAACGCGGATAGAAGGCGAGCACGGATTCGCGCGGAACGCCGGGCCGCCGGTCGGTGCGCGACTTCAGCCGCAGGAAGCCGGACTCGAGCGGGTGGATGCGCTCGAAGTCGATCGAGCCCTTGAACCAGGTGATCAGGAACAGCGCGTTGGAGGCGTTGCCGCCGCTCGCCGCGACGCGCTTGAGGATCGTCGTGATGTGATCGATCGTGTAGTAGCGCTGCCACGCCATCCGGTAGGCGTCGTTCCACTCGGCCGGCGACATCCGCCCGTGCGGGGCGCAGATGTGGTTGAGGTCGTAGCGGTTGAGGTCGGGGTCGAGCGGCACGCCGGCCTTCACGAGCTTGCGGTGATCCTCCGAGCCCGGCAGCGGCGTCAGATAGAAGAACTCCAGGAGGTCGACCGGCAGCTCGCGCTTGATCACGTCGATGTCGTGCATGATCGACTCGACCGTGTCGGCCGGGAAGCCGAGGATGTAGCCCGCATAGGTGATCACGCGGACCGACTTCCACGCCAGCAGCATCTCACGATATTCGGTGATCTTGTTCTGCCGCTTCTTGGCGTCGGCGAGGTTCTGCGGGTTGATGTTCTCGAGCCCGATGAACACGCGCCGCACGCCGGCCCGCGCCGCCTTCTCGATGAAGCCCGGCAGCTTGTGGCAAAGCGTGTCGACCTGGATGATGAAGCCGATGTTGAGCTTCTCGACCTCGCGCAGATGGATCAGCCGGTCGAGGATCGGCTCCCAGTCCTTGTTGCGGGCGAAGTTGTCGTCGGTGATGAAGAAGCTGCGCAGGCCTTGCGCGTAGTTGGTGCGCACGATCGTCTCGACGTCGTCGGGCGAGCGACGGCGCGACTTGCGGCCCTGCACGTTGATGATGGTGCAGAACGAGCACTGGTAGGGGCAGCCGCGCCCGGCGTCGAAGCTGGTCGCCGCGCCCGCCGTGCGCTGCACCCGCTCGGCCGCCATCAGCGGGATCGGCGCGCCCTCGATCGACGGCAGGTCGTCCATGTAGTCGTAGAGCGGCGCGAGGCGCCCGGCCGCGGCGTCGGCGAGCACGCGG
The DNA here is from genome assembly GCF_016653355.1 of Rhodoplanes elegans. Classification (GTDB taxonomy): domain Bacteria; phylum Pseudomonadota; class Alphaproteobacteria; order Rhizobiales; family Xanthobacteraceae; genus Rhodoplanes; species Rhodoplanes elegans. The sequence goes on along the minus strand of NZ_NHSK01000066.1, from coordinate 4,629 downwards.
TCGAGCCGCCCCTCCGCCTCGCCGGCGAACAGCGTGAGGCCGAGCGCGCGCGCCTCGTCGAGATCACGATCGACGCCTTTCAGCATCGCCGTGACGCCGGACACGTGGAAGCCGCCGACCGCCACGGCGATGCCGGCGGCGCGCAGCGGCCGCGCCAGATCGAGGGCGCGCGGGAACTGGTTCGACTGCACGCCGACCAGCATCACCATGCCGGCCCCGGCCGACCTGATCATCGCGGCCAGCTTGTCGGGCCGGATGCGCGTGTTGGTCTCGTCGAACGCGTGGATGTCGATCTCGACATCCGGGCCCAGCACCTGGCGGGCCGCACAGTCCTTGGCGATGCCGTAGAGCGCCGCGAGCGAATTCGACGGGATCGGCGAGCGGAACCACTGGATGACGTAGCCCTCGTCGTCGTAATGCGACGGCTTCACGAGGATCAGACAGAAACGTCGTCGTTCGGTCATGACGGCGCCGGCTCGATTCGAGGTTCAGTCACGTCGGATCGGGCCACACTGCACGGGTTTTTAGAGGCTGTACAGGAGAAATACGTATCGGTTGTTGTCCGCTCCTCCGGCGCCGGCGGCGACCCGACTATTCGCCGCGGAACAACAGGCTGGCGTCGCCGTAGGAATAGAACCGGTAGCCCGTGGCGACCGCGTGGGCGTAGGCACGCCGCATGGTGTCGAGGCCCGAAAAGGCCGCGACCAGCATGAACAGGGTCGAGCGCGGCAAATGAAAGTTGGTCATCATCACGTCGACGGCGCGGAAGCGGTATCCGGGCGTGATGAAGATCGCCGTCTCGGCCGCGAACGGCCGGATCGTGCCGTCCTCGTCGGCGGCGCTTTCCAGGAGCCGCAGCGAGGTCGAGCCGACCGCGACGATGCGGCCACCGGCTCGCTTCGCGGCGTTCAGGGCGGCGGCCGTCGCCTCGCTCACCACGCCGTACTCGGCGTGCATCCGGTGATCCGCCGTGTCGTCCGCCTTGACGGGCAGGAACGTGCCCGGTCCGACATGCAGCGTGACGGTGTGCAGCCCGCCCCCGGCGTCGCGCAGGCGCGCCAGCAGATCGTCGGTGAAATGCAGGCCCGCGGTCGGCGCCGCGACGGCGCCCTCCTCGCGGGCGAACAGCGTCTGGTAGTCGGCGCGGTCCTGCTCGTCGGCCGGCCGGCGCGCCGCGATGTAGGGCGGCAGCGGCATCGCGCCGCGCTCGGCGATCGCCTGGTCGAGCACCGGGCCGTGGAACGTGAAGGCGAGCGTCACGGCACCGCCCTCGCCCTTCTGCTCGACGCTGGCGTCGAGCTGGCCGAGGAAGCAGACCTTACCCTCGTCGCCGAACCGCACCGTGTCGCCGACCGAGAGCTTCTTGGATCCCTTGACCAGGGCCTTCCAACGGCTGCCGTCCAGCCGCTCGACCAGCGTCGCCTCGATCGCCACCTCAGGCCCGCGGCCGAGGCGCCGGCCGAACAGCTGGGCCGGGATCACCTTGGTGTCGTTGACGACGAGCTGATCACCGGGGCGCAGGAGCGACGGCAGATCGCGCACCACATGGTCTTCGAGCGCCGGCGCGGCGTCGGCGCCCGCCTGCGGCCGCACGACGAGCAGTCGCGCGCTATCACGCGGGCTCGCGGGCCGCAGCGCGATGCGCTCTTGCGGGAGATCGAAGTCGAACAGATCGGTGCGCATAAGAGTGGACTAGGTCGCGTTCGGATCCTCACTCCTCCCGACGGCTGACGTCCGGAGGCGACGCCGCGAGCACGGAGGGACCCCCTCTCCCCGTCGGGGAGAGGGTCGGGGTGAGGGGGAACGAGCGTCGATGAGTCCATCGAGAGGGCGGCACCCCCTCACCCGGTGCTCGCGCCACCGCGCGAGCACCGACCTCTCCCCGCTGGGGAGAGGTGAAGCGAAGACACGGTCCTGTCGAAGAACATCACGCCGCAGCGTCGGCGGCCATGCGGGCCGAGACGATCTTGTCGGGGTCGCTGACGGGCTCGCCGCGCTTGATCTTGTCGATGTTGTCCATGCCGGCCGTCACCTTGCCCCACACCGTGTACTGGCCGTCCAGCCAGGGCGCCTCGGTGAAGCAGATGAAGAACTGGCTGTCGCCCGAATCCGGGTTCTGGGCGCGCGCCATCGAGACGGTGCCGCGGACGTGCTTCTCGCGCGAGAACTCGGCCTTCAGCTTCTGGCCCGAGCCGCCCGTGCCGGTGCCGTGCGGGCAGCCGGTCTGCGCCATGAAGTCCTCGATCACGCGGTGGAACACGATGCCGTCGTAGAACTTCTGGCGGACCAGCTCCTTGATGCGCGCGACATGGCCGGGCGCGAGGTCGGGCCGCATCTCGATGGTGACCGGGCCCTGGGTGGTCTCGAGCAGAAGGGTGTTCTCGGTGACGTCGCTCACGTGTGAAGTCCCTTGGTTGGAATGGAAGTCTGATGAACCGGATCGGCGGCACGACCCGACGCGGAGCCGCGCCGCCGGGAGATGATCACGTCGTGCGCAAGACCGTCACGCCGCATCACTTGACGCCAAGGTCACTTGGCGTCGGCGGCGACCTGCATACGGACGATCTTGTCGGGGTTGGTGACGCGGCCGTTGTCGGCCGGCGAGCCCTTCTTCACCTTGTCGACCACGTCCATGCCGCGCACCACCTCGCCGACCACCGTGTACTTGCCGTTCAGGCCGGGGTTCTCGGCGAACATGATGAAGAACTGGCTGTTGGCGGAATTCGGGTCGCCGGCGCGGGCCATGCCGACGATGCCGCGCTTGTAGGGCACGTTGGAGAACTCGGCCGGCAGATCCGGATACTTCGAGCCGCCCGTGCCGTTGCCGCGCTGGCCGTCGCCGGTCTGCGCCATGAAACCTTCGATGACGCGGTGGAACGGCACGTTGTCGTAGAACTTCTCGCGGGCGAGCAGCTTGATGCGCTCGGCGTGCTGCGGCGCGAGGTCGGGCCGCAGCTTGATGACGATGCGGCCGTCCTTGGTGTCGAGCAGGATCGTGTTCTGCGGATCGAGGCCGGCCGGCAGCGGCTGGGCCTGCGCCGCGACCGAGAGCATCAGCACGGCGAGAGCTGCGAACAAGCGGATCATGAAGCGTCCTTGGCGTTGCGATGGAACGGCGCGATCACGACGAGCGCGGTTGCGGTGAACAGACGGCAGGCGGTCCGGACGATCGCGCGGCGCACGAGCTGCGAGGATCGCGTCGCGGATCGCATCGCCGGCCTTTTCGTCAGGTCGCCCGGGCGGCGAACCTCGCCTTCAGCCGCGCGGCCACGGCCGGCGGCACGAAAGCCGAGATGTCCCCGCCCATGGCGGCAATCTGGCGAACCAGTGTGGCGGTGATCGGGCGCGCCAGCGGCGACGCCGGCAGGAACACGGTGGCGATCTCCGGCGCCATGGCGCCGTTCATGCCGGCGAGCTGCATCTCGTAGTCGAGATCGGTGCCGTCGCGCAGCCCGCGGATCAGCGCCACGGCCCCCTGCTCGCGCGCCGCCGTGACGACCAGGCCGTCGAACGTGATGCAGGCGATCTCGCATCCCGCCTCGGCGGCGACCGGCCGGCACGTCTCCTCCAGCATGGCGGCGCGCTCCGCGGCGGAGAACAGCGGCACTTTGCCGGGATGGATGCCGATCGCCAGCACCAGGCGGTCGGCGAGGCGGACCGCCTGACGGACGACGTCCAGGTGGCCGTTGGTGACGGGGTCGAACGACCCGGCATAGAGGGCTGTGCGAAGCATCGCGCGGGTCTAGCCTGCCGGGCGCGGGTCGGCAAGGCACCCGGTGGTATTGTGCTGCAGCACGCGCGGTCCGCTCAGGCCGGACGGCGCGACAGCGCGAGCCAGACGCCACCGGCGATCAAGGCGGCGCCGGAGGCGCGGCCGAGCAGCCGCTGGCGCGACGGCGCCAGGAACCAGCCCCGCCCGGCCGCCGCGGCGAGCCCCCACACGGCGTCGAGGAGGCCAGCCAACGCCACCGCGACCGACACCATCACGACGAGCTGGAAGGTCGCCGGCAGGGCCGGATCGACGAACTGCGGCAGGAAGGCCGTGAAGAACGCCATGGTCTTCGGGTTGGAGACCGCGACCAGGAAGCCGCGCGACACGTGGACGCCGCCGGTCTCCGGGGCCGGGGCGCCGCGGCCGCTGCGCCGGAACGCCTGCACGCCGAGCCAGATCAGGTAGGCGACACCGGCCCAGCGGATCACCTCGAACAGCACGGCGGCCTTGGCCATGACCACGCCGAGGCCGAACGCCACCGTGCCGATCAGCACGGTGTTGCCGGCCATGGTGCCGACCGAGGTGGCGAGCACGGCGCGCGCCCCCTGGGTCGCGCCGGTCGAGATCATCAGGGTGACGATCGGCCCGGGCGTCAGGATCAGGAGCAGCGTGAGCGCCAGGAAGGGAACGAACAGATCCGGGTTCACGGGCGTCACCGTTCCCCGCCGCCGCAGCCGCCACGACCCGCGCGGCGACGCGTCAGCGCGGGTCCTCGTTGGACTGGGTGGTCGGGGCGGCACCGCCGATCGGCGGGCCGGCCGTGCCCGGGGCATCGGCCGCGGTCGGGGCCACGGCAGCCGGGGCTGCGCCGGTCGGCGACACGGTTGCCGGGGATGTCGGGGCGGTGGTCGGCTCGA
>NZ_NHSK01000065.1 GCF_016653355.1 Rhodoplanes elegans | reverse complement strand
GGCCAGCACCGCGAGCCCGCTCGCGAGATCCGGCGCGAGCCAGGCGGGCGGCGGCCAGTTCGGCGCGACCACCCACAGGAACAGGATCCCGAATCCGAGCGACGCGAAGGCCGTCGCGTCCGCCGTTAGCGCGAGCGCCATGGCCCACAGCGGCGGCGGGCTCGCCGCCTCGGTGTGAGGTAGCGCCGCGGCGCCACGCCCGGCCGGCAACGGGCCGCGGTCGGTCGCCGTGCCGGAGCCTCGGGTCCACCACAGGAACGAGCCGATCGTCGCCGCCGCCGCGATCAGCGCGACGATGTAAGCCTGGAGCAGCACGCCGACGAAGAAGCCGCCGGTGAGGATCGCGCTGATCAGCGGCAGAAAGGTCCGGTTCGGCAGGACGATGATCTGCTCGAGCCGACCCGAGACGACGTCGACGGCGAGCGTCTCCAGGCGGCCGTCGCGCACGAAGCCGAGATAGCCGTCGCCGGCCGCGCAGCGTCGGGCGAGGTCCGGCTCGCTCGCGAGTGGCGCGCGCGAGCCGACATGCGGGAGGGCGGCGAAGTTGTAGCTCGGTGGCGGCAGCGGCACGGCCCAGTCGAGCGTGCCGGCCCGCCAGGGATTTCGCATGGTGCGCGGTCCGTAGCGCGAGTGCATCAGCACGTCGATGGTGAACAGGGCGAAGCCGATCGCCATCACGAAGCCGCCGATCGAGGAGACGAGGTTGAGCCACTCCCATCCCATGCCGTCCGGATAGGTGTAGATGCGGCGCGGCATGCCCATGAGACCGGTCCAGTGCATGCCGAGAAAGGTGAGATTGAAGCCGCCGAAGATCAGCCAAAACACCGTGACGCCGAAGCCGTGCCGCGCCGCCCGACCCGTGAAGCTCGGCAACCAATAGTAGGCAGCCGCCAGCATCGGGAAGACGAAGCCGCCGACCAGCACGTAATGCATGTGGGCGACGACGAAATGAGTGTCGTGGGCCTGCCAGTTGAACGGCACGATCGCCAGCATGATCCCGGTCAACCCGCCAGCCATGAAGACGAAGAAGAAGCCGAGCAGGAACAGCATCGGCACCTCCAGGCGAGGTCGCCCCGAGGTGAGGGTGGCGATCCAGGCGAAGATCTGAACGATCGTCGGCACCGAGACCAGGACGCTCGCGGCCGAGAAGAACGACAGCGCGAGATGCGGGATGCCCACCGTGAACATGTGGTGCACCCACAATCCGAAGCTCAGGAAGGCGAGCGCCACCAGGCTGATCACGATCCAGCTGTAGCCGACGATCTCGCGGCCGGCGAACACCGGCAGGATGGTCGTCACCATGCCGGCCGCCGGGATGAAGATGATGTAGACCTCCGGGTGGCCGAACAGCCAGAACAGGTGCTGCCACAACAGCGGATCGCCGCCGCGCGTCGGGTCGAAGAACGGCAGCCCGAAGGCCCGCTCGGTCTCCAGCAGGATCGAGCCGAGGATCAGGGGCGGGAAGCCGAACAGCATCATGAAGGCGGTGACGAGCAGATACCAGGCCAGCAGCGGCATCTTGTCGAGCGACATGCCGGGGGCGCGCAGCTTCAGCACCGTCGCGATGATCTCGATCGCGGCCGACAGTGCGGAGATCTCGACGAAGGTGATGCCGATCAGCCAGATGTCGGAGTTGATGCCGGGCGAGTAGGGCTTGGAGGAGAGCGGCGTGTACATGAACCAGCCGCTGTCGGGCGCGAGGCCGAGCACGAGGCCGATCAGCAGGATCGAGCCGCCGAACAGGTAGCACCAGTAGCCGTAGGCGCCCATGCGCGGGAACGCCATGTCACGCGCGCCCAGCATCTTGGGCAGCAGATAGAAGGCGAGCCCCTCGAACATCGGGATGGCGAACAGGAACATCATCACGGTGCCGTGCATCGTGAAGATCTGGTTGTACACCTCGGGCCCGACGAAGGCGCTGCGCGGCGTGGCGATCTGGGCGCGGATCAGCATGGCGAGCAGGCCGCCGATCGCGAAGAAGACGAAGGCCGTAACGATGAAGCGGCGCGCCACGATGTTGTGGTTGACGGCGGAGAGTCGGCGGAGCCCCGGTGGCGTTCCCCACACGGCGTCGAGCCGCTTGTGCAGGCCGACGGGCCGCGCCATGTGAAGCTGCTCGTCCACTGGTCCGGGCGTCGTGATCACCGTGTCGCTCAATGTGCGTCTCCGACCCGATCTGCCGCCGGCGTCATCGAGGTGCCGTGCCCGCTGGCGCGGCGCGGACGGCGCCCCGGAGCGCGTCGGCATAGGACTCCTGCGGATGCGCCTGGACGACGAACGGCATGTGCGCATGGCCGGTGCCGCAGAACTCGGCGCATTGCCCCCGGTACGTCCCCGCCGAGGTCGCCGTCAGCCGGACCACGTTCACGTGTCCCGGAATGGCGTCGATCTTGCCGGCGAGCCGCGGCACCCAGAAGCTGTGGATCACGTCGGCGCTCGTGACATGCACGTCGACCGGTCGATCGACCGGGACGTGAACCACCCCGGTCGTGATCACGGGCTCGCCCTCGACGCCCGGATACGCCACGTCCCACTGCCACTGGCGCGCCGTGACATCGATGCGCACGACGGTCGCGGCGCCCGGATGGGCGAGGAGCTGCTCGCCGGCCCACAGCGCGTAGACGAGCAGCGGCGTCAGCACCGCGGCGGGCAGCACCAGCCCGCCGCCGACCAGCCAGACCGTCCACGGCACGGCCGCGCCGATGCCGGGCCGCGCGACGCTGACGAGAACGACCGCCATGGTGGCGACGAACAGCACGGCCGCCCCCGCCATCATCACCCACCACAGGTCCGCGACGAGGGCGGCGGAGCGGCCGGCCGGATCGATGCTCGACAGCGGCCCGGCGCAGCCGGCGAGCGGCACGCCGAGAAGCGCGAGCGCGCAGCATCGCGCGACTCCGAACCCGGGCCCGCCTCCGCGCATTGAGCCCGGCATCGCGCAGCGAGGTTCGCCATGAGCAATCCGGTCATCGAGGACGTCACGCGGCACGCCACCAGCTCGCTGGTCGCGGTCGCCGGTCATCCGATCCACGCCATGCTGGTCACGTTCCCGATCGCGCTCGTGGTCTCGACCCTCGGCTGCGATCTCTTCTACTGGTGGACGGCCGATCCGTTCTGGGGCCGGGCCGGACTGTATGCGAGCGGCTTCGCGTTCTGGCTCGGCATCCTCGCGAGCCTCGCCGGGACGGCCGAGCTCCTGCTCGTCAAAGGCATCCGCAAGCGCGTGGCGAGCTGGATCCACGCGATCGCCGCCATCACGCTGATGTCGATCGTCGGCGCCAACTGGGGTCTGCGCCTGCACGATCCGGACGTCGTGCTGCCGCTCGGGCTCATGGTCTCGCTGCTCGGCCTGGTGTTCGTCGGGCTCGCCGGCTGGCACGGCGGGAAGCTCGTGTTCGATCACGGCATCGGCCTCATGGTGTCCAGCGACGACTGAATGCGGCCGGGTAGGGCGGTCTCGACGACGGCTCTCAATCCGCCGGGCTCGTGCATCCAGGCCGGCAGCATGTCGAGCCCGAGAAGCGGCTTCCCGAGGACCAGGACGAGGATGGCCGCGACCGTCGTGAGGGTGGCCGAGGTGGCGAGGACGCCGCGCCAGGCGGCATAGCGCCCGTCGGGACGGAACACGGCGAGGATGACGTAGCCGTCGCGCATGTGCAGCGCGACCAGGACACCGACCGCGACCAGCTTGGCCATCATCCAGATAGTGAACACCTCGCGCAGGAAGATCAGCGCGGTGCCCGCCACCACGGCGACGAACGCGGCCGGCGACGTCACCCGGATGTAGAGGCGCCGCGTGAACCGCTGCAGATCCTGAAGAGCCTTGCCCTCGACGAGCTGGTTCCGCTGCCGCAGCAGCCCCGGAAGCACCAGCAGGCCGCCGCACCAGACGATCAGTGCGACGATGTGGAGCACCTTCAGCCACGGCACGAGCCACGTCGTCACGATGCACGTCCGACCACAGGCGGCTCCGCGACGGGCGGCGCCGAACATCGCAATGAAGGACATTGCACTGACGAACGATGCACGGCGGCTCCTCGAGGCGGTACGGCGGTAAACGTCCGGGCAGCCGAACCGTCACCCCCGTGCATGGCGTCAAATCGCCACAGACCACGCCGCCGCGGGCGGAGCGACCTGAGTCGCCCGGCGGAGGCGCGCGGGGTCGTGCGCGCTCGGTACGAGCGCACGGATTAGCGGCGCCGATCCGCCGAGCCCGATCCGGTCGGCGTGTCGGCGCGGGTGATCCGCAGGATCTCGCCGTCCTCGTGCTCGGTGACGACCCAGATCGCGCCGTCGCGGTCGACCTGCACGTCGCGGATGCGGCGGTCGAGATCGCGCAGCATCCACTCCTCCTCGCTCACCGTGTCGCCGTCGAGCGCGGTGCGCACGAGGGCGCGCGCCGCGAGCCCGCCATGCAGCATGTGGCCGCGCCACTCCGGGAACATGTCGCCCGTGTAGAAGGCGAGCCCGGACGGCGCGACGGTCCGCTCGAACACATGCACCGGATCCGCCATGTCCTCGACGCCGCGTGCGCCTTTTCCGATCGGCGCGCCGGAATAGTCCACGCCGGCGGTCTGGAACGGCCAGCCGTAGTTCTTGCCGGCCTCGATGCGGTTGATCTCGTCGCCGCCCTTCGGCCCGTGGTCGTTCGCCCAGAGCTGGCCGGTCTCGGGGTGGAAGGCGAGGCCGTGGCTGTTGCGGTTGCCGAGTGCGAAGAGGGTCGGCGCAGCGTCCGGCTGCCCGATGAACGGGTTGTCGTTCGGAACCGCGCCGTCGTCCATCATGCGGATGAAGGCGCCGGCCTCGTCGTCGCGCTTCTGGGCGCGTGAGATGTTCCGCCGCTCGCCGATCGACAGGATGATCGACTTGTCCTGCGGGTGGAACACGAAGCGGCCGCCGAAATGGAGACCGCTCGAGTCGTGCGCCTTCGGCGTGAAGATCACCTCGACGTTCTCGAGGCGCGGCTTGTCGCCCGTCTCGACGAGGCGACCGCGGGCGATCGCGGTGCCGGCGCCTTCCTCGGACGGCTGCGAGAAGCTGAAATAGACGAGCCGGTTGTCGGCGAAGTCGGGATGCAGCGCGACGTGGAAGAGCCCGGCTTGGCTGCGGCCGGTCGGCCCCTTGTAGCGGAAGACCGGCGGCACGCCTTCGACCTGCACCATCTTGCCGTCACGTGTTCCGAGCTGGATGCGGGCGTCGTTGCGTTCGCTCACCAGGAAGCGGCCGTCGGGCATCAGCGCGAGGCCCCAGGGATGCGCCACGCCGGCGATCCGCTCGACCTGCACGCGCGCCTTGTCCGTGTCGACGGTGCGCGCAGAGGACGGAGCCGGCGCCAAAACTCCGGCGACAACCACGGTCGATGCCACCAGCAGGCAAAGCGACGTCTCGTTTGTCCGACAGCGCACCATTGCGGGCTCCTCTGCGATCGCGATTCGAGGATCAAGCGGACGTCGATCTCGCGGTTCCCGGGCGCGTCGTCGCACCATCGGGCCGAGCCGCGGTGCAGTGTCCGATTGAACTCTCTTCAGGGAAAATGCTTCATCGACAGCGGCCGGGCGGCGGGGCGTGTCCTTGTTCGCCCGTGACGGTGAGGGAACACGGATTCCACGACATGCAGGTTCGATCGAGTATGCTCGGCGACGTTTGATCCGTCGTGTCGGGCACGGCGGCCTTCTTCGCCCTGGCGATCCTGCTGACCGGCAGCTTGTTCCTGGCGCTCGACCATCGCGCGACCATGGAGCGCGCCGAGGCGGCGACGCGCGACATGGCGCGCGTGCTGGAGGAGTACGCAAAGCGGGTGTTCGAGATCAACGATCTCGTCCTCGCCAACGTCCTCGCTTACGTGCAAGAACGCGGCGGCGTCGGGGCCCTGCGGGACACACCGGACGCCGGCGTGTTCCTGGCCGGCCTCGCGCAGCGGACCGCCGATGCCGATCATATCCTCGTCGTCGATGCCGAAGGTCGTCGCGTCGCCTCGTCGAGCGAGCGAGGCGCGGCCGGCTTCTCGTTCGGAGATCGCGGCTGGTTCAAGGTTCATCGCGAGTCCGGCATCGACCGCCACGTCGGTAAAGCGATCGTCGACCGCACCACGGGCGACCTCGTCTACACCTACAGCCGCCCGATCGTCGGCGACGACGAACGTCTCGCGGGCGTCGTCCAGACGGCGATGCGGCCGGGCTTTCTCGACGAGCTCATCGCCTCGAGCGATGTCGGCCAGGGGACGGTGCTCGCCATCTGGAGCAGCAGCGGCACGCTGGTCGCGCGCACCGGCCTGTCGAGCGCCCAGGCCGGGCGGACGATCGAGGACACGATCCTGTTTCGGGCCATGGCGCACGAGCCCACCGGCACCTACCGGGCGGTCTCGGTGATCGACGGCGTCGAGCGCATCGTCTCGTTTCGCCGGCTGGAACGATGGCCCGTCGTCGTCACCGCGTCGACCCCGGTCGCCAGCGTGCTCGCTCCCTGGTACCGGCACCTCGCCTGGACCGTCGGCATCTGCGCGATCGTGCTGGTGGCGATCGGCTCGCTGACCGCGCTCGGCTTACGGGCCGGACGTGCCGAGGCCGGGGCACGGGCCGGCCTGGAAGCCGCGCTTCGCGACAAGCACGTGCTGCTGCAGGAAATCCATCATCGGGTGAAGAACAATCTGCAGGTGACGACCAGCCTCATCCGGATGCAGGAGCAGCGTTTCACCGAACCCGCATTCAAGGCGGCGCTGCGCGAGACCCAAGACCGGCTGCACTCGGTCGCCCTCATCCACGAAACCCTCTACCGCGCCGATGCGGGCGCCGAGGTCGACCTCGCCGACTACGTCCCGCGGCTGATCGGTGACGTCGCGGAAGCCTACGGGGCGGCGTCGCGTGGCATCGCCGTGGCGGTGCGGGCCGAGCCGGTGAAGCTCGCGCTGGCGCGCGCCGTACCGGTCGGTCTCGTCGTCACCGAGGTGGTCTCCAACGCCTTCAAGCATGCCTTCCCCGGGGGGCGCGGCGGACAGGTCACGATCGCGGTTCGGCGCGACGGTGACACGATCGAGATCGTCGTGCGTGACGACGGCTGCGGCGCGACGGCGGCGACCGCGACGCCGAAGCACAGCGGACTCGGCACCAAGCTGATCCGCGCCTTCGTCGAGCAGCTCGATGGCCGCTCGGTCGTGACCTGCGACGAAGGGATGGAGTTTCGATTGTCTATTCCAGCCGAGAAGCGTCCCGAAGCGCGAGACGAGCCCTGAAGCGCAACGTCGCCCTGCGAGAAGCGCTCGTCTTCGGCGACCATCGAAAGACCAGCGGGTTTGTCGTGACGCAAAACGACGCGTGGACATTCGCCGCAACGCCGCGACTGCCGTCTGATCACGTGTGCGCAGTTGACGCATGCCCCACCGGGTGAGCGCCAGAACCATTTTCCCCAGCGCCCGTTACCTATGGGACCGTGACGTCATCGCCGCCGCCGGCGCCTGAAACCGGAATCCGTCATGCTGCATGTCGACCTGCCGACCAAATCGGAGCTGGAGACGCTCGTCGCGGCGCGGTCGGAGGCCTGCGTCTCGATCTATCTGCCGACCCACCCGGTGACGCAGCACATGGATGTCGATCGCCTCGAATTCCGCAGCCTCGCCGAGCGAGCTGTCGCTCAGGTGCGGGATCGCGACGCAGCTGGCGACCGCCGCCGTGCCGCCGCGCTGGAGGATCTGTTCCGTGCCTTGGCCGACGACCCCGTCTTCTGGCGTTACCAGGCGACGAGCCTCGCGGTGCTCGCCACGCCCGACACGTTGCGGACCTACCGCCTGCCGTCCCGCCTGCGGAAGATCAGCGCGGTGAGCGATCGTTTTCATCTGCGGCCGATGCTCCGCGCGGTCAGCTTTCCCGGCGTCGTGCTCGTCCTCGCCTTTGCGCAAAACAGTGTGCGGCTCGTCGAGGTGAGCCCCGATGGTCCCGCGAGGGAGATCGCCGTTCCGGATCTCCCGGCCGCCATCGACGATCTCGCCCGCACGGCCGGCGACGATCCAGACGCTCCGGCAAGAGCGGCTGGCGGCGAGGCCCGCAAGACGCTGATCACGAAATACGCTCGCGCTGTCGATCGCGCCGTCCAGACCGTCGTCGCCGGACGGACCGTGCCGCTGATCCTCGCCTGCGTCGATTACCTCGTGCCGATCTACCGGTCGGTCGCATCCTCTCCGAGTCTCCTGGACGAGGTGATCGTTGGGAATCCCGAGCATTTGTCGGCGCAGGAGCTGGCCCAGCGGGCGCGCGACGTTCTGCGGGGGCAGGATGCGAGATACGTCGCGGACATCCGCGAGCGCTTCGGGCGCTGGCACGCGACGGGTCGCGCCTCCGCCGACCTCTCCCATGTCGCCCGCGCGGCGACCGTGGGCGCGGTCGAGACGCTGCTGTTCGACATCGACGGCGCGACCTGGGGGCATGTCGACCCGGATACGGGAGCCATCCGGGTCGACGGCACGCCGAGCGCGTCGAGCTACGACATCGTCGACGAGACGATTGGCCGGACCATCCTGACCGGCGGCACGGTCCTCGGTGTCCGGCGTCCCGATCTGCCGGACGGCAACTCGCCCGTCGCGGCGCTGCTGAGATTTGCGGCGTGAACGCCCGACCCGATCGATCCCGCCGCGTGCGGGCCTCCTCCGACCCGGTATTGCGCCGGCAGGACTGATCCCTGTTCGACTGGTCGAAGCGCGGTGTCGCAAAACGGACGACCGGCCGACGGTGTTCATCTGGCGGACGAACCAACAATGCGAGGAGATCGAATGGACCGCATGGCGACGGCTGGGCACTGGGCCTGGCGATGGGTCTATCTGATCGTGGCGTCGCTGCTGGCGCTCCTCGGACTCGCGACCGCGGCCCTCGGCGTCCACCTCGTGACCCTCGGCGGGACGGCGTATTACGTGATCGCCGGCCTGCTTCTGCTCGCCGGTGGCGTGCTCGCCTGGATGCGGCGAGAGCGGCTCGCCTTGCTCGCCTTCGCGTCGGCGCTGCTGCTCACGCTCGCCTGGTCGCTCTACGAGATCGCCGGCAAGGGCTGGATGCCGGCCTGGGGCTTCGATCTCGCCGGCCGCCTGGGCGTCGTGACAGGACTGGTCGTCGCCGCGGCGATCGCCTTCGTGCTGTGGCGGACGCCGCCGCGCAGCGTCTGGCGGCGCGCCACCGTCGTCGGTGTCACGGCCGCGGTCGTCGCCCTCGTGGCCGTCGTGGCGGTCCACTGGGAGCGCACCGAGGAGGTGGCCGCCGCGCCGGCGGAGACTACGGGCGTCGGGATCGCCGAGCCGCCGGCCGAAGGCGACACGGCCGCGCCGGCGCGCGATGCCGGTCGCGAGTGGCCCGCTTTCGGCGGCACGACGCTCGGGCGGCGCTACTCGACCCTGTCGCAGATCCACGCCGGCAATGTGAGCGGGCTGCGCGAGGCGTGGACGTTCCGCAGTGGTGATCTCAATCCGGGCGAGGGCCGCGTCTTCTACTCGTCGCAGAACACGCCGATCAAGGCCGGCGATCTCATCTACACCTGCACCAGCAGCAATCAGGTCCACGCCCTCGATCCGGGGACCGGCGAGGTGCGCTGGCACTTCGACCCGCAGGTCCCGTCGCGCACCATGGAGTCGCTGTTCAGCGCCGCGTGCCGCGCGGTCGCCTATTTCGACGACGGCGATCCGGCCGGCCGGCCTGAGGCGGTCGACCGGATGCCGGCGGTTCCGGGCGTGATGGGGCCGCTGCCGCGCGGCGGCAGCAACTGCCATCGCCGCGTCTATGTCGCCACCGCGGACGGGCGCTTGATCGCGCTCGACGCGGTCGGGGGCTTCGTCTGCCGCGACTTCGGCGAGAGCGGCACCGTCGATCTCACCGAAGGCATGGGCCTGCGCGAGAGCGGCTTCGCCTCCAACACCTCGGGCGCGACGGTCGCCGGCGGTCTGCTGATCGTCGGCCAGCAGGTCAGCGACAACCAGCGCCGCGACGCGCCCTCCGGCGTGGTGCGCGCCTATGACGCCCGGACGGGCGCGCTGCGCTGGGCCTGGGACGCGCTGCGCCCCGACCCGCAGGCGCCGCTGGCGCCGGGCGAGATCTATCCGCGCGGCACGCCCAATGTCTGGAACGTCGTCTCGGCCGACGAGTCGCTCGGCCTCGCGTTCCTCGGCACCGGCAATGCGGGCGCCGACCACTGGGGTGGCAACCGCACCGCCGAGGAGGACCGCTTCACCGCGGCCGTGGTCGCGGTCGATCTCGCGACCGGCGTCACGCGCTGGTCGTTCACCACGGTCGAGCACGATCTCTGGGACTACGACCTCGGCGCCCAGCCGATGCTGGTCGACGTGCCGGTCGACGGCGCGATGCGCCGCGCCGTGCTGCAGGGGACGAAGGGCGGCGACCTGTTTCTCCTTGACGCTGCGACGGGTGAGCCGCTGCGCCAGGTGCTCCACCAGGCGGTGCCGCAGGAGGGCAAGCTGCCCGGCGAGCGCCTCTCGCCGACGCAGCCGCGCTCGGTCTTCTACCCCAATCTCGGCGGCGTGCCGGGGCCGACGCCGGAGCGCATCGACGGCCGCCACATCTGGGGCCTCACGCCGATCGACGCCGCGCTGTGCCGCATCGGCTTTCACTCCCGCCGCTATGACGGCATGTTCACGCCGCCCACCGTCGATGCGAAAGGCATGGTGCTGCTGCCCGGCACGGTCGGCGGCATGAACTGGGGCGGGCTTGGCTTCGATCCGGTGCGCCGGCTGGTCGTCGCCAACTACTCGCGGCTGCCGAACATCGTCGACATGACGCCGCGCGCCGAGGTCCAGGACCGGCCGGTGGGCTCCGGCGGGGCGCGTCCGGACCAGCCGATCGCGCCGCATTCGGGCACGCCGTTCGGCGTGAACCGTCCGATGTGGCTGTCGATCCTGAACGTGCCCTGCCTGGCGCCGCCGTGGGGCTTCATCGCCGCCACCAACATCGACACCGGCGAGCTCGTCTGGTCGAAGCCGCTCGGCACCGGCTTCGATGCCGGGCCGCTGGGCATCCCGACGCGCGTCAAGATCACCATGGGCACGGCGAATCTCGGCGGCCCGCTGATGACGGCGGGCGGGCTGACCTTCATCGCCGCCGCCCAGGACAATTTCCTGCGCGCCTTCGAGACCACGACCGGCCGCCTGCTGTGGGAAGCCCGGCTGCCGGCCGGCGGCCAGGCCGGCGTGATGAGCTACGAGCACGACGGACGGCAATATGTCGCCATCACGGCGACCGGACATGCGCGCTTCGAGACGACCCAGGGCGATTATCTGAAGGTCTACGCGCTCGACGACGGAAAGCCCGATCTCACCGGCGCGCCGGCGCGAGCGCAGTTCCGGCAGCTCGCCGGAGCGGGAGAACGAAGGGCCGTGACCGAGCGGCCCGGCGATCGACCGCGGCCCTGTGAGCAGGTCGATCCGCGCCGGAGCGAACCCGGCACCGGAACCGGGGTCGGGGTTTCGTTGTTGCGATTCGATTGCCGCGGCGGCCGGTCGGCTCCGGCCGCATACACCACGAGAGGACCACGATCATGACTTCCAAGACTGCCTGGACGACGCCGCGCTTCGTCGAGATCTGCATCGGCCTCGAGATCAACGGCTATCTGCCGCCCGAAATCTGAGCGAAGGCGTGCCGGGGCTGACCGCGATCGTGCTCGGCTCGGCCGCGGGCGGCGGCGTGCCGCAGTGGAACTGCCGCTGCCGTGTTTGTGCGGCGGCGCGCGAGGGAAGGGTGCGGCCGCGCACCCAGACCTCGGTCGCGGTGACGGCCGACGGCGATGCCTGGATGCTGCTCAACGCTTCGCCCGATCTGCGCGCGCAGATTCTGGCGACTCCGGCGCTGGCGCCGCGCGACGGCGAGGGTCTGCGCGACAGCCCGATCGCCGCCGTGGCCCTGACCGGTGCCGAGATCGACCAGATGGCGGGCCTTCTCCACATGCGCGAGGGGCACGGCTTCGACTTGTTCGCCGACGCGGCGACGCTGGCCGCGCTCGACGCCAACCCGATGTTCGATGCGCTTCCGGCCGACCGCGTGGCGCGCCGAGCCCTGCCGGCGCCCGGGCGCGTCGCCGGCCCGGGCGGCCTCGTGATCGAGAGCTTTCCGGTTCCGGGCAAGCGGCCGCTCTACCTCGAGGGCGATGACGCGGACACGGCATCGGACGTGATCGGCGTGATCGTCGCGGCGCATGGCCGAAAGCTCGCCTTCGTGCCCGAGATCGCCGCGGTCACGCCGATCGTTCGCGAGGCGCTGGCGGCGGTCGACCTGGTGCTCCTCGACGGCACCGTGTTCACCGACGACGAGATGATCACGACTGGAACCGGACGAAAGACCGGGCGACGGATGGGACACATGCCGATCGCCGGGCCGGACGGCTCGCTCGCCGCACTCGCGGGGCTCTCCGGCCGCCGTGTCTATCTCCACATCAACAACACCAATCCGATCCTGATCGAGGACTCGGCCGAGCGTCGCACCGTGGAGCGAGCAGGCTGGCAGGTCGCGCATGATGGCCTGGAGATCGTGCCGTGACGGCGCTGTCGCCCGATGCGTTCGAGGCCGCGCTGCGTGACATCGGCGCGCGTCGTTATCACGATCGCCATCCATTCCACCGGATGCTGCACGGCGGCCGTTGCAGTCGCGGGCAGGTCCAGGCCTGGGCGCTCAACCGCTACTGCTACCAGGCCGTGATCCCGCTCAAGGACGCCGCCCTGATCGCCCGCTGCGACGACCCGGCGGTGCGGCGGGTCTGGCGCAGCCGGCTGGTCGATCACGACGGCGGCAGCGAAAACCAGGAGGGCGAGGGTGGCGACGAACGAGGAGGCGAGGGCGGTCTCGCCCGCTGGCTGATGCTGACCGACGGCCTCGGCCTCGCCCGCGAGACCGTCGTCTCGCAGACGTAGGCGTTGCCGGCGAGCCGGTTCGCGGCCCTCGCCTATCTGGATTTCGTCCGCAGCCGGTCGCTCCTGGAGGCGATCGCGTCTTCGCTCACCGAGCTGTTCTCGCCCGTCGTCATCGGCGAGCGCATCGACGGCATGCTGAAGCACTACGACTTCGTGACGCCGGAGACCCTCGCCTACTTCCAGGCGCGGCCGCCGCAGGCGTCGCGCGACAGCGCGTTCGCGCTTCGCTACGTCAAGGCGCACGCGACCACGCCGGTGCTGCAGCGGCAGGTCCAGGACGCGCTGGTGTTCAAGTGCGAGGTGCTGTGGACAATGCTCGACGCGCTCTACGCGGCCTATGTGACTCCGGGCCACATCCCGCCCGACGCCTTCGTGCCGGAGGCCCGTGACACCGGCGCTTCCGTCGTCGCGGAGGCGAGATGACGGAGGAGCGCACGGTTCCGGCGGATGCGCGGCCGCGGCTCGCCCGCGGCGTGCGGCTGACGAGCAGCGCGGCGCATGGCGGCCCGGTGCTGCTCGCGCCCGAGCGGATTCTGAAGCTCGACCCCGTCGCCGCCGACATCCTCGGGCGTTGCGACGGCAGTGCGACCATGACCGAGCTCGTCGACGCCCTTGCGAGCCTCTATCAGGCCCCGCGCGAAAGGATCGCGGGCGATGTCGCGACGCTGCTGCGGGCGCTCGCCGACAAGCACCTCGTGGATCTGTGACGTGGACACCCTGCCGGCGCCGCTGGGGCTGCTCGCGGAGCTGACGCATCGCTGTCCGCTCGGCTGCCCCTACTGCTCCAACCCGCTCGCGCTCGAGCCGCGCGCCGACGAGCTCGACACCGCGACCTGGCGCCGGGTCTTTCACGAGGCTGGGGCGCTCGGTGTTCTCCAGCTCCATCTGTCGGGCGGGGAGCCGGCGCTCCGTCCCGATCTGGTCGACCTCGTCGCCGCCGCAAGGGCGGCCGGCCTCTATACCAACCTGATCACGTCGGCGGTCGGTCTCACCGAGCAGCGGCTCGCCGCGCTCGTCGCGGCCGGCCTCGATCACGTCCAGGTCTCGATCCAGGACGTCGACCCGGGCGAGGCGGATCGCATCGCCCGCCGGCCGGGGGCGTTCGCGCGCAAGCGCCGGCTCGCCGAGGAAGCCGTCCGGCTCGGCCTGCCGCTCACCGTGAATTGCGTGATCCACCGCGGCAATATCGGCCGCATTCCGGCGATCGTCGGGCTCGCCGCGGCGCTCGGTGCCGGACGCGTCGAGATCGCCCACGCGCAGTATCACGGCTGGGCGCTGGCCAACCGCTCCGCCCTGATGCCGACGCCCGATCAGGTCGCCGCCGCTCGCGTCGCGCTCGAGGCGGCGCGCGAGGCCGTGCGCGGCCGTCTGATCGTCGAGGCCGTGATGCCGGACCACCACGCCGGCCTGGCGAAGCCGTGCCTCGGCGGCTGGGGGCGCCGGTCGCTGAACGTGACGCCGTCCGGCCTGGTGCTGCCGTGCCATGCCGCGCAGACCATTCCGGGGCTGGCGTTCTGGTCGGTGCGCGACCAGCCGCTCGACCGCATCTGGCGGGCGTCGCCGGCCTTCGCGGCGTTCCGCGGCACCGACTGGATGCGCGAGCCGTGCGCGAGCTGCGCGTGGCGCGACCGCGACTTCGGCGGCTGCCGGTGCCAGGCGCTCGCGCTCACCGGCGACGCGCGTGCCACCGATCCGGCCTGCCGGCTCTCGCCGCACCACGCCATCGTCGCCGACCTCGCCACGGGAACCGACGACGCCCCGATCCGCTGGCGCGGCTGATCCCGCTCGCGCCGGATTCGGCCGGGGCGGCGCTTACCGCCGTTCTCCCCGGCTCGTCGCGTCGACGGCAGTCGCTCTCGCACCGGACAATCTGGCGAACGCCGTTAAAGAGGTCTCGGGACTCTGCGTCCCGAGTTCGGGGCTTTGGGGTCGTTTCGTTCTGTGTTGTTCGCGCGCCGCGTCCCGCCGCCGGCGCGAATTCGATAATCAAATCAATGGGGTTGATGGTCGGAGCGGAGAGATTTGAACTCTCGACCCCCAGTCCCCCAGACGGGACAACGTGTTCAAAACAATGCTACGCAACCAATGGGTTGGGGTTAGGGGCGTGGTTTCTTCGGGACTGATTTCGGGAGTTTAGTTCGCCGGCTGTCCGGATCGGCATTTTAATCGTCCTAGGCGGGAGGACTACAGTTCGCGGTTGACTGAAAGAGCGTCGGCGTGGGCGCATCCGCGCGAGCTGACGGCGATGTGGTTATATTAAGCCAATTTCATGGACATACCGCTTAAGATTTGCCCTTAAGCGCAGCGCATCGAAAAAAGGCAGTGCCTCGATTACGCTATAACCTGTCTGCGCTACTGTTCGTGCAGCGCTAAACGATCGCATTGGATCTGCGCCAAACGGCGCGCCCACTGCAACGCCTGCGACGCCGGCGATCATTGAATCGTATTTTCTGTCGGGGAGTTTCGAAATGGGGTCCAAAATACTCCATTCGTTGTCTCGTAGCAGGCTCCAGCTCAGTCTTCTCTTTGCCTCCCAGAACGTGGGCAAGCCAGTACTTTCTTGCCATTGATATAGTTGGTCCGTTAGATGCTCTCGATAGTAAAGGGCGAATAATCGAAGTGGGTTGTACGTCGTACAAATTTGGCTAATCTTAGATTCTGAAATGGAAATCCAAGAGCTCTGCTTGACGCCGATCGTGTTTAGGACCTCTGCAAATAGATACGGATTCATGGGGCTAACGCTCCAACGGTGAATCACGGGTAGTTCGGACTGGCTCGGCATTACAGAGAATAATGTAGAGCTAGTGAAAAGCGAGGCTCGGTGAGCTAGGCCGTTTGCTAATTGATAGAGAGCCGTCGTCCGGGCCAGGGCGGCATTCAGCGATCCAACTTGTAATCCAGATTTAACAAGTTCATCCTCAATGGTTGCGCGGCTGAAATGGCCCCGATAACTTCGTTCGGCTAACGAAAGCATGTGATAGTCTGTAAGGTTGCGGCCTCTGCAGCTGAAGGGAGCTGAGAAGCCAACAGCGGAAACCTGTCGAATGCTTCTTCTATCTCTGAGAGCCTCGGTGTCTTTCAAAACCAAAGCTTTGAACTCGGTTTCCACGCTGCCGTACCGAGGAACAACGCGTATCTTGGGACCAATAAGGCTTCTCCAATCAAGAGCGCTGGCGCCTGGTTGCTCCGCAGCAAAGGCGCTGTTTGGTCTTAGATTAAGGGCCTTTGGAAGGGAGGTGTCAGCCTCGCGTTCTCGAAAATAATCATCCGCCGTTTGCATGCCGGGCCGGCTTGTTAAGCTTGGGCCAATCGAAGGGTCGTCAAATGCTGCTTGATAGCTTGTGACGACCGATAGAGACGGTTGAGATTGCCAGAGAAACGGTGTTCCTAGGAACGTTCTAAAGCCCATTATAGATAAAACAACAACCTCGAAGATAAGTCGCTTCTCTGCTGTAGGGTCGCTATGTTGTGCTGCATTGTCTGCTGTTCCCATATAAATGGGAGCTTGCGTGTTGGGGTACAGCATTAGCTGAATCCATTTCAGCCTGAAGGATAATTAGAATGGATGAGCGGGCAGATCTTTTCACACCTGGTGCACCCTGCCGACGCGCTGTCCAGAACGCAACTTTGTCGATCGGCGCGTCGGTCCGCAATGACTTGCTCTTCGTGAAAGGCGTCTTGGCAGTAGTTCAAGGATGCAGCCTGTGCAGCTATTAGCGCGGCCTGTAAGCCCGCAAAGGTGTGATGGAAACTTGGGACTCCACCTTGATGCTCAACTGCGGTAATTGCGTTTATGATGCCGCCTTGGCTAAGACTCATTAAGTAGGCCACGTTAATAGAACTTGAAATGTGGTCTCCCACAGGAAAACGGTCAGTTACAATTGGGCCAAGTGGCATTGGTGAAACGTTAAGTGGTTCGATCAGCTGCCAATATTCAGTCAACTGCCCTAATGGGATGTGACCTGGCCCCTCAAGCACAATCTGTATTCCCTTGCTTCTTGCGCGATCAATGTATTCCGTTTGAATTATTAGCTCCTCTTTCACAACCTCATCTAATCCATCGGCAACGGACGCGGACCGGAAAGCGGTTCCGAGATTTACGACGGTGCCGGTTTGTTGGGCCACGTCACATATTTCATCAAACATCTTGGAGTAGATGTTTTCGCTGCGTCTATTGATCAGCATATCGCGGATGACAATGCTCCCTCCGCGGCTTGTGACTGGAGTTTTCCTTTTCTGTCGTGCAAGCTCCATTAGCTGATGAGTCGGGGAACAATGAACAGTGATGAAGTTGATGCCTGACGAAGTGACTGACTTAATGCGTTCGAGGAGAGAGTCTTCGCAAAGTCCGTGTGTATCAGAGAACAATAGATAGTGTGGCAAAATACCAATTGGACCATCAAATATATTACGAATATGCACCCACGGTTCTGGGGCGGTTTTGTGAACGCTTAAGTCCATCAACAGGTCAGGGCGAAGCTCCCTAGCTAATATTCGTGCGACTTTTTCTCTCTCTCTTGAGGTGGCTGTTGGCTTCTCGACCCCAAAACTGAGGTTCACGCGAACGGGTAAGCCCCTTCCGACCTTCAATCTATTGGGCGAATTGTAAATAACTTCGGCCATTCCGGAATCTCTGTGTGGTTTTTGTCCTCTCGTATATGATGAATAGGTTGGCTCTGTCTACCCGGCGTTGAAGAAAAAAGTTCAATGCAGCCCGCCGCTGCAGGGACGGATACCGGCAGTTAGCTCGCGTTGGAGGAGGTAGCTCGCCATTTTGGCATCCTACGACGAGTGCCAGGTTGCCGTCGCCGATCCGCCTTTTCCATCCCGGCCCGCAACTCGTCGTCAAGAACGTGGGCGTACTTCGTCGTGGTCTCGATCCGGGCGTGGTGGAGCGCATTATGGACCAGCTTCAGGTTTCCGGTGGCGCGGAGCAGGCTAGTTGCGAAGGTGTGGCGGTTGTCGTGCCAGCGATAGTCGGCGACGCCGGCCTTCTTCCGGCAGCGGCGCCAGTGGGCCTTCAAGCCCTGGATGGTGATTGGGCGGCGCTCGCCGCGACAGCGGTCTGCGCGAGTGCGCTTAACGCGATAGGTGAACACGAACTCGGCGTGGTGGTCCTTCCGTGACATCAGCATGCGGCGCATGGTCGTGGTCATCGGCATGCGGATCGTCTTGCCGCCTTTGCCGACCGTGATCACCACGCCGGCGGCGAAGTCCACCTGCGACCACCTGAGCAGGCTTTCCCGCATGCGAAGTCCGGAGGCGATCGAGAAGGCGCGGAGCACCTCGTAGTCCGGGTCCATCACGGCCGTGAGGGCCTGGTCCTCGTCCTGGCGCAGTTCGCGGATGCGCTCTTCGGGCTCGCGCAACATGTGCTGACGCCAGTGCGGCTCCTTCGGCAGCGGGATGCGCCACACCTTGCGGCCGCGGGTGAAGATGCGTTGGAGAACCTGCGTGGTGGAGCGGTTGACGGTGGCCGGTGCGATCAGCGGTGCCTTGGCGGCGAGCTTGCGGCACTGGCCGCGGCGCCAGGCGACCAGCTTCGCCACGTCGTTGTCGTCGATGTCGGCGAGCTGCCGGGACTATTCCGGGCACTCTGTGTCCCGAATTCGGGGCTTTGGGGCCGTTTCGTTCTGTGTTGTTCGCGCGCCGCGTCCCGCCGGCTGCGCCAATTCGAGAACAATATCAACGGGGTTGATGGTCGGAGCGGAGAGATTTGAACTCTCGACCCCCAGTCCCCCAGACTGGTGCGCTAACCGGGCTGCGCTACGCTCCGAGCGGCGCGGACTATAGAGAGGCGGTCGGGCTGGCGCAACCGGTCCGGACGTCTCGTCGGCGGGCTGCGGGGCCGGTCTGCACGGCGCGGGCCGGGGGCGACCAAGCCGGGGGGCGACCAGGGCAGCGGGCGAGCAGCGGGCGGCCCGGAACGCCCGGGGCGCCGGTTCGCCGGGGCGCCGGCTCCACGGGCATTCCGACCGAGGTGAGAGCGAGGGGCGAGCTCCGAGCGCCCGCTGAGGCGGGGTAATCCCGACGTGCCGCGGAGGTGGGGCAAATCGTGTCGACCGGGAGATCGCGTCGGTTCTGCCGCCGTACGGGACAGGGCGGCGGCGACCGCGACCATGGCGCGGCGACCTCGCGGCAACGTGTGCGGACCGGCCGTCCCGTTAAGCTAAAACCAACGCCGGTCGCGTAGTAGTCGATGTCTCGGGCGCGCCCCCTCGGGTCGCGAGAGCGGCCGTGCGCCCGCCGGAGGACCCATGACCCAGGCCGTTTCCGTGAAGGCGAACGGCGCCGTGTCGGCGCCCGAGAGCGCTCCGGCGCCGCAGGGCGCCGCGATGGCGCCCGATGCGACGAAGCCGCAGGGCGCCTCGATCTCCGCCGGCTTCTGGGACGAGGTCTACTCGACCAACCCGATCTACTCGAAGGAGCTGTCCGACGAGGCCCGCGAGGCGATCCAGGCCGCCGCCGCCTGGTTCGGCGACCTCTCCGGCAAGACCGTGCTGGATCTCGGCTGCGGCGCCGGCGCCTCGTCGCTGCTGCTCGCCGAGATCGGCGCCGACGTGATCTCGGTCGACGCCTCGCCGGTGGCGATCGCCTCGCTCACCGAGCGCTGCCGGGCGCGCGGCGTCACGCGGGTGCGGCCGGTCGTCTGCGATGCGATGACGATCGACACGCTCGGGCCTGTCGACTTCGTCTACGGCTCGATGATCCTCCACCACCTCGAGCCGTTCGGCGAGTTCTGCCAGGCGCTGCGCCGCACGATCCGCCCGGGCGGCCGCGCCTTCTTCTGGGAGAACAACGCGGCGAGCGATCTGCTGCTGTGGTTCCGCAAGCACGTGGTCGGCAAGCTGTGGGTGCCGAAATACGGCGACGAGCACGAGTTCCCGCTCACCCCGTCGGAGATCGCGACGCTGCGCGGCGTGTTCGAGGTGACGACCGAGCATCCGCGCATGGAGTTCTTCGCGCTCGCCTCGCTCTATCTGCTGCGCGGCAAGCTGATGACGCCGATGGCGGCGATCGACGACTTCCTGTTCCGCCACGACATCGGCACCCGCTACTCGTATCAGCAATACGTGCGGGTGCAGGGCTGAGGCTGCCCTTTGTCATTCCGGGGCGGCGCACCCGGACCGGCGCTCTGCGCCGTCCGGGCACAGGTGCCGAACCCGGAATCCGGCCCAGAATGCGGAATCCAGTCCAGAATGTGGAGTGCGCCGCTGGATTCCGGGTTCGCGCCTTCGGCGCGCCCCGGAATGACGGAAGTCTCCGCGACTACGATGCGTCTCACACGCCCGGCGGCGGTCGGCGATACGCCGCCTGATCGGCCTGCGGCGGGGCGACACGGCCCGCTGCGATCAGGCCCCAGACGATCCCCATGATGAGGAAGTAGTGGCGCCAGTGCGCCACGTCGATGATCCAGCTCTCGCCGACCTCGCCGATGAAGGTCGCGTAGGCGGCGATGAAGATCGGCTGCCAGGGCGTGCGCACGAAGGCGTGGCGCAGCCCGATCACCAGCGTCAGCACGGTCAGGGCGAGCCAGGTCGTGCCGGCGATCCAGCCGCCGTTCATGAACGCGCTGATCAGCGAGTTGTGCGGCTCGTACGAGAACTCCTTGGAGAACTGCAGCGGCCCGATGCCCCACGGCAGCTCGAAGACCAGGAGGGCGCCGGCGATGTGGCGACCGAACCGGCCCTGCGCGCCGGCGTCGTAGTCCTGCACCAGATTGGCGCGCACCTTGAACATGTCGCCGACCACGTCGAACGACAGCAGAAGGAGCACGAGGCCGGCCAGCACGACGACCCCGATCACCGACACGAAGGTGATGCGGAAGCGGTCGCTCGCCGAGCGCGTGGTGACGTAGGTGAGCCCCAGCATCACGATCGCCGACACGGTGAAGTGCCCCCACGCGCCGCGCGAGAAGGTGAGCAGGAGGCCGGCCGCGATCACCAGGAGCTTGAGCCCGTCGGCGAGGAGCCGGCGCAGATCGCGCGCCGAGACCATGCGCTGCAGCAGCACCAGCCCGGGCAGCACCAGGAACGGCCCGAACACGTTGGGGTCCTTGAAGGTCGAGGCGGCGCGGTCGTACAGCAGGAACTGGTCGTAGCCGGGCAGCACGCGGAAGAAGGCGAGGATCGCGATCGCCGCGGTGACGAGCGCGGCCCCGATATAGCCGCGGATCAGCATGTCGAGGCGCTGCGCCGTGTTCTGCGACAGCACCATGGCGAAGAACAGCGTCGAGATCGACAGGAAGCTCGTCACCGCCGTCCACATCGCGGTGCGCTCGAGGGTGATCACCGGCATCAGCGAGACGAGATAGCCGATGTTCTGGAGCACCAGGAGGCTGAGCAGCGGCAGCAGCGTCGCCCGCAGCGTCAGCCCGGTCGCGGCGAACACCACGATGGCGATCGACGTGATCAGCTCGTAGGGGGCCGGCTCGCGCTGCACGAAGCCGCTGGTGAAGGCGATCATGAAGATCAGCGCGAGGCGCAGCCGCTCCACCCCCGACGTGACGCTCGCCGGCCTCCCGGCCGCCGGCATCCCGGCCGCCGGCATCCCGGCCGGGCCGGGCAGCGGACCGGAGAGCGGCGAGTCGATCGCGCTCAATACGCGTTCTCCGTCTCGAGGAGTGCGAAGGGGGTGCGCAGCAGGATGTAGAGGTCGAACAGCAGCGACCAGTTCTCGATGTAGTAGAGGTCGTGCTCGACGCGCTGCTGCAGCTTCTCGGGCGTGTCGAGCTCGCCGCGCCAGCCGTTGATCTGCGCCCAGCCGGTGATGCCGGGTTTCACCCGGTGGCGCGCGAAGTAGCCGTCGACCACGTCGTCCCACAGCTTGTTGGCGAGCGGCGCGTGGATGGCGTGCGGCCGGGGCCCGACCAGCGAGAGATCGCCGCGCAGCACGTTGATGAGCTGCGGCAGCTCGTCGATCGAGGTCTTGCGGATGAACCGCCCGACCCGGGTGACGCGGTCGTCGCCCTTGGTGACGACCCGCTTGGCATCGGGATCGGAGTGCTCGTGGCGCAACGAGCGGAACTTGTAGACCTCGATCACCTCGTTGTTGAAGCCCAGCCGGCGCTGCTTGAAGAACACCGGCCCCTTGCTGTCGAGCTTGATGGCGAGCGCGGTCGCGAGCATCACGGGCGAGATCGCGACCAGGATCAGGAACGCGGCGACACGGTCGAACACCGACTTGATCACCAGGTTCCAGTCGGCGATCGGCTTGTCGAAGATGTCCAGCACCGGGATGTTGCCGATGTAGGAATAGGCGCGCGGCCGGAAGCGCAGCCGGTTCATGTGGGCGGCGAGCCGCACGTCCACGGGCAGCACCCACAGCTTGCGCGCCATCTGCAGCACGCGGTCTTCCGCGGTGAGCGGCAGCGACACCAGGATCAGGTCGACGCGGGTGCGGCGGGTGAACTCGACGAGGTCGTCGACGGTGCCGAGCTTCGGCACGCCGGCCACCACCGAGGGCGAGCGGTCGTCGCCGCGGTCGTCGAACACGCCGCAGATGCGCAGGTCCGAATGCGCCTCGGCGCCGATGGCGCGCACCAGGGCCTCGCCCTCGCGGCCACCGCCGACGATCACGACGCGCCGGATCAGCCGACCCTGGTCGGCCCAGTGCCGCACCAGCCAGCCGAGGCCGATCCGAAAGGCGAACAGCACCACCATGCCGGTGACGTACCAGCCGGCCGTCCAGGCGCGGGAGAAGAAGTACTCGTGCTTGGCGAAGAATGAGAGCGCGAGCGCGATCAGGAACACGGCCGTCCACGCCACCCACAGCCGACCGAGCTGATAGACGTGCGAGCGGAACGCCTGCACGTTGTAGATGTCGACCATCTGGAAGGCGAGGATCGCGGCCGTCGCGACGGCGAGCTCGATGATCAGGTAGATCGGCTCGAAGCCCTCGCTCGGGTAGAGCCACACGGCATGCACGGCGGCACCGGTGAGCACCACCAGCACGAACTCGACGATGCGGGCGACGCCGGTCAGCACGACGGGCGAGATGGCGTCGGCGATCGGCTCCTCGGCGATCTTGCGGGCCAGCGGTCCCAGCTCGCGCGGGACGGCCGAATGGCTTCCGGGGCGGCCGGGCGGAGTGCCGTTCATCGGTGGAGCTGCGATCGCCATGTCGATGCCTCCGGGGGGCTGCGGAGCCGGCCGCACGACGGCCGCGACGGCCCGCCGTCGTTCCGCTTCCGGCATAGGTAAAAATGGCCACGGTCGCGTAAACGTCGACGCTTCTCGCGCGGCATTCACATAAACTGGTAAACGACGACTAGACCGCCGGGACCAGCCGGAAGGCCCCGCCGCCCGCATGTCCGGCCGCGCGTCGCCCGGCCGTGTGCGGACCCAGGATACGCCGTGCCGACGGCGCGTCCACCCGGGTCTCTCTCGCCTCGGGCTCGGGCGCGCGGCGCGGGCCGGTGTCCGGCTCGGCGGCCGGCGGGGCGGGTGGACGCGGCTCCCCGCTGTGCGGCTCCCGGATGCGCGGCTCCACGGCGGGGCGCCCCGGTGCCGTCGTGCCGAACCTCGCCGCCTTGCCGGCCAGGATCTCGCGGTAGAGCTCGTCGACGCGGCGCTGCATCGCGTCGATGTGAAAGCGCGGCCGGACCCAGTCGTAGCGCGCGGCGGCGTCGATCTGGGCCCGCACCGGATCGGCGAGCAGGGCCTGCAGGGCGCCGGCCAGGGCGTCGGGATCGCCCGGCGGCACCAGCTCGCCGGCGCGCGGCCCAAAGATCTCGGGGATGCCGCCGACCCGGGTGGCGACGATCGGCAGGCCGGCCGCGATCGTCTCCAGCACGATGTAGGGCATCGACTCGGCCCGCGAGGGGACCACCACGGACCGGCCGAACGCGAAGGCCTCGCGGGTCGGGGCGGGATCGTGGAACGTCACCCGGTCGGTGATGCCTAGCGTTTCCGCCAGAGCCTGGTAGCGGGCCCGGCCTTCGTCCTCGGCCTGGCCGAACAGGTGGGCCGTGGCACGGCGGCCGAACCGGCTCTGCAGCTTGGCGATCGCCTCGAGGAACACGTCGGTTCCTTTCAGCTCGCGATACATGCCGAGGAACAGGAGGTCGCGGGCGTCCGGATGCGGGATCACCGGCTCGAACTCGGCCTCGCGCAGGCCGTTGTGGATGACCACGGCGCGGCAGCGCGGCGGGCCGATCTTCTGGCGATAGGTCTCGGCCTCGTAGGCGCTGACATGGACGAGCGCGTCGGTGACCCGCTCCAGCGCCCGCTCGATGGCGAAGTAGAACCGGCCTTCGAGCGAGCCGACCGCATAGTGCAGGCTGCCGCCGTGCGGGGCGTAGAGGACGGCGATCGGCCGCGTCCGGCCGAGCCAAGCGCCGATCAGCCGGCCGTAGACGCCGCCCTTGGCGCCGTGGCAGTGGATCACGTCGGGCGCCATCGCGCCGATATGGCGGGTGAGCCGCATCAGGGCGCCGACATCGGCCGGCGACACGTCGCGCCGCATCGGCATGCGCGTCGCCCCGAGCTCGAGGCGGTCGGCCACGGCGGCGATCGCCGCCGCCTCGAAGTCGCCGCCGGTGCGCGAATCGCAGACGATCCCGACCGTGTGGCCGGCGGCGCTCTGGGCGGTCGCGAGGTCGCAGACGTGGCGGAAGATGCCGCCGATCGGCGCGCGCACGACATGCACGATTCTCAACCGAACCGGCATGTCCATGAATCTCGTCCTCCGCAGGCTCGCCCCGATGATCGACGACCGCCGCCGATCCGGGATCGGAGGCCGAACAGAACCGGCGGTGAATCCATGATACCGCACACGGTCTGTCAAGGTTGAGCGGGAGTTGCGCCGCGGATTCCGCGCAGGGGGTGACGATTAACCCGCCGGCAACCATAATAGAGTGTAATCGAGCGGCGTGCGTAGTCTGTGTGGTGCGGAGTTTGCAGGATGTCGTTCGGATCGGACCCCGAGGCGGTGGGCGGGCGCGGCGAGCTCGACATGCGCGCCATCGGCCGCGCGCTGTGGCGCCGCAAGTGGCTGATCGTGATCCCGACACTGCTCGCCGCCCTGGTGGCGACCGCGGTCGTCAACGTCCTGACGCCTCGCTACAAATCGGAGACGCGCATTCTCTACGAAGGGCGCGAGAACGTCTTCCTGCGGCCGGAGGCCGACCGCAACAGCTTCGACCGCAGCGCCGCCGACCAGGAGACGATGACGAGCCAGGTGCAGCTCGTGCTCTCGCGCGACCTCGCCACCCAGGTGATCGCCGAGCTCGAGCTTGCCAAGCGGGCGGAGTTCGACCCGCTGATCGGCGGGCTGCCGCTGGTCAAGCGCGTGCTGGTGGCGCTCGGCGTCTCGCGCGATCCCTACCGCATGACGCCGGAGGAGCGGGTTCTCGACGCCTGGTACGAGCGGATCACGGCTTACGCGGTCGACAAGTCGCGGGTCATCACGGTCGAGTTCCAGTCCTACGATCCGGCGCTGGCGGCGCGCGTCGCCAATGCGATCGCGCAGACCTATCTCAAGCTGCAGCAGGGCAACAAGCAGGAGGACATGCAGGCGGCCAGCCGCTGGCTGTCCGGCGAGATCGACCGGCTGCGCCGCGAGGTCGCCGAGGCGGAGGCCCGGGTCGAGAGCTTCCGCTCCACCAGTAACCTGTTCGTCGGCACCAACAACACCACGCTGTCCAACCAGCAGCTCGGCGAGTTCAACACCCAGCTCGGCGCGGCGCGCGCCCGCAAGGCGGATCTCGAGACGCGGGCGCGGCTGCTGCGCGACATGCTGCGGCGGGGCGACGCCATCGAGGCGTCCGAGATCGTCAACTCCGAGTTCATCCGAAGGCTCTCCGAGCAGCGCGTCGCATTGCGCGCCCAGCTCGCCGAGCAGTACTCGACGCTGCTCGACAACCATCCCCGCATCAAGGAGCTGAAGGCGCAGATCTCCGACTACGACCGGCAGATCCGCTCCGAGGCCGAGAAGCTCGTGCGCTCGCTGGAGAACGACGCCCGCGAGGCGGCCGAGCGGGTCACCAAGCTGACCTCCGAGCTCGACGCGCTCAAGCGCCAGGCGGCGACCAGCAACGAGGACGACGTTCGGCTGCGGGCGCTGGAGCGCGACGCCAAGTCGAAGCGCGACCTGCTCGAGTCCTATCTCGGCAAGTATCGCGAGGCCTCCGCCCGCGAGAGCATCGGCTCGGCGCCGGCCGACGCCCGCGTGATCTCCCGCGCGATCGTCTCCAACACGCCGTTCTTCCCCAAGAAGATGCCGATCGTGCTGGTCGCGACGCTCGCCACCTTCTTCGTCGCCGCCGGCCTCGTCACGGCGGGCGAGCTGATCCGCGCCGCCTCGCCGGCGCCGGCCGGAGGCGTGCCGCGGACCGAGCCGGCCGCGTCCTCCTACCGCGAGACGTCTCCGTTCAGGGAGCCGACCCCGTCGCGCGATGTGCCGCCGGCCGCGCCGATCGCCGCGGTCCCGCCGCCCGGACCGGCGGCCCGGCTGGAGGAGCCGGAGCGACCCGGCCGCCGTCTGTTCGGCCGGAGCCTGTGGACCGGGCGGGCGCCGCCCGCCATTCCGGCGCTGTCGTCCGAGGTGCCGTCGCCGCCGAGCGACGCCGTCGACACGGTTGCCGAGGCACACGACGCGCCCGGCCCGGCCGCCGGGCGCGTGCCGCCGGTCTTCGCCGACGCGACGCCTCACCTGCCGGACGCGCTTGCGGCTGCCCCCGGCGACTACATGTCGCACGACGGCGCCGCCGAGCCTCCGGCCCGCAACGGCACGCCGCAGCCTGCGGGGCAGGGGGCGTCCGCCCATGACGGCGTCGCCCATGACGACGTCGCGCAGGACGATGCGGGGCGGGGCTTCGCGGCGCCGTCTTTGGCGGCGCGACACGAGGAGATGCGGGACGAGGTGATGGGCGACGCGGGGATGCGCGACGCGGCCGTCACCCTGTCGTCCGTGGACGAACTGGCGGGCCGGCTGCGCGACGGCGCCGTCGGCCGCCAGGTGGCGTTCTTCGGCACCGCACCGGACGGGCGCGCCACCCAGGCCGCCATGGCCGTGGCGCGGCTGCTCGCCCGCGATGCGCTGGTGGTGCTGGTGCGGCTCGGCGCCGAGCCCGCCGGCAGCGCGGCCGCCGCGATCGGCGGCGACGGCCCCGGCGTCACCGACATGATCCGGGGCGAGGCGACGTTCGGCGAGATCATCGCCCGCGACAAGGTCTCGCGCGCCCACATCGTGCCGCGCGGCCGCGGCGAGGCGGAGACGGCGGCGCTGCTCGCCTCGCTGCGCTTCGTCACCATGATCGACGCGCTCGCCCGCACCTACGACCACGTGATCATCGACGCCGGCGCCTTCGACGTGATCGCCGCCGACCAGATGGCCGAGCTCGCGCCCGGTGGCGTCCTGGTGGTACCCGATCCGACCGACCCGATCGCCGGCGTCGCCCGCGCCCGCCTCGCCGAAGCCGGCTACGGCGACGGCCTCATCGTGCTCGCCGGCGCCCCCCTGGTCGCCCCGACCCCGCACCCGGAGGCGGCGTAGGCCACCGCTGCTGCACGCCCGCTTCGCCGCGCGACAGAGCTCGTGTCCCGGGCACGGCGCGTTGCGCCGTGACCCGGGACCCAGGGCGATCGGAGCAGGCTCTGGCGGAGCCGCCCCTGGGTCCCGGCTTTCGCCGGGACACGAGGCGGAGAGCCGCGACACGCGTCGTTCAGGGCGCGTCGTCGCGGATGGTGATTCAGCCTGCTCCCGCCGCGGTGCCGCGGCGCAGGCGCTGGACGAGGCGCATCACCAGCGGGCTCTCCTTGGCGCGGCGCTTGGCGCCGGCGAGGCCGGCGAGGCCGAGCGCCGCGACGCGGCCCGACAGCGACACCGGCACCATGCTGTCGAACAGGCCTTCGGGCTCGCGGCAGAAGAACGTCTTGTACGGCGCCGCCCCCGGTCCGAGGTCGAAGCTCGCGACGCCGCGCGTCGCGCAGTCGCGCGCGATGTGGCCGATCAGGATGAGGCCCGGGCTCCAGCGGCCGTTCTCGCTGGTCGTGTAGGCGTTGAACATGCAGGAGAAGCGGTGCTGGTCGCAGACCCCGCCCATCACCGCGATGACCTCACCGCCGCCCTCCAGCGCATGCAGCTCGATCCCCGGCCGGCCGTCCGCGAGCCCGGCGTGGCAGGCCGCCCGCAGAAAGTCCTCGACGCCCGGATCGGCGAAGACGTTGCGGATGCCCTGGGCGGCGAAATGCGCCGCCTTCTGGGCCAGGAAGGCGTCGAGCACCCGGTCGGCGTCGCCCGCCGTCGTGATGCGGTGATAGCCGTAGCCGTCGAGCTTCTCGAGCTTGCGCTCCTTGGTGCGCAGCCGCCCGCGCATGTCGCGGGTCAGCGTCGCCTTGACGGCGTCCTCGGGCGTGCCGCCGTCGGGAAACGTGGTCGCCAGCACGTCGTCGACGGAGGGCTGCGACGGCAGCAACGCGAAGGGATTGTCGAGCCCGCGCCAGCGCCGCGGCTGGCGCACGAGTGCGAAGGCGTCGATGCCGTGCCGCCGTCCGATCCGCACCAGCAGGTCGCGAACCATCGCGCTCGTCGTCATGGCGGCGGCCGCGTCGGGCCGCCATAGACCGATATTGAGCCCCGAGTGGTTGCCGCCGGGAAAGCGGGCGATCGAGAGAATCCCGCGCCGCACCACGAACGGCCACAGGAAGGCGGGCGCTCCGTCGCGGTCGCGCCCGATCACCACGAGAGGCTGCGCGCCCTCGGCATCGCCCGCATGGCGCTGCCAAGCGTCGACCCAGGCGTGCCGCTGGAACGCGGTGGCGACCGCCCCGGCGGCCTCGAGCGCCTGCCAGGCCGGTCGCGCGGCCGCGAGGCTGTCGGCGATGGCGAGCTCGATCACCGGGCCGGCCGCGCAAGGCGTCGTCGACGAGCAATCCGGGATTGCGGAGTGCGACGCGGTCGCGCATGGCTCGTGCTTCGCCGAGAGCTCGATGACGCTCATGCAGGGTCCGCCCGGTTGTCTGGATCGTTTCTGCCGCGAGATTGGCAAAGAAAAATCAACAAAGCGTTGGTATAGCCGGAATGGAACATGTTCGAGCCGATCGGGTGATGCCGGCAGAGGACACGTTTCGCGCGTGTCGGGGCTCGCGTGGCGGCCGTCCGAGGCGATCGGTGGCTGCGACGTTCGGTCTCGGCTTTGGGGATCGGCTTTGCACGGGTCGAAGCTTCGCGCATCATGGTGTGTGGATTAGCCGACCTCGCAATGGACTCGAGGACGTGTATCAGTTGAAACGAGCCATCATCAGATCGGGTCTCGAGGCGCTCTACTTCTCCGGCGCGCATCGGCTGATGCGGCCTGTCCTGGGCGGCGTCGGCGCCATCCTGATGCTTCATCACGTGCGGCCCGCCCGCCCGGACGGCTTCCAGCCCAACCAGCTCCTGGAGATCACCCCCGACTTCCTGGAGCACGTCGTCGCACGGCTCGTCCGCAGCAAGGTCGATTTCGTCAGCCTCGACGAGGTGTATCGCCGCCTCTCGGAGCGCGACTTCGGGCGCCGCTTCGTCGCCTTCACGTTCGACGACGGCTACCGCGACAACAAGGACTTCGCCTATCCGATCCTCAAGCGGCACGGGATTCCGTTCGCCGTCTACGTGCCGACCAGCTTCCCGGACCGGCTCGGCGAGCTGTGGTGGGCGGCGCTCGAGGCCGTGATCGCGCAGAACGACAAGATCGTGCTGGAGATGGACGGGCGCGACTGCCGCATTGCCTGCGCCACCACGGCCGAGAAGAGCGAGGCCTTCGCGCTCCTCTACTGCTGGCTCCGCCGGATGCCGACCGACGCCCAGATGCTCGAAGCGGTGCGCGAGCTGACGGCCCGCTACCGGGTCGACAGCGCCGCCATCTGCGACAGCCTGTGCATGAGCTGGGAGGAGATCCGCGCGCTGGCGGCCGATCCGCTGGTCACCATCGGAGCCCACACGGTCAATCACGTGATGCTGGCCAAGGCCTGCGATACCGTGGCGCGCTCCGAGCTTAAGATGGGATCGGCCGTGCTCGAGGCGGCGCTCGGCGCGGCGCCCCGCCACCTCGCCTATCCTTACGGTGACGCGACCGCCGCGGGGCCGCGCGAGTTCGCCATCGCGGCCGAGCTCGGCTTCAAGACCGCGGTGACGACGCGCCCCGGCGTGCTGTTCCCGGAGCACGCCGAGACCCTGACGGCGCTGCCGCGCATCTCGATCAACGGCGAGTTCCAGCGCGGCCGCTACGTCGACGTGCTCCTGTCCGGCACCGGCACGGCGCTGTGGAACGGCCTGCGCAAGCTCAGC
This sequence comes from Rhodoplanes elegans, assembly GCF_016653355.1. Classification (GTDB taxonomy): domain Bacteria; phylum Pseudomonadota; class Alphaproteobacteria; order Rhizobiales; family Xanthobacteraceae; genus Rhodoplanes; species Rhodoplanes elegans. The sequence continues at coordinate 3,348 of NZ_NHSK01000065.1, read as the reverse complement.
GCGGCGTGAGATTTCGTCGACCGCCGTTCTCCCGTCCCCGGCCTTCGTCTTGCATCCATGCCCCCGCGGCGCGGGCTTTGCCGGGTTTTCCGGCAACACCTTCCGCATCGTGACATCGGTGCCGGCAAGATCTGCCGGAAGGACAAGACATGACGGCATTTTCCAGCACGGCCGCCGCGACCAGCGGGGCCGCCGCGAGCAGTCCCTTGCTGAAGGGACGGCATCGCCCGGATTTCTCCCAGCCCTTCGCGTTGAGCGTCGACGACGAGCGGATCCTCTCGGCCCGCGGTCTCGATCAGACCCGGCAGGACCGCGTGGAAGCCCTCTACACGGCCGGCCGCTCGGCGGTCCGCAGCGGACAGGCGAGGAGCTTCCTGGCCGGGCTGGACACGGCCTCGCTCGCGCTTCTTCAGAATGCGGCGTCGCTCGCCGATCCGATCGATGTCGGCGCGCTCTCCGAGGAGGGCGCCGAGAACCTGCTGCTCGCCCCGACCGAGGGCGTCGATCTGAACGGCGACGGGCTCCTGCAGACCGGCACCGCGCTGCTGTTCTCGTTTCCGCCCGTGAATGCCTCGCCGGCGCTGCGCGCCGCCTGGGAGGAGGCGACGGCGAGCATGAGCGAAGGCGACATCCTGATGCTGTCGATGCAGGTCGGCGGGATTCTGACCCCGGTCGACGGAGGGACCCCGCGCGCCCGCGATGTCTCGGACGGCTTCGACTGGAACCGCCACATGGCCGATCTCATCTCCGCCAACGAGGCGGCGCGGGCCTACAACACGCCCGAGCGCACCCGCCAGGTCGAGGCGAACCTTCGCACCTTGTGGGACTCGCTGCGACGACACGGACTGGCGTGACCGGGTTTTCGTGACGCGGGCGCGCCCGACTTCGTGCCCGGCGCGGCGCGAAGCGCCGCGAGCCGGGTCCCGTGCGATCAGGCGACGCCGGCCACGCCCTGCCCGAGGCAGGCGGCCGGCCTCACTCCACCTTCGCCATGAAGGTGACGATCGGCAGCGCGAAGGGCAGCCAGCCGGCGCCCGCGATGGCGTAATAGGCCATCCGCACCGCCCAGTTCTCCGAGCCGAGGAAGAAGTAGCCGGCGCCGACGGCGAAGAAGCCCCAGAGCACCAGCAGGACGATGAGGCCGAACAGCCCGACCAGGCGGCGACGGCGGCGTGTCATGGCGATCCCCCGATCCTTCGCGCCGGTCGCCGGCCCCTCGGACCGCGCCCCGTCTCGCGCGCGTGCCGGCACGACCTCGGCGTCCGGCGGAGGCAGGGGCCCGACATTGGCCGCCCGCGACCGAGGGTCTATATGGTCGATGCGGGCTCGCGCAAGCGGCCGTGACCGTTGTGCCGTCTCCAACCCCCGGGACTCCGACGTGCCGTATCGCATCTCCGTCGCGCTCCGCCTCTGGCTCTTCGCCGTCGCCGGCCTCGTCTTCCTCACCGTGATCGTCGGCGGGGCGACCCGCCTCACCGAGTCCGGCCTGTCGATCGTCGAGTGGAAGCCGCTGACCGGCGCGCTGCCGCCGCTCACCGAGGCCGCCTGGCAGGCCGAGTTCGACAAGTACAAGTCGATCCCGCAATACGAGATCCTCAACCGCGGCATGGGGTTGCACGACTTCAAGGTGATCTACTGGTGGGAGTGGGGCCACCGCAACGTGGCGCGGCTCACCGGGATGGCCTTCCTGCTGCCGTTCCTGTGGTTCCTGTGGCGCGGCGCGCTGTCCCGCGGCCTGGTCGTCGGCCTCTCGGCGATCTTCGCGCTCGGTGCCGTGCAGGCCGGCGTCGGCTGGTGGATGGTCGCGTCCGGGCTCGCCGACCGCATCTTCGTCTCGCACTACCGGCTCGCCTTTCACCTCACGCTCGCCTGCGTGATCTTTTCCGCCCTGGTCTTCACCGGGGCGCGGCTGTCGGCGCGGCCGGGCGAGGCGACGCCGTGGCGGCTGCGCGCCGGCGCCGGCGTGCTGGTCGGCCTCGTGCTCGCGCAGATCTATGTCGGCGCCCTGGTCGCCGGGATGCGGGCCGGTCTCGTCCACAACACCTGGCCGTTGATCGACGGCGCGCTGATCCCGAGCGCCCGCGACCTGTTCTTCGCCGATCCGGTGTGGATCAACTTCTTCGAGAACACGCTGACCATCCAGTTCACCCATCGCATGGTCGGCTACGCCCTGGCGCTCGTCGCCATCCTGCATCTCGTCGATGCGACGCTCTCCGCCGGCGGCCGCCGCGGCGTGCGGCTCGGCGCCCTGGCGCTCGCCGTCGCGATCGTCGTGCAGATCGCGATCGGCGTGCTGACGTTGCTGGCCCGCGTCCCGCTCGACCTCGCGATCCTGCACCAGGGCACGGCGCTGGTCGTTCTGCTGCTCGCGACGCTCCACGCCGAGCGCCTGACCCGCCCCGGCCCGGCCGCCGCGCCGGCGCCCGATCTCGTGCTGGTGGTGCGGTGAGGGGCTCGGTCATTCCGGGGCGGCGCACCGCGCCGAGCCCGGAATCCAGCCCAGGATGTCGAGCTCGCCGCTGGATTCCGGGTTCGCGCCTTCGGCGCGCCCCGGAATGACGAGTTCTGCAAAGCCCTCGCCTGTGTCGACGACGACTGCGGCCCGGGCCGTGCCCACTACCGCGCCCGCTCCGAAACCACCGTCAGCTTGGAGATCGCCGTGTCGGTGTAGCGGGTGCCGCGATAGGTGCGGTCGATGACGAGCTGGACCCAGTGGGCGCGCACCGGACGGTCGAGCGTGACGGTCTGCGGGCCGAGCCGGTCCTGCAGCGTCACGCTGCGGGTCTCGCCGTTGGAGAAGACCAGCCGCAGCATCTGCACCCGGCCGTTCTTGACGTAGAGGTCGGTGCTCTTCTCGTAGCCGTTGTTGACGACGAGGCCGCGCACCGTCCGCTCGCCGTCGAACGCGATCGTCACCCACTCGCCGGTGCCGTCGCCCGCGGCGCCTTCGACCCAGGCGCTGCCGGGATCGCCGCCGAACAGGTTGCGCACCCCGTAGCTGCTGCCGAACTGCGGATCGAGCACCGAGCTCGCGCAATAGAGGTCGGTGCCGGCCGGCGCCGAGAAGCTCGCGCAGTTCTCCCGCGGCGAGCGCGGGCGCGGCGGCACGCCGCCGTCGGGCGGCAGGGCGGCGACTTTGCTGCGGTCGTCGGCCGGCCGGCCGCCACGGCTCTCGATCTCCTGAAGGCGTAGCGTGGCGAGGGCCACGAAGGTGCCGTTCGGGAACGCGGCGATATAGCTCTTCAACTGCGCCGGATCGCCCGTGTCCTTCACCGAGTTCCAGTAGGCGATGTCGGCGTCCTGGCCGCGGCCGGCGGCGGCCGCCGACGGGGGGGTCGGTGGCGCCGC
>NZ_NHSK01000064.1 GCF_016653355.1 Rhodoplanes elegans | reverse complement strand
CCTGGGCCGGCATCGCGCGGACCGGGGCGGCCGCGATCGCGGCCGCGCGTGCGCCGCCGTCATGCGCCGGGACCACCGGCAGGTGGGCGAGCGGCGGGGTCAGCGAGGCGGTCTGCACGCCGCCGAGCTTCACCTTGATGGTCTTGACGGCGATCGGCTTGATCGGATCGGCCGAGGCCTGCGCCTTGCCGGCCTCGGGCTTGCCGGCGGCGGGGCGCTCGATCTTGGCGGCGGCTACGGGGAAGCGGGCGCCCGGCATCGCGGTGGCGCCGGCGGCCGCACTCGGCGGCGTCGCCGGCACGCTGCCGGCGGAGGCGAGCATCATGCGGGGCGTGGCCGGCGCCGGGGCGGCGGCCGGAGCGGCCGCGACCGACGTGTCGGCGTCGCGCGCCTCGGCGATCATCGGGGCGGTCCGCCGGGTCGAGGCGTCGTCGATGTACTTCTCCAGCAGGCTGCGCATCTTGGCGTCGCGCGCGCCGGCCGAGCTGCCGCCCAGCACCACGGCCACCAGGTGGCGGTTGTTGCGCTTCATCGACGAGACGAGATTGAAGCCGGAGGCCCGGACGTAGCCGGTCTTGATGCCGTCGACGCCCTGCACCGAGCCGAGCAGCCGGTTGTGGTTGCGGATCGTCTGGCCGCGGAACGCGAAGGACGAGATCGAGAAGTAGCGGTACTGGGTCGGGAACCGCTCCTGGATGGCGCGGCCGAGGATCGCCTGGTCGCGGGCCGAGGTGACCTGGGCGCCGTCGGGGAGGCCGGAGGCGTTGCGATAGACGGTGCGGTTCATGCCGAGCGCCCGCGCCTTGCGGGTCATCAGCTTGGCGAAGTCCTCCTCGTCGCCGGCGATCGCCTCGGCGATGACGACGGCGGCGTCGTTGGCCGAGCGGGTGACGAGGCCGCGGATCGCCTCGTCGGCCGTGATGGTCTGGCCGGGCTTGAGGCCGAGCTTGGTCGGCGACTGCGAGGCGGCGTGCGCCGAGACGGGGAGCGGGGTGTCTGGCTTGATCTTGCCGGCCTCCATCCGCTCGAACAGCAGATAGAGGGTCATGATCTTGGTGAGCGAGGCGGGGTGGCGGATGCCGTCCGCCTCGGCGGCGTGCAGGACCTGGCCCGAATTGGCGTCGACGACGATCGCCGCGTAGGGCGGATTGTAGCCGCCGCCCTTGGCGACGTGCCGCTTGCGGGCGCGCGCATCGGCCGAATCGACAAGAAGGGCGAACGCGGCGACCCCGGTGAGCAGGCCGACGGCGAGCGTGCGAAATCCACGCGTGGTCCCGAATGTCAGGAACATTGTTTCCCCTCATCCATCGGTCGCGTTGGCCTGCGGCCGATGTGTCCCCGTGACGTCCTTGGCCGCCGGCTGTTTGCCAAACCTGCGGCGGCTCACGGTTCCGTTACCAATGAAATCGGGCGTGAACGAGACGACGTGCAGCTCCCAAGCTAGGCACGCGCGGTTGCGAATTGGTTAACGAAATATTTGGTTAACAGGCAGAAATTGCCGTTTTTGCTGCACTGCAAAATGACGGCTTGAAAAATTGTGCAGCGCACACTATATTCAGGATGGTCGCAGCGCACGGGTTCGCGTTCACGTGGTGATCACCTGATGGTCATCCGTCCGTGCGGGTTGAGGCCGGAAAATGCAACCGGGAGACGTCCCATGAACATCCGTCTCGACACCATGCAGGGCTTCAACAAGGACGGGCTCGACGCGACCATGAAGTCGTTCGGCGCCGTGTCGCAGAGCGTACAGGCGATCGCGGCCGAGGCCGTCGACTACTCGAAGAAGTCGTTCGAGCAGGGCACCCAGGTGCTCGAGAAGATCCTCGGCGCCAAGTCGCTCGACACCGCGCTCGAGCTGCAGTCGGACTACCTCAAGGCGAGCTACGAGTCGTTCATCGCCCAGTCGAACCGCATGAGCGAGCTGTACGCTGATCTCGCCAAGGAGATCTACAAGCCGTTCGAGGGCTTCGTCGGCAAGATGCCGACCGTTCCGTTCGCCGGCCAGCAGGCCAGCAGCTGAGCGCGCGCCCGGCCAGGCCGGGCGGGCGACAGCGCGAGCAGCGGTCCGATCCGCGCGGACCCCGATCCGCGCGCAGACCTCGATCCGCGCAGGCGTCGATCCACATGCGACGAGCCCGGCCGTTCGGCCGGGCTTTTCGCATTCAGGGCACACGGCGCGCCGACCCGAAGGGCCGGCGGGCCTGGTCTGCCTCGGTTACTTGGCGACGCGCAGCTGGCTCAGCGTGCTGGCGATCTGGCCGAAGACGGTGCCGATCTCGCTCGCCGTCTTGACCTGGAAGAACTTGGTGCCGGACGGGAACGCCTCGATGACCGCCCCTTTGCTGTCCTTCAGGACGCTCGGGCTGGCGCAGTTCTGCAGGAGGGTCGAGGTCGGGTCGTTGCCGGTGTTCACCTGGACCGTATAGATGACGATCGGCACGGTGCTGCCCGGGATGGTGGTGTCCTTGATGTTCTTGCAGGTCCCGGCTCCGCTCGAATCTCGCATCCTGTCGTTGATCTTGTCGATCACGCTCGACGACTGGCCGCCGTAGCCGCTGCCGTCCCAGCGGTTCTGGGTGTTGAGGCCGTCGCTCATCAGGATGATCACGTTGAGGTAGTCGTATTTCGAATCGTAGGTCGGCGCGGTGAGCGGGCCGGCGCCGACCAGCGAATGCCATGCCCAGACGAGGCCGATGCCCTGGTTGGTGCTGCCGTTCGGCTGCATGTTGTTCACGAAGGTGGTCATGGCGTTGTACTCGGCGTCGGTGCGCATGTCCTTCAGGCCGATCATCGCCTTGAGGCCGCTCGATCCGGCGCAGTACGACGTCTGCTCGGCCGGGAACAGCGAGGCCGCGATGCTGGTGGTCGGGGCCGTCGCCTTCTGGTCGTAGCCGTTGCCGGCCGTGCCCGGGCTCGGACCGCTGGACGCGCCGCGATCGGTGACGCAGCCGGTCCAGGTGCTGTGGTTGTTGACCACCCAGGCGTGCTCGTAATAGCCCGACTTGGTCTTGCAGACCTTGTTGCTGCCGTTGCCCGAGCATTCGCACTGGGAATGCCCGGAGCAGCTGCAGGAGCTTCCTTTGCAGGAGTACTGGGTGCTGTTGTAGCAGCCGTTGTAGTAGCGGCCGTTCAGGCTCGCCGTGACGGCGCCGTTGTCGATCCCGGGGCAGATCAGGCCGGACGACGGAACCGTGCTCACCTCCGAGCTGCCGTTCGTGGCGTTCGCCGTGCAGGTGAAGCCCATCGGCTTGTTGCCCCACCAGTCCTTGGGATACGGGCAAGCCGACCCGGGGCCGACGCTCATGTCCGGCATCGAGTTGGCGGGCGGTGCCTCCCAGTCCGTCCAGTCGATCCAATTCGCCGTGTAGTTGGTGCTGCCGACGTTGACGTCCTTGCTGAACGGGATGATCGACACGTAGACGTCGCCGGGGCTGGCGGCGGCGGCGCGCAACTGGGGCAGCAGGCCCGTGTTCGCGGTCGTCAGGGCCTTCTTGAGCTCCACCATCTTGTTGTCGTCGTTCATCGACCCGGTGTTGTCGAGGGCGAGCGCGACGCGCAGCCGCCGATTGCCCCAGGTGGTGGTCGAGCTGGCCTTCAAGGTCATCGGCGAGAATCCGAGGACTCCCATGAATGCCGGCTTGATGGTGGCCGTTGCCGTCACCACGACGTTCGCCGACGGCTCCTTCGTGTAGGTCGTCTTGACCTCGTTGACGGTCGCGTCCTTGGAGGTGATCTGGGCGCGGTAGTAGGCGTCGGCCTCGGCGGTGAGCTGGTCGTTGGTCTTGCTCGACGCGGTCTTGGAAACGGCGAGGGCGGTCGAGTCCGCGGCCGCCTGCATCTTGGTGCGGAACGAGCTGGCGCGGCTGTAGTCGATCGCCGCCCCGACCAGGCCGAGCAAGGGGACCAGGGCCACCGCGAACATGATGGCGACGTTGCCGCGCTCCTCGCGCCGGAACGTCTCGAGGAGCGACCATGCCTTGGAGAGACGCGTGCTCATGGTGTCCGAACCCCGCCGAACCGACCCGATCTGGTCGTCCCGCCATCGTTACCGGGCGAGATCAAACCAAAGCCTAATTTGAAACAAGAAACCCGACCCGAACGGGCTCGCCCGGCGGTGGTCGCGGCATTCGTGCGAAAGAGGGTTTACGGCTCCTCACCGGCATCGTCGGAAACCGGGCTTGACAGTGCGCGAAACGGCCGCGCGGTGCGGTCGGGCCGTGCAGGCGCCGGAGCGGAGCGGGGGTGCGCCGGTGCGAGCAGGCATGACCGACGCGCGGGCATGCGCCCGAGCGGCCGGACGGCGAGGAGCAGGAGCGGGGCGGCAGCGCGGCGGGGCGGGGAGGGCGCTGAGAAACGCGCCGCCGGGATACGCCCGGCGACGACGTGCGTGAAGGCGTCGGGCGCGGCCGCCCGCGACGTCTATTTCGACAGATGCAGCTTGGTGAGCTGGGTGCCGATCTCGTCGAACGTGGTGACGAGCTGGTTGGCCGCGGTCAGGTAGAAGTAGCGGCTCGAGTCGGTCGCGCAGTTCTTCAGCAGCGTCGCGTTCCCGTCCATCACCAGCACCGTGTAGAGCGTGATTCCGGCGGCCTTGACGTTGGTGCAGGCCTTCTCGGTGCGGGCGTCGACCGCGGTCGACTGGCTGGAGCCGTTGCCGTTCCAGCGGTTCTGGGTGTTCAGCCCGTCGGTGAGCAGGACGATGACGTCCTGGTACTCGTAGTCGGCGCTCTTCGCCGGTGGGCTGAGCGGCGCGCCCGCGGTCAGCGTCTGCCAGCCCCACACCAGGCCGATGGTGTTGTTGGTCGACCCGTTCGGCGTCATCGCGTCGATCTTCGCCCGCAGGGTCGCCCAGTCGTTGGTCAGCGGCAGCATCGCGGTGGTGCAGTAGCCGTACTGCTCGGCCGGGAACGGGACGCTCGAATCCGGCGCGGTGACGCCGACGTCCCAGTTCTGGTCCCGGTCCATCACGCAGCCGTTCCAGGTCGAATGGGCCGCCGGTGTCCACTTTCCGCCGTTGGAGACGCAGCTCGACTGCTTGGTGTAGCTCGATTTCGTACAGGTGCCGTTCAGCGTGTCCCAGATCGAGAAGTCCACCCAGGTCGGGATGGTGGTGCCGGTCTTGACGTTGACGTCCTTGCTGTAGGGCACGATCGACACGTAGACGTCCTCGGGCGCCTTGGCGACGGCCTCGAGCTGGTTGATCAGGTTCTTGGACGCCGTCTTGAGGGCGTCCATCTTGCCGGAGCTCGCCATCGAGCCGGTGTTGTCGAGAACCAGGGCGACGCGCAGCCGGGTGTTGCCCCACACCGCGGTCGCGCTGGCGGCGACCGGCAGCTCCGCAAATCCCAGCACCGACATGAAGACCGTCTTGACCGTCCCGGTGCCGCCGATGACGAGCGTCGAGCCCTTGCTGCTGGTGTAGGAGGTCGTCAACGCGACGTTCGCGACGTCGGGCCGGTTGAACAGGGCGTTGAACAGCGTCGTCGCCTGGGCCGTGACGGCGCCGGACGCCAGCGTGTCCTTGTCCCGGGACAGTGCCAGGACGGTCGAGTCGAGCGCCGCCTGCATGGCGCTGCGGGCCGCCGCGGCGCGCGAATAGTCGACGGCCGCTCCGACCAGACCGGTCAGCGGCACGATCGAGAGCGCGAACAATGGAACGACGCTGGCGCGTCGATCTCGGATGAACCGTCGGAGGGACATCGCGCACCACCGGGTTGGAAGGGCCCCGTGCCATAGTGCCGGCCATCCATTCACGTTCGGTTCAACAGCCGCCGAACTTTCGCCGGTTTCCCTTCGTGTCCTGTTAACCTTGGCCGGTGCCGGCGTGACCTTCGCGCGACCGGGCCGACGTCGTTCGGGTGCGCCGATTCCGGGCGCGGCCGGGTCGGCACGCTGGCGCGGCCGGCAGGCCCGGTCGGGCGGTCGCGCCCGAGAGGCGAGGGCGCGGGCCGGCCGGTTTCGCTCCGGAAACGGTCGGAGCCTCGGTTCGGACTGCCGGTCCGGGGTGTCGTCCGGGCCGGGGCGTCCGGAAGGGTACGCGTCCGGAGGGGGCGCGCCCGGCGCGGCTTGCCGCGGCGCGGGACGGCCGCCGCCCGGCGGCGCGGATTTGCGACCCGGTCGAGCGGTACGACCGGCTGGTGGCGAAGCAGGGTGTTGCTTATTATTTATGCTCCGGGGCCGCGCCGGGCTGCGGCATGCTTCGATGCCCGACCCGGACGGGGGCGGCCCCTCCTTCGTACCGAAACGAGATCATGACGGCCTGCTCGAACGACCTTCCTCTCGTCTCCGGAGTCTGGCGCGACATCACGCCGCCGACCGCCGCGAACGGCGACCGCAAGCGCCGCCAGGACCCCACGGGGCCGGGCACGGCGGTCATCACAAAGACGAAACCGCAGACCAAAAGACCGAACCTTTACCGGGTCTTGCTGCTTAACGACGACTACACCCCGATGGAGTTCGTGGTGCACGTGCTGGAGCGCTTCTTCAACAAGGACCGCGAGGCGGCGACCCGCATCATGCTGCACGTCCATCATCACGGGATCGGCGAGTGCGGCATCTTCACTTACGAGGTGGCGGAGACCAAGGTGACCCAGGTGATGGACTTCGCCCGCAAACACCAGCATCCTCTCCAATGCGTGATGGAGAAAAAGTGACGGGAGAGACGAGACGGACGCCGCAGGCACGACCGTTGCAGGCACGACCGATACAGACCAGGACAGGACGATAAGCTGATGCCCACCTTCTCGCGCAGCCTCGAGCAGTCGCTCCACCGGGCGCTCGCGCTGGCCAACGAACACCGCCACGAATACGCAACGCTCGAGCATCTGCTGCTCGCCCTGGTCGACGACCAGGACGCGGCTGCGGTGATGCGGGCGTGCAATGTCGATCTCGAGAAGCTGCGGCGCAACCTCGTCGCCTACATCGAGTCCGAGCTCGAGAATCTGGTCACCGACGGTACCGAGGACTCCAAGCCGACGGCCGGGTTCCAGCGCGTCATCCAGCGCGCCGTCATCCATGTCCAGTCCTCCGGCCGCGAGGAGGTGACCGGGGCCAACGTGCTGGTCGCGATTTTCGCGGAACGCGAAAGCCATGCGGCCTATTTCCTGCAAGAGCAGGAGATGACCCGCTACGACGCCGTGAACTACATCAGCCACGGGATCGCCAAGCGGCCGGGGCTCACCGAGGCCCGCCCCGCCAGGGGGGCGTCGGAGGAGGATTCGGACGGCGCCAAGCCGAACGAGGACACCAAGAAGAAAGGTGACGCCTTGGAGGCTTATTGCGTCAATCTCAACAAGAAGGCGCGCGAGGGCAAGATCGACCCTCTGATCGGCCGCGACGTCGAGATCAGTCGCACCATCCAGGTCCTGTGCCGGCGCCAGAAGAACAATCCGCTGTTCGTCGGTGATCCCGGCGTCGGCAAGACGGCGATCGCCGAAGGCCTCGCGCGCCGCATCGTCCACGGCGAGGTGCCGGACGTGCTCAAGGGCGCGACCGTGTTCGCCCTCGACATGGGCACGCTGCTCGCCGGCACCCGCTACCGCGGCGACTTCGAGGAGCGCCTCAAGCAGGTGATCAAGGAGATCGAGGCGTATCCCAACGCCATCATGTTCATCGACGAGATCCACACGGTGATCGGCGCCGGTGCGACCTCGGGCGGCGCCATGGACGCGTCGAACCTGCTGAAGCCGGCGCTCGCGGCCGGCACGGTGCGCTGCATCGGCTCGACGACCTACAAGGAGTACCGCCAGTACTTCGAGAAGGACCGTGCGCTGGTGCGCCGGTTCCAGAAGATCGACGTCAACGAGCCGACGGTCGCCGACTCGATCGAGATCCTCAAGGGCCTCAAGCCGTACTTCGAGGACTATCACAAGCTCAAATACACCAACGAGGCGATCAAGGCGGCGGTCGAGCTGTCGGCCCGCTACATCCACGACCGCAAGCTGCCCGACAAGGCGATCGACGTGATCGACGAGTCGGGCGCGGCGCAGATGCTGCTGCCCGAGCACCGGCGCAAGAAGACGATCGGCATCAAGGAGATCGAGACCACCATCGCGACCATGGCGCGGATCCCGCCGAAGACCGTGTCGAAGGACGACGCCGTGGTGCTGTCGAACCTCGAGGAGAATCTCAAGCGGGTCGTCTACGGCCAGGACAAGCCGATCGAGGCGCTCTCGGCGTCGATCAAGCTCGCCCGCGCCGGCCTGCGCGAGCCCGAGAAGCCGATCGGCTGCTACCTGTTCTCCGGTCCGACCGGCGTCGGCAAGACCGAGGTGGCCAAGCAGCTCGCCGCGACGCTCGGCGTCGAGCTGATCCGCTTCGACATGTCGGAGTACATGGAGCGGCACACGGTGTCGCGCCTGATCGGCGCGCCGCCCGGCTATGTCGGCTTCGACCAGGGCGGCCTGCTGACCGACTCGGTCGACCAGCATCCGCACAGCGTGCTGCTGCTCGACGAGATCGAGAAGGCGCACCCGGACCTCTACAACGTGCTCCTGCAGATCATGGACCACGGCAAGCTGACCGACCACAACGGCAAGCAGGTCGACTTCCGCAACGTGATCCTGATCATGACCACGAACGCCGGTGCGGCCGATCTCGCCAAGGCGGCCTACGGCTTCCACCGAACCAAGCGCGAGGGCGACGACACGGAGGCGATCAACCGGCTTTTCGCGCCGGAGTTCCGCAACCGTCTCGACTCGATCATCGCGTTCGGCCACCTCGACGAGTCGATCATCGCCAAGGTGGTGGAGAAGTTCGTGCTGCAGCTCGAGGCGCAGCTCGCTGACCGCGACGTGACGATCGAGCTGTCGGACGACGCGTCGAAGTGGCTCATCGTGCGCGGCTACGACCAGCAGATGGGCGCCCGGCCGATGGCCCGCGTGATCCAGGAGTTCATCAAGAAGCCGCTCGCCGACGAGGTGCTGTTCGGCAAGCTGAAGAACGGCGGCCACGTCCGGGTGATCGTGACCAAGGACGAGTCGACCGGCGAGAAGCTCGGCTTCGAGTTCCTCGACGGGCCGATCACGCCGAAGCCCGAGAAGGTGCCGGTGCCGCCGAAGGTCCGCCGCAAGCGCGGCGGTGGTGGTGGCGGCTCCTCCCGGCGCGCCAAGCCGTCCGGCCCGAAGGGGGAGGGCGGTCCGCCCTCCGGCTCCGGTGGCGGCGCCGGTCCGGGCGGCAAGGGCTCGGTGCCGAAGGTGCCGCTGGTCAAGGCCTGAGCGATCCGTCACGGCGAAGAGACACGCTCTCTTCGCGGTGCCGCGAGACAGGCCCGGACGCGAAACACGCGCAGAGATGACGCCCCGGTTCGCCGGGGCGTTTCGTTGTGGGGCGGTCGTGATCGGCAAAAGCCGACCGGCCAGCCCGGTCGAATCGTCCCATCCGCGATCGCGACAAGATTTCGTTGACCATCCAAGTGCCTGACGACGTGGAGTCGACCGCGTGGCACGGCGGTTGCGGGGTGTCGTCGAGAGACACGTCGCACCCCCGGGACCCTCGGATGCCCTCCGCCGCCATGTCGCAACGCCAGCCGCCGAGCCCCCTCGCCGTCGTGCTGATCATCATGATGTCGCTGGTCGTCACGCTGCCCGCCGTGGCGGTCGGCGCCTCGGCGCTCGGCGGCTGGCTCGCCCGCGCCGGCTTCGGCTTCGCCCCAATGGGTTTCTGACGCGGGGGGCCTCACCGGCCGGCACGATCGGCCCCAAAGGGCATCGTCGGCCGCGTCTGAACGAGGCGAAGCTCGTCGCCCGCATCCTTCGCGGACCCGATCCGGAAAAGGGCGAGCCGTCGAGCCGGACGCTCTCGGACCTGCAGCAGGACAGCCGTCCCGTTCTCGCTGAAGCAGCCCATCCGCTACCGGACACCGGCCGGAAAAGCCGAGCTGCCGTGCGAGCCGATCCACGTGAGGGTCGCGACGCCGGGATCGAGACGGAACGGCGGTGCCCGCCTCGTTTTGTCGCAATGAGGCGGCTCGCAATGGGCGGCTCATGCGCGGCTGTTCACGGCGATCGAGGAGGACCTCCGACATGACGTCGATCCGGGTCGTGATCGCCTGGCTTCGGACCCGCCTCTGGCTGATTCCGTTGGTCATGAGCGCGTTCGTCGTCGCGGTGGCCTACCTCGTTCTGTTTTCGAGCCTCAGCCTCGGCTTCGCTTCGCTCAGCGACCACTGGTGGGTGTTCAGTGGCGACGCCAGCACGGCGCGGGATCTGCTCGCGACCCTGTTGTCCGGCATGATCACGATGACGTCGCTCGTGGTCTCGATCACCATGGTGGTGCTGTCACTGGCCGCCGGCCAACTCGGACCGCGGCTGATCTGGAATTTCATCGAGGATCGCCAGATCCAGATCCTCATCGGGCTGTTCGTCGCGACGATCATGTACACCCTGATCGTCCTGCGAAGCATAAACGAGGAGCTCGGTCCGGACCGCGTCCCGCATGTGGCCATCACCGCGGCGAGTCTGCTGGTGGTCACGTGTCTGTTCGCCCTCCTTTTCTACGTCCACAAGCTGGCCCGGGCGATCATATCGGACACGATGGTCAACAAGGTCGCGCGTCGCCTCGAGCGCGCAATCGCGGAGCGTCCCATGGGACGCTCCGCCCGGGTCGGAGGGCCACTGCCGAGCGGCTCGCTCGAGCGATCGATTTCGATCGACGAGAGCGGCTATGTCCAATGGGTGGACTATGCGGCCTTGTGCCGGATCGCCTGCCGCCACGATGCACTCGTGACCGTCCGGGTCAGGGCTGGTCAATTCGTCGTCCGCGGTCGAAAGTGTATCGAGCTTCAGTCCGGAACGGCCGTTCCTGACGATATAGAGCGAACGATCCGTGCCACCGTCGTGATCGGTGACAATCGGTCCCCGGAACAAGATCTCGAATACTCGATCCGACAACTCGTCGAGATCGCGTTGCGGGCGCTGTCACCCGGCATCAACGATGTCTTCACGGCCGCCGCGGTGGTGGACCGGTTGGCAGCGGCGATGGAGAGGGTCGGGCGACATTCACTCCCGCCGGCGGAGCATGTGGACGAGAGGGGGACCGTCCGGGTCCTGGCCGACGTGAGCACCTGGGAGGGGCTGCTCGATGCCGCCTTCACCCGAATTCGCCAATCGGCCGCCAGGCAACCGGCCATTCTGGTTCAGCTCGCCCGACGGATGGCAGATTTGGCCGAGGTGGCACCTTCGGACGTCCAGAGTCATGCGCTCGTCAAGCACCTGGAGGTGCTACGGCGCCTCGGGTCGAAATTGGACGAGCAGAGCGACCGGGACGAGGTCGAAGGCGCGGCGTCGGCGGCCCTCGAACGCGCGGCAAGGGCCAGCGGCCGGCCCGGGTAGCCAGCAAGGTCACCTGAGCGGGCTCGCTCTTCTGCTGAGGGGGTGGGTGGCGGGCCCGCGGCGCGGCCTCGTCGCCGCGGCGATGGCGTGCCGCCCTGCAGATCACGGGATGCGGAGCACCGCGGCGCGAAGCGGATTGCGCCATGCGGGCGGCTGTGGGACAGAGCCGTCATGGCGCAGGACGAACAGGGAGGCGACGGCCCGCCGGTGCGGGACGGCTCGCCCATGCGGAACGGCTCGCCGGTGCGGGACGGGTTTCTGGCCGGCCTGCGTGTGGGCGCGACCTCGGTGTTCCAGATCGTCCTGGTCGGCACCTATATCAGCATCGGCGCGCTCGCCCACGATCTCGACTTCTCGATCGTCTGGGTGGTGCTGTCGACGCTCGTCGTGTGGGCGGCGCCCGCCCAGGTCATCATGATCTCGGCGCTCGGCGCCGGCGCGCCGCCGCTCGAGGTGGCGGTCGCCGTCACGCTCACCGGCGTCCGGCTGCTGCCCATGGTGGTGGCGCTGCTGCCGATCCTGCGCACCCGCGCGTCGAGCCTCGCCGGCGTGCTGCTCGCCGCCCACTACACGGCGGTCAGCATGTGGATGGAGTCGCTGCGTCTCGCGCCGCGCCGCCCGGTGGAGGAGCGCATCCCGTTCGCCAACGGCATCGGCACGGCGCTGATCGGCGGCGCGACGCTGGCGACGATCGCCGGATACTACTTCGCCCGGGTGCTGCCGGAGCCGCTGGTCGCCGGCCTCCTGTTCCTCACGCCGATGTCGTTCCTGGTCTCGGTCGTGCGCTCGGCCAAGATGATCTCCGACCGGGTCGCGGCGGTCGCCGGCCTCGTGCTGGCGCCCGTCCTGGTGCTGCTCGGCGTCGGCCTCGACCTGATGTGGACCGGCCTGATCGGCGGCACCGGCGCCTACCTGGTGCGCCGGCTCGCGAGGGCGCGGGCATGAGGGCGCGGGCATGAGCGAGCTGTGGCCCTATCTGCTGCTGGTCCTGGTCGGCTTCCTGCCCAACGAGATGTGGCGCTGGCTCGGCGTCGTCTTTTCGCGCGGCTTGGATGAAACCTCGGAGGTGCTGGTCTGGGTGCGGGCCGTGGCGACCGCGATCCTCACCGGCGTGGTGGCGAAGATCGTCGTGTTCGCGCCCGGCGCGCTCGCCGGCGTGCCGCTGTGGATCAGGCTCGGCGCGGCCGCGGTCGGGATGGTCGCGTTCTTCGTGTTCCGCCAGTCGGTGTTCGCCGGCATCGTCGCCAGCACGCTCGCCTTGATGGCCGTCGATCTCCTGGTGCGCTGAGCCGGGCCGGCGACCGGTCTCGTCGGGGCGGGCGTCGCGTTCGCATTCCCGACGCTTTCTCCGGCCACACGAGGCGGCGGGAGACGACCATGCGTTGCATCGCGCCGATCCTGCTGCTCTTCGGGCTCGTCTTCGGGCCGGGGCCGGCCGTGGCTGCGCCGGACGCCGCCACCCCGGCGGCCGCGCCCGCGGCCGAGCCGTCGACGCCGGCATCGCCATCCCCACCGGCGCCTGCACCGGAGGCGCCTTCGCCCGCGACCCAGCCCGCCAAGGAGGAGCCGAAGCCGGCCGACAAGCCCGGGTCGGCCATGGACTCGATCTGCCTGATCCTCGAATCGGCCGCTGCGGCGAACGACCTGCCTCTGTCGTTCTTCGCCCGGCTGATCTGGCAGGAGAGCCGGTTCCGCCCGCATATCGAGGGGCCGATGACCCGGCGCGGGCATCGCGCCCAGGGCATCGCCCAGTTCATGCCCTACACGGCGGCCGAGCGCGGGCTGCTCGACCCGTTCGACCCGGTCGCGGCGCTGCCGAAGTCCGCTGAATTCCTGAGGGAGTTGCGCGAAGAGTTCGGCAATCTGGGGCTGGCGGCCGCCGCCTACAATGCCGGGCCGCGGCGCGTGCGCGACTGGCTCTCCGGCCGCGGCGGTCTTCCGGGCGAGACGCAGCGCTATGTCCGCGCCATCACCGGGCTGTCGGCCGAGGAGTGGGCCGCCGCCGGCCGCTCCGGCAAGGACGGCATCGCCGAAAAAACCTCCTGCGCGACGCTCGCGGCGCTGCTGAACCAGCAGCCGACCATGTTCGTCGGCGAGCTCGAGCGGCGCGTCCGCGAGGGCGCCGCCAAGCCGTGGGGCGTCCAGCTCTCCGCCGGTTTTTCGCGCGCCAAGGTCCTCGACGCCTATGCGCGGATCGAGCGAAAATTCCGCGGCGAGCTCGACGGCCGCGACCCGATGATCATCCGCACCGTCCTGCGCAGCCGCGGTCCGAGCGCCTTCTACCAGATGCGGGTGGGCGTCGAGACCCGCGTCGCCGCGGCGAGCCTGTGCGCGACGCTGTCCAAGAAGGGCGGCGCCTGCATGGTGCTCAGGAACTCGCGCGGCGTGCCGGAGACGCCGTGACCGGCGCGGGCTCCGTCTCGTCGGCCTCGATCGTCCGGACATAGAGCTCGCGCACGGCCACGTAGGCGACGACCGTGAGCGGCGCGGCGAGCAGCACGCCGGTCGCGCCGAACAGCACCCCGAAGCCGACCACGGCGAACAGCAGGAGCGCCGGCGGCACCGAGACGATCTCGCGCTGGATCAGCGGCTGCAGCACGTTGCCCTCGATCTGCTGGATCACCAGGAACAGCCCCAGCACCCACAGCGCGAGGGTCGGCTCGACCGACAGCGCGATGACCAGGGCCGGGATCGCGGCGGCGATCGGCCCGACGATCGGCACGAACTCGGCCAGCCCGGCGAACAGGCCGAGCGCCAGCGCCGAGGGGACGCCGAGCGCCCACAGCCCGGCCGCCGTGACCACGCCGACCAGCACCATGGCGATGACCTGGCCGAACAGCCAGCCGCGCAGCGATGCGCCGCAGCGGCCGAGCGTGCGGTCGGCGCGGTCGCGATGGCGCGGCGGGACGAGCCGCAGCGCCCCGCCGCGGTAGAGCGACGGCTGCGCCGCGATGTAGAGTGCCCCGAAGATCACCAGCACCAGGTTGGTGAGCGCGCCGGCCGCGAGCCCCAGCGCGCCGCCGATCCGGCTCACCAGCCCGCCGGAGAGGAGCGCCTCGCGGCCGCGGTCGATCGCCTCCTCGACCCAGCCGCCGCCACCGAGCCGGTCGCGCACCGCCGCCCAGGCAGTCGGGAGCTGCTCGGCCAAGGTCTCGACGTTCTGCACGATGGTGGCCCCGAACAGGACGAACACCACCGCGAGCAGCGCCGTCACCAGCAGGACGGCGACGAGCAGCGACCAGCCGGGGCCGAGCCCGGTCGGACGCGCCAGAAGGTCGGCGAGCGCCCGGAACAGGATCGCGCCGAGCACGGCGGCGAACACCAGGAGCAACAGGTCGGCGAGCTGCCAAGCGAGCAGCAGGACGACGCCGGTCGCGACGACCAGGAGGAGCCTGGCCGGGAAGCCGCGGTCCGGGGAGGAGGGCATGGACATCGGGCACGATCCTGAGCAGGGCGGCCGGCTGGCCGCCCTCTCGTCAACGCGCCGGAACCGAATACGCCGCACGGGCGTCACGAAGATGCGCTCCGATGCCGCCTGACGTGACGGTGCCGGCCGGCCGCCGGTCCGGATGGAACGCTCTCGAACCCCAAGACACGTCGGACATTCAAAGACACGTCGGAAAATTCAAAGACACCTCGGAGGACCCCATGGGCCTGCTCGACAGCCTGATCGCCGGCGCCGTCCAAGGCGCCTTCCGGCAGCTCGACACCCCGGCGCTGCCGTCGATTCTCTCGCAGATCCTCGGCCGCACCGATCTCGGCGGCTTCGGCGGCCTGCTCGATGCGCTGCGCCGCGGTGGGCTCGACCGCGAGGTCGGCTCGTGGCTGGGGCAGGGCGCCAACATGGACGTGTCGCCCGACCGGCTGCGCCACGCGCTCGGCGATCGCGAGCTCGGCCAGATGTCGCAGCAGGCGGGCCTGTCGATCGAGGACCTGCTCGCCGTGCTGGCCCAGCACCTGCCGCAGACCGTCGACCGGATGAGCCCGCACGGCCGGCTGGAGGACGATCCGCTGGAGGTCAACCCGGACGATGGCGGCCGCGGCTTCGGCGGCGAGGACGACGGCGGCTCGCTCTCCGATCAGG
Source organism: Rhodoplanes elegans (assembly GCF_016653355.1). GTDB lineage: Bacteria > Pseudomonadota > Alphaproteobacteria > Rhizobiales > Xanthobacteraceae > Rhodoplanes > Rhodoplanes elegans. Next base: position 5,638 of record NZ_NHSK01000064.1, on the reverse strand, counting down.
CCGGGCTCGACGACATCGGCCGTCGCTGACCGGCGCCGTCCGGTCTTCAAGGGGGGGGCTGTAAAGGCGTTTTCAGATCAAGCATATAAAGGGAGATGTTGATGGCCATTCTCAAGCGGGGGCTCGCCGGCGAGCCGGTCAAGCTGTTGCAGCAGAAGCTCGGGGTCGACGCCGACGGGCGCTTCGGGCCGGGCACCGAGAAGGCGCTGCAGGACTATCAGAAGGCGCACGGGTTGAAGGTCGACGGCATCGCCGGCCCGGACACCTTCGTGCAGATGGGGCTCTACGAGCTGGTGCTGCTGCGCAGCGGCTCGCGCGGCGACACCGTGAAGCGCCTGCAGGTGGCCCTCGCCGTGACGGCCGACGGCGCGTTCGGCGCCGGAACGGCGGCGGCGGTGCGCGCCTTCCAGGAGAAGAACGGCCTCGAGGCCGACGGTATGGCCGGCCCGGCGACGCTCGCCAAGATGGGCCTGTTCAAGGAGATCACGCCCGACGTGGTGAAGCGGTCCGAGGTCGGCTCGGCCGCCGGGGCGCCGTCCGCCGCTCCGGCCGGCGACGCGGCCGCGGAGCCGGCGCCGGCGCGAAGCATCTGGGGCACCATCAAGAGCTTCTTCGGCGCCTGACCCGCGACACCGGAACCGCGGCGGCCGGCGTGCCGCCGCCGCTCCACACCGGAGCGAGACGCGGAACTGTCCGGCGGCGGACCGGATTTCAACCGGGCCGAAAATGCTCTAGATCGGACGCCATGACCGACAGACCCGCCGACAGTTCCGCCGACCGCCCCGTCGACCGTCTGGCCATCGCGGCCGCCCAGCTCAATCCGACCGTCGGGGATCTCGACGGCAACGCCGAGAAGGTGCGCCGCGCCCGCCGCGAGGCGGCCGCGCAGGGCGCCGACCTTGTCGCCTTCCCGGAGCTGTTCCTCGCCGGCTACCCGCCCGAGGATCTGGTGCTCAAGCCGGCCTTTCAGGCGGCCTGTCGGGCGACCATCGAGGCGCTCGCCCGCGATACCGCGGACGGTGGCCCCGCCGTGCTGGTCGGCACGCCCTGGGCCGAGCACGGCAAGCTCCACAACGCCTATTGCCTGCTCGCCGGCGGCCGGCTCGCGGCGGTGCGCTTCAAGGTCAACCTGCCGAACTACGGCGTCTTCGACGAGCGCCGCGTTTTTGCGCCCGGCGCACCGCCTGGCCCGGTGACGGTGCGGGGCGTGCGCATCGGCGTGCCGATCTGCGAGGACATCTGGACCGAGTGGGGCGCCTACGAGGACGTCGTCGAGTGCCTGACCGAGACCGGCGCCGAGATCCTTCTGGTGCCGAACGGCTCACCCTACAGTCGCGACAAGGCCGACCAGCGTCTCGCCGTCGCGGTGGCGCGCGTCACCGAGAGCGGCCTGCCGCTCCTCTACGTCAACCAGGTGTGCGGCCAGGACGAGCTCGTCTTCGACGGCGCCTCCTTCGCGCTCAACGCCGACCGCTCGCTCGCCTTCCAGCTGCCGGCGTTCCAGGAGTGCGTCACCACCACGGTGTGGGAGCGCGGCCCGGCCGGCTGGCACTGCGCCGGCGGGCCCGTCGCCCCGCTGATCGAGGACGACGAGGCCGACTACGCGGCCTGCGTGCTCGGCCTGCGCGACTACGTCGAGAAGAACCGCTTTCCCGGCATCGTGCTGGGGCTGTCCGGGGGCATCGACTCGGCGCTGTGCGCCGCCATGGCCGTGGACGCGCTCGGGCCCGAGCGGGTGCGCTGCGTGATGCTGCCCTACCGCTTCACGTCCGACATCTCGAAGACCGACGCGGCGGCGGTCGCGCAGGCGCTCGGCGTCAAGTACGACGTGCTGCCGATCGCTCCGGCCGTCGAGGGGCTGGAGGCGGCGCTGGCGCCGCTGTTCGCCGGCCTGCCGCGCGACGTCACCGAGGAGAACCTGCAGGCGCGCGCCCGCGGCGTGATCCTGATGGCGGTGTCGAACAAGCACGGCCTGATGGTCGTCACGACGGGCAACAAGTCGGAGATGTCGTGCGGCTACGCGACGCTCTACGGCGACATGAACGGCGGCTTCAATCCGATCAAGGACCTCTACAAGACTCAGGTCTACCGGCTCTCGGCGCTGCGCAACACCTGGAAGCCGGACGGCGCGCTCGGACCGGACGGCGTCGTCATCCCGGAGAGCATCCTGGTGCGGCCCCCCACGGCAGAGTTACGTGAAAACCAGACCGACCAGGACTCGCTGCCGCCCTATGATATCCTCGACGCCGTGCTGGAGCGCCTCGTCGAGCGCGAGGAGCCGATCGCCCGCATCGTCGCCGACGGCTTCGATCGCGACATGGTGGTGCGGGTCGAGCGCATGCTGAACCTCGCCGAGTACAAGCGCCGCCAGGCGGCCCCCGGCGTGAAGGTGACGCTGAAGAACTTCGGCCGCGACCGCCGCTATCCGATCACGAATCGCTTCCGTGACCCCGGCGTGCCGCTTCCGCCGCCCGAGAACTCCGAGCCGAAGTCGACCCGCGTCGCCGCCGCCGCGGCAGGCAGCACCGCGATGGATTTTTAGAACAGATTTCGTCAGTGGCGAATCGGACCCGACGTCCGCTCGTCCCCGCGAAGGCGGGGACCCAGGGGCGCCACGACGTGTGATCTGGATCCCCGCCTTCGCGGGGATGAGCGGAGTATGGGTCGACGCCAGCGGAAACCGGTCCAGCCAGATCCGGAGCGGTCGTGTGGGCTGTCGATCTCGGACGACAGAGATGTGCCGCGACTCCAGGGGCTCAGGGAGAGCCAGCGGCGTCCTCGTCCCGGCCCTGCTCACGTGAATGGAGAACGCGCCGCAGGCGGTCGTTCTCACGTCGCAGCGCCGCCACTTCGTTGCGGACGGGCTCCAGCACGGCCTGCAGCTCCGCCTCGGTGAAGCGCGCCGTGATGTGCTGCGGGCAGTTCCAGTCGAACGCCTCGACCGTGATCAGGACGAGGCGCTCGATACGCCCGGGATAGCCCGGCACGGCCAGACGCGCTGTGAGATCGGGGTCGCTCTCCGCATCGACGACGCGCATGCGGCCGAAGATCTTCAGGCGCCGCTGGTGCGCGTAGTCCATCAGGAACAGCGACACCCGGTCGTTCGCCTGGACGTTGCCGGTGGTGATGTACTGCCGGTTGCCGCGGAAATCCGCGAAGCCCAGCGTCGTCTCGTCGACGGATTTCAGAAAGCCGACCGGCCCGCCGCGGAACTGGACATAGGGCCACCCGGTCTCCGAGACGCTCGCGAGGTAGAAGCCGTCGCGCGCCGCGATGAAGTCACGCTCGGCCTCGCCGAGGCGATCGGGGTGGGTTTCGCCGTCCGCGCGCCGGCGCTCGCCGACGCGCGCCCATTGGGCCGCGCTGCCATAATGCGCCTGCGCGGCCTTCACGGCGGGCGTCGCGGCGATCTCGAGATAGTGGTTGCTCATCGGTTCACCGAAGCTCCGTCACGGCCGGCCCGCGTTCGTGCCGCCGTGGCCTTTCAGGTCTGCAGGGCCCAGTCCGCCACCTGCCAGCGCATCTGTCCGCGGTCGGAGACGATGCGGCCGAGCCCGGGGAAGGGCATGTGGGTCGCGGCGATCAGCGCGCCTTCGGACGCCGCGAGCGGAAAGAAGCGGTCCCGCATCGCCTGTGCGGCCGGGCGGTCCTGCTCGAACAGGAAGCCGACATCGGTCGCGCCCGGATGCACCACCGGGAAGAGCATGTCGGAGACCATGATCAGGCTGGCCCCCGCGTCCTCGATCCGCACGCCGATATGCCCCGGCGTATGGCCGGTCAGATCGACGATCGAGATGCCGCGCGCGATCTCGCGAGGAGCGTCGATCGCTTGCAGGCGCGGATAGAGGCGCACGACCGCTTCGGCCATCTGGAAGCTGGGCTGAAGATAATCGGGAGCCCCGCTGCGCTTGGCCGGATCGGTCCAGTGCCTGACGTCGCGCCGGTCGATGTACAGCTCGGCATTCGGAAAGGTGTTCTGCCCGCCGGCGATCAGCCCGCCCATATGGTCCTGGTGCATGTGCGTCACGACGACGGCGTCGATCTGATCACGCCGGACGCCGATCGCGGCGAGCGCCTGCGGCAGCGCACCGGTCTGACCGATCGAGCCGGCCGGCCCGGAATCGAGCAGGATTTTTCGGTCGCCGTCCTCGATCAGATACTGGTTGAACACGAACCGGACGCCGCTCGGCCGTGCGACGAACTGGGCCGTCGCCGCCTGCTGGACCTGCGCGTCCGTGCGGCCCGGAAAGTAGCCGTACGGCATGTCCGCATGCCCGTCGGTCAGCGCCGTGACGGTGAAGCGGCCGATCCTGATCTGCGCCAGCGGCGTCACGCGGCTCGCCGGGGGCGACGCCGCCAGGCTCCGGGTCGCGGTGGCGAGCGGCACGAGGCCGCCCGCGATGATGCCGAGGGGCAGGCCGGTCGCGAAGAGACGGCGGGAGAGGCGAGGCATGAGGTCCTCCGTTCGGTCACCGGGGGCGCGAGACCACTTCGTCCGAGGGGCTCGCCTGACGAGGTCAGAAGCTAGGACTTCCACGCCCGCCGAAGTATTCTGCGATTTCGGGAACCGTCCTCTCGGAATGTGGAAGCCACGATGGACCGTTTCGACGCCATGTCGGTGCTGCTCGCCGTCGTCGATGCGGGGAGCCTGTCGGCCGGGGCGCGGCAGCTGCGGGCGCCGCTGGCGACCGTCAGCCGCAAGGTCGCCGACCTCGAGCAACATCTGGGAACCCGGCTGGTGGTCCGGACGAACCGCGGGCTCGCCTTGACCGATGCGGGCCGCGCCTTCGTCGCCGCCACCCGGCGGATCCTCGGGGATCTCGACGAGGCCGAACGGGAGGCGGCGGGCGAGTACACGGCGGTGCGCGGCGTGCTGCACGTCACGGCGCCGATCGCCTTCGGCGAGCGCCATCTGCTGCCCGTCGCGCTGGGCTTCCTGGCCGAGCAGCCCGAGATCAGCCTGCGGCTGATGCTCGCCGACCAGCAGATCAGCCTGGTGGACGAGCACATCGACGTCGCCCTGCGCATCGGCCATCTGGCCGACAGCGCGCTGATCGCGACGCGGGTCGGGGCGGTCCGTCGCGTCATCTGCGCGAGCCCCGCCTATCTGGCCCGCCGCGGCACGCCGGGCCGGCCCGAGGATCTGGCGCAGCACGACGGCATCAGCTTTCAGGGGTTCGCGACCGCGCCGGAGTCGCGCTATCGCCGCGACAGCGCGGCCTTCGCGGTCGAGCCTCGTCCGAAGCTGGCCGTCAACACGACGAACGCGGCCATCCAGGCGGCCTTGGCGGATCTCGGGATCATCCGCGTGCTGTCCTATCAGGTCGAGGAGGAGCTGCGGGCGGGCCGGCTGCGAGTGCTCCTGGCGGACTTCGCGCCCGAGCCGCTGCCCGTCAGCCTCGTCTATCCGGAGGCGGATCCGCTGCCGCTGAAGGTCCGCCGCTTCATGGACTGGACGGTGCCGCGCCTTCGCGCCCGGATGTCCGGGATCGATTCCCTCGGCACGTGACGGGGCTGGCCGCGCCTATCGCGGCTGGCTCGGCACGTAGGTCGGGCCGACATTGCGGATTGGCGTCGCCGTGCCGCCGGCTGCGGTGGCGTCGGCGGAGGGCGCCGTGGCGGCGCCCTCCGCCGACGC
>NZ_NHSK01000063.1 GCF_016653355.1 Rhodoplanes elegans | reverse complement strand
ATCGGGACCGCGGCGGCCGCGGTCCCGATGGCGCGATCGACCAGCACGGTGTCGCAACGCTCCGCGGCGAGGACGGCCGCCGCTTCGGCAGGCGTCGCCAGAGCGGTGCGGGCGCCCCAGGTGCCGAGCTGGCGGCGCAGCGCCGCCATGGCGGCCGCATCCTCGGCGACGATCAGCACGCCGCGTCCAGACAGGTCGGGTGCCGCGGTCGTCGGTGCGGCGCCGTCGGCCGCCGGCAGCGGCAGCGTCACCCGGAAGGTCGCGCCGGCCCCGGGGGCGCTGTCGACCGTGATGGAGCCGTCGAGCCGGGCGACGATGCGGCGCGTGATGGCGAGACCGAGCCCGGTGCCGCCGAAGCGGCGGTCGGCGCCGCCCTCGGCCTGCTCGAACTCGCCGAAGATGCGCTCCTGCGCGTCCGGGGCGATGCCGATGCCGGTGTCCTGCACCGCCACGATCACGGTCCCGGCCTCGGGGCCCGGCTCGGCCGTCACCATGACGCTGCCGGCCGGCGTGAACTTCACGGCGTTGCCGACGAGGTTGAGCAGCACCTGGCGCAGCCTCGCGTCGTCGCCGACCACCTCGGCCGGCAGCGCCGGGTCGACGAAGGCGGCGATCTCGACACCCTTGTCGTGGGCGCGCGGGGCGAGCAGCTCGACCACCGACTCGACCATGGCGGCGAGACCGAACGGCCGCGCCGTCACGGTGATGCGGCCGGACTCGATCTTGGCGAAGTCGAGAATGTCCTCGATCAGGGTCAGGAGGGCGCGGCCGGAGGTGCGCACCGCCTCCGCATAGGTGGCCTGGGCGGGTGTGAGCGGCGTGTCGAGCAACAGCTCGGACATCCCCAGAATGCCGTTCAGCGGCGTGCGGATCTCGTGCGAGACGGTGGCGAGAAAGCGGTTCTTGGCGCGGCCCGCGGCCTCGGCTTCTTCGCGCACCGCGATCAGCTCGGCGCGCGCCTGCTCCTCGGCGTCGGTCAGCTCCCATTCGCGGTCGGCGAGCGCCTCGATGCGCGCGTCGCGCCGGTCGAGGCTGCGGCGCAGTCGCCGATTGTCGTGCAGAAGCAGAGCCAGGGCCGCGGCGGCGGTGATCGCCGCTGCGATGGCGATGCCGGCGAAGGGGCGCGTCCCGAGAGGCGCGGCGGTCCAGATCAGCACGGGCCCGAGAAGGCCCCCGAGCAGGATCGACATCGCGCCGAGGATCACGGCGGTCGGGCGGGCGGATCGTTCGAGCCAGTCGTGCATCCGCGCCTTCGCCCCTGGCGCGCCTGCGCGCCTTTCGCAACCGGCGCGCCTGCGCGCCGTCTTCGCGGCGCGCGTCTGGCCGAATCCCGGCGGCGGCCGCCCTTCGGGATAGCACCGGAGTCTTGCTGATCTCTTGTCGCGGCCGGACCCGGCCCGACGATCCCGGCGTGCCCGGCGTGGCCGCGTGTCGTCAGGCCGCCGCGGCGAGGGCGACCAGATGCGTGCGGGCGTGCGCGAGCGCGGTGTCGAGCCGGGCGATCTGGACCCGATAGTCCTCCGTCGTGATGATCGCGGCGTCCGCCTCGAGCTCCGCGGCCAGCGCCGCCAGCGCCACGGCGCCCAAGGTCGCGGCGGCCCCCTTGAGCGTGTGCGCCTCGACCGCAATGGTGTCGCGGGCGAGCTCGGGGCACAGGTCGCTCATCCGCGCGAGCCGCGCGTCCGACTCGCGCAGGAACACCTGGACGGCGAGCGCGAGGCCGTCCTCGCCGATCTCCTCGGCCAGCATCGCGAGCATGTCGCGGTCGATCGCCTGCTCGGGATCGTGGCCGCGCACCGCACCGGCCGCCGCCCGGGGCGGGCCGCCGCCCGGACCGGCGGCCGCCTGCGGCATCGCCGGCAGCGGAATCGCTGCGCCGGCTCCCCGCGGCTCGGTCCCGCGAGGCTCGGCCTCCAGATGGTCGACGACGTCGAGCATCGCCTCGATCAGGGCCTGCTTGCGCAACGGCTTGGCGACGAAGCCGGTCATGCCGGCGGCGCGGCAGATCTTGATGTCCTCGGGATAGGCGTTGGCCGTGATGGCGACGATCGGCACGGCGTCGTTCGGGCCGCCCCGCGCCTTGATCGTCCGCGTCGCCTCGAGACCGTCCATCTGCGGCATCCGCACGTCCATCAGCACGACGTCGAAGCGGGTCTCCGCCACGGCCGCCACCGCCTCGGCGCCGTCGGCGACGAGCCGCGGCACGATGCCGAACTCCTTGAGCATCTTCACGGCGACGAGCTGGTTGGTCGGGTTGTCCTCGGCGATCAGCAGGCGCAGCGGCCGCCCGAGCTCGGCGAGGCGGGTCCGGAAGGCGGCGACCACGCCGGCATCGTCGCCGCGCGGCTCGCCGACGAAGGTGTCGGACCACGCGAGCGCCAGGCGGACCCGGAACGTGGTGCCGACGCCCTCGGTCGACTCGACCCCGATGGTGCCGCCCATCTGGTCGACGATGTGCTTGCAGATCGCGAGCCCGAGCCCGGTGCCGCCGAAGCGGCGGTTGATCGACGAGTCGGCCTGGGTGAACTTGGTGAACAGGAACGGGATGCGGTCGGCCGCGATGCCCATGCCGGTGTCGGCGACGATCCACTCGACCTCGGCCCGGTCGGCGTCGCAGGCGAGACGGCGCACGGCGACCCGGATCTCGCCCTGGCACGTGAACTTCACGGCGTTCGACAACAGGTTCAGCAGCACCTGGCGGAGCCGGCCGGCGTCGCCGATCAGGGCCGCCGGCAGGTCGGGCGCGATCGCGGTCCGAATCACGAGCCCGCGGTCGGCGGCGCGCTTGCCGACGATGCTGATCACGTTGTCGACCAGCGCGGCGGGCGAGAACGGAATCGCCTCGAACTCGAGCTTGCCGGCCTCCAGCTTGGAGAAGTCGAGGATGTCGTTGAGGATGCGCAGGAGGTTGTCGCCGGCGTCGTGCAGGGCGGTGACGCAGACGCGCTGCTCGGCGTCGAGGTCGCTCTCCATCAGCGTCGCAGCGAGCCCCAGCAGGGCGTTCATGGGCGTGCGGATCTCGTGGCTCATGGTGGCCAGGAATTCCGACTTCGCCCGGTTCGCCGCCTCGGCCGTTTTCTCGCGCTCGCGCATCAGCTCGGCCTCGGCGCGGGCGCGGGCGTTCTCGGCCGCCATGTGGTCGGTGCGGGCCTTCACGGCGCGCGTCTGCTCGCTCCACCACAGCGCGATCGACAGCGCCGCGACGACGACGATCACGGCGCCGATCACCGAGAGGAACACCGACAGGCGCACCACGGCGTGCCAGCCGGCGAGCGCGTGACCCTTCGTGGTGGTCGCGACCATCACCAGCGGATAGCTCTTCAGCGGCCGCACCGCGACGACCCGCTCCTGTCCGTCGAGCGGGCTGACGAGATGCTCCGTGTAGGGCCGCTCGCCGCCGTCGCGGATCGCGAAGGTGCGGCCGATCAGCGGCACGCGGGGGTGCCGCATCAGCAGGGTGCCTTCGCGCGTCATCAGCGACATCGAGTCGTGCTCGGAGAGCGACACGGCGCGATAGAGCGCCTCGAAATGGTCGAGCGACAGGGTCGCCGACATGATGCCCATGAAGCTGCCGTCGTAGGCGTCGAGCCGGCGGTGGAGACCGACCACCCAATCGCCGGTGACGCGGCTCCGCACCGGGGCGCCGACGATCGAGTGCGCGAGGCGCTCGGTCTGCAGGCGCAGGAAGTGCTCGCGGTCGGCGATCGACACGGCCGGAGTCGGCCAGAAGCGCGAGAAGTTGACCAGCGCGCCGCTGCTGTCGAACAGCGACAGCGCCTCGAGCTGCGGCACCACGGTCGCCTTGTCGCGCAGCACCGTGTGGATCGGCAGGCCGGACAGCCGCCGGACGAACTCGGCTCGGTCGTTCGACACCGCGTCGGGAACGTGCTCGAGCAGCGCGCTGAGGATCAGGTCGATCGACTGCAGCGCGCGATCGGCCTGCTCGGCCATGATGGCGCTGCGCTGCACGAGCGATTGCTCGGCGGCGGCGAGGGCGCTCTCGCGCAGATTGCCGAGCACCAGCGCGTTCATGCCGACGATGGTCGCGATCATGAACACGGCGCCGGCGATCAGGCCGGCATAGGGACGTGAGATTCTGGTTCCGCCGGCGCTGCCGCCGCGCGTCGCGGCCCGGCCGCTCCGATGGCTGGAGCTCTGGTCCGACGTGCTCACGCCGACCAGCCCGCCGGCCCGAGGCCGACGGCGTCGCGCTGGCGGATCTCCACGAGGAGCGCGCGGAGCTGGGCGAGGTCGACGGGCTTCGGCAGCGTGCGGCAGACGTTGAGGCTGAGCAGATTCGCCATCGCGGCGGTCTCGCGACGGATCGTCTCGTTGGAGCTCGACACGATGACGATCGGGGTCTTCAGGTCCATGGCGGCGACGGCATGCAGCACCTCGGCGCCGCCGTGGCCGCCGAGCGTCAGGTCGAGGCTGATCAGCGTGTAGGCGCGCTGCTCCAGCAGCGCGACGGCCTGCTCGTAGGACGCGGCTTCGACGACCTCGTAGCCGGCCCGCTGCGCCACCCGGCCGATGATCATGCGATGAACGGTGTCGTCGTCGATCACCAGCAGCGACGGAATGGGCGGTCCCGCGGCGGCGTTCGGCTCGGCCTCGGCCTGCGATGAGTTCGGCTCGCTGCGGTCCAGCATTCTGCGTCCCCGACGTCCCTGCCCCCATCGATCATTCTGGCAGGGAAGCGAAAAGATTCGATTAAACCAGGGATGGCGGTCAATACGCCTGTTACAGCCCGAACGGGTGAGAGATCGATCTAGTCGAAACGGTGTATGACGCGGCCGGCCGGCCGAGGCCGTCGCGCGCCGCCGACCACGTCGCTCGGCCGCACTCGCGAGCCCAGCCCCCCGGGCGGGGACCGGCGATCGCCGCACGGTCGCGGCATCCCGAGCCTCAGGCGGCGCGGCGCACCTCGTCGAGGCGGGTGCGATAGGCGAGCGCCTCGGCGACATGGACGCGGCCGACCCGCTCGGCTCCGGCGAGGTCGGCGAGCGTGCGGGCGACCCGGAGCACCCGGTGATAGCCGCGCGCCGAGAGCCGCATCGCGTCGGCGGCCTCGCGGATCAGCGCCAGCCCGGCCTTGTCGGGGGTGGCGACCTCCTCCAGCAGGCCGCCCTGCGCCTGCGCATTGGTGCGCACATGCGGAAAGCCGAGCGCCTCGTAGCGGCGCGCCTGCAGGTCGCGCGCCTGCGCCACCCGGGCCGCGACCGCGGCGCTGCCCTCGGCGGCCGGCGGCAGCACGAGATCGGCGGCGCTCACCGCGGCGATGTCGACATGCAGGTCGATGCGGTCGAGCAGCGGGCCGGAGAGGCGGCCCTGATACTCGGCCGTGCAGCGGGCGATCGGCCCGCGCCGGCAGGCGAAGCCGGGCTCGCTGGCGCGGCCGCATTTGCACGGGTTCATGGCGGCGACCAGCATGAAGCGGGCCGGATAGGTGACCCGGTGGTTGACCCGGGCGATCGCCACCTCGCCGGTCTCCAGCGGCTGGCGCAGCGACTCGAGCACCCGCGGCTCGAACTCGGGCAGCTCGTCGAGGAACAGGACGCCGTTGTGGGCGAGCGAGATCTCGCCGGGCCGCGCCTTCAGGCCGCCGCCGACCAGGGCCGGCATCGAGGCGGAGTGGTGCGGGCTGCGGAACGGCCGCCGGTTGCTCAGCGCCCCGTCCCGGATCTCGCCCGCGACCGAGGCGATCATCGACACCTCCAGGAGCTCGGAGGGCGACAGCGGCGGCAGGATCGACGGCAGGCGTGCGGCGAGCATCGACTTGCCGGCGCCCGGCGGGCCGATCATCAGCATGTTGTGGCCGCCGGCCGCGGCGATCTCCAGAGCGCGCTTGGCGCTCTCCTGGCCCTTGATGTCGGCGAGGTCGGGCAGCGCACCCGATGCGGCGCGGATCCGCGGCTGCGGCCGCGAGAGCACCTGCGTGCCCTTGAAGTGGTTGGCCAATTGGATCAGCGAGCCGGCCGCGACGATCGCCATGTCGGGGCTCGCCCAGGCGGCCTCCGGGCCGCAGGCGGCCGGGCAGATCAGCGCGTCGCCGCGCCCGTTGGCGGCGATCGCGGTCGGCAGCACGCCGGCGACCGCGGCGATCGAGCCGTCGAGCCCGAGCTCGCCCAGCACCGTGCAGCCGTCGAGCGCGTCGGGCGGGATCGCCCCGATGGCGCCCATCAGGCCGAGCGCGATGGGAAGGTCGTAGTGGCTGCCCTCCTTGGGGAGGTCGGCCGGGGCGAGGTTGACGGTGATGCGCCGCGCCGGCAGCGCCAGCCCCGAGGCGACCAGCGCCGCCCGCACCCTTTCGCGCGCCTCCGACACCGCCTTGTCCGGAAGGCCGACCACATTGAAGGCGGGCAGCCCGGGCGCGACCTGAACCTGGACGTCGACGGCCCGCGCCTCGATGCCCTCGAACGCCACGGTCGTCACCCGCTGCACCATGCCGCCGCCCCAGAACCTGGATTGCGCGCCAGGGTAGCAGGAGGCCGGTGGCTCGGCAAGAACAATAAGGGAACGACCGGTGGCGACCGGCGCTCTCAGTTCAGCCCAGACCGCGGATAGACGAAGGCCAGCAGCGTCAGCAGCGACGAGCCGAGGACCGCGCCGGCGGGCAGCGGGTTGGAGGCGACGACGTTGAAGAGGGTGAGGCCGAGGTCTTGCATCGGAGAGCCCGTTTCTTCGCGCGTGGGCCGGCCGGAGGCCGGATCGTCGAGCGCGTGCGGGTCCGATCGAATAATCAGGCGACGTCGTGTGCTCGTCCAGGAGCCCCTGTCTACACCAAGGATGTCGCCGAACCGTGAATCGCGCCGGCATGGCCGTCCTGCGGCGGCCGCCATGCGTTTCGGGGAAGGCTCGGGAGGGGCCTTCACGGTCCGATGCGGGCGGAGGGTCGAAGACCTACTTTCGCCGCTCGGCCATCAGGGTGCGGTAGAGGGTGGCGTAGCGCCGGGCGGAGCGGCGCCAGGAGACGTCGGCCCGCATGGCGTTGCGCTGGACGCGGCGCCAGACCTTGCCGTTGCGCCACAGCGCGGTGGCGCGCAGGACCGCCGCCTCCAGCATGCCGATGGTCGGACGGAACTGGATGCCGGTGCCGACGCCTTCGGCGATCGCCATGTCGTTGCAGTCGATCACCGTGTCGGCGAGCCCGCCGACATGGCTGACCACCGGCACGGTGCCGTAGCGCAGCGCGCACATCTGCGACAGGCCGCACGGCTCGTAGCGCGACGGCATCAGGAGGGCGTCCGCGCCGGCCTGGATCAGATGGGCGAGCTCCTCGTCGTAGCCGATCACGCAGGCGACGCGGCCCGGATGGATGCGGGCGGCGTCCATGAACGCCTGCTGCAGGTTGCGCTCGCCGGAGCCGAGCACGACGAGCTGCGAGCCGGTGGCGAGCAGGGTCGGCAGCACCTCGACCAGCATGTCGAGGCCCTTCTGCCAGGTCAGCCGGCTGACCACGCCGAACAGCAGCGCGTCGTCGGTGGCGAGCCCCATGCGCCGCTTCAGCACCGCCTTGTTGGCGATGCGCGGGGCGATGCGGCGGGCGTCGAAATTGGCGGCGATCAGCGGATCGCGACCCGGATTCCAAACCGTGTCGTCGATGCCGTTGAGGATGCCGGAGAGCCGCTCGGTGCGGCCGCGCAGGAGCCCGTCGAGCCCCATGCCGAACTCGCGGGTGCGGATCTCGGCCGCGTAGGTCGGCGACACCGTGGTGATCCAGTCGGACAGGGCGAGGCCGGCCTTGAGGAAGCCGATCTCGCCGTGGAACTCGACCCCGTTGATCGAGAACGCCGCCGGCGGCAGCGCCAGGGCGGACAGGAGCGAGGCCGGGAACAGGCCCTGGAAGGCGAGGTTGTGCACCGTCATCACGGTGCGGGGGCGGCGCTCGAAGCGGTAGCGCAGATAGGCGGCCGAGAGGCCGGCCTGCCAGTCGTGGGCGTGCAGCACGTCGGGCCGGAAGGCCGGCACCTCGCCGGCGCCGAGCCGCGCCGCCATCAGGCCGAGCGCCCCGAACCGGATCGCGTTGTCGGGCCAGTCGCGGCCGTCGGCCGCCATGTAGGGATTGCCGGGCCGGTCGTAGAGATGCGGCGCGTCGATGACGATCAGCTCGAGGTTCTTGGCGCGACCGTGGAGGAGACGGCCCGGGCCGCCGAACAGGTCGTCGACGGCGAGGATCGGGCTCGCGTCGCGCAGCGCCGCCATCACGTCCGGATAGCCGGGGATCAGCGTGACGGTGCGGACGTTCTCGGGGGCGAGCGCCGCCGGCAGCGCGCCGGCGACGTCGGCGAGACCCCCGGTCTTCACGAAGGGGAAAATCTCGGAGACGACGGACAGGACGTGGATCGGCGTCGCTGCGATCACAACCGATCGATCATCTGCTGGGTGATGAGACAGATCCCGTCCTCGGTGCGGCGGAACCTGTCGGCGTCGACTTCCGGGTCCTCGCCGACCACGAGCTTCGGCGGGATCACGGTGCCCTTGTCGATCACGACGTTGCGCAGCCGCGCGCCGCGCCCGATGTCGACCTGCGGCAGGATCACCGAGTTCTCGACGAAGGCGTAGGAGTGCACGCGCGCCCCGGTGCCGACCAGCGAGCGGCGGATCGAGGCGCCCGACACGATGCAGCCCCCGGCGACCAGCGAGGCGATCGCGGTGCCGCGGCGGCCCTGCTCGTCGTGCACGAACTTGGCCGGCGGGGTGATCTCGGCATAGGTCCAGATCGGCCAGTTGTGGTCGAACAGGTCGAGCTGCGGCACCACGGCGGTGAGGTCGATGTTCGCCTCCCAGTAGGCCCCGATGGTGCCGACGTCGCGCCAGTAGACGGCCGCCTCCTCGCGCGAGCGCACGCAGGAGCGCGAGAACGGGTGCGCCACCGCCTTCCCGTACTTGACCAGATAGGGGACGATGTCCTTGCCGAAGTCGTGTGTCGAGTGCGGGTCCTGGGCGTCGCGGCGGACCTGGTCGATCAGGAACTTGGTGTTGAAGACGTAGATGCCCATGCTGGCCAGCGCCAGCTCCGGGTTGCCCGGCATGTGCGGCGGCTTCGGCGGCTTCTCGACGAAGTCGACGACGACGTCGTTCTCGTCGACATGCACGACGCCGAAATGGATCGCCTGCTTGAGCGGCACCTCGATGGTCGCGATGGTGATGTCGGCCTTCTGCTCCACGTGCTGCTGGAGCATCGGCTCGTAGTCCATCTTGTAGATGTGGTCGCCGGCGAGCAGGACGATGAACTCGGGATTGTAGCTCTCGATGATGTCGAGGTTCTGGTAGACGGCATCGGCCGTGCCGGCATACCAGCTCGCGCCGGCGATGCGCTGGCTGGCCGGCAGGATGTCGAAGCTCTCGTTTCGCTCGGGGCGGAAGAAGTTCCAGCCGCGCTGCATGTGGCGGATCAGGCTGTGCGCCTTGTACTGGGTCGCCACCGCGATGCGGCGGATGCCCGAGTTGAGGGCGTTGGACAGCGTGAAGTCGATGATCCGGGACTTGCCGCCGAAATAGACCGCCGGCTTGGCGCGGTTGTCGCACAGCTCGTGCAGCCGGCTGCCGCGGCCGCCGGCCAGCACATAGGCCATGGCGGAACGGGCGAGCGGCCCCGGCGTGGAATGTACAATCGGCACGGAATTGCCTCGTTCAGGTTGCGAAACGCATCGTCGAAATCTCCCGGCCGGGTCGCCCGCGCAGGCCTCGCCCGCGCGGCGCCTCCGGTGTCGCGTCGCCGGCGCCGGCAGGGCCGGCGCCGGCGCATCCGTCGACTAGGAGCGCAGATAGGCCTCCGTCGCGTAGCGCCGCATCATGCGGGCCGAGTTGAACACCGCGCCGATCTTGGCGATGGTCTGCTGCATCATCCAGATCCACCGCGCCCGATCGTCGTGATAGAGCGGCAGCACGGTCGACTCGAGCTTGTCGTACATGGCGGCGGCGTGCGCCTCGGGGGACGGGTCGCTGCCGTCGCTGCCGATCGCCCAGCCGGTCACGCCTTCCTCCCAGCCCTCGAGCCACCATCCGTCCAGCACGCTGAAGTTCAGGACGCCGTTGAACGCCGCCTTCATGCCGCTCGTCCCCGAAGCCTCGAGCGGGGGCACCGGATTGTTCAGCCATACGTCGCAGCCGGAGACGAGCTTCATGGCGATGGCGATGCTGTAGTTTGGCAGAAACGCCATCGGAATGTCTTTGATCGATCTCATGTGCTGGTGGATTGCCCGGATGCGCGCCTTGCCCTCGAAGTCGCGCGGATGCGCCTTGCCGGCCATCACCACCTGGAACCGGCGCCCGCCGGCGATCGCCTGGAGCCGTTCCACGTCGTGGAACAGGAGGTCGGGCCGCTTGTAGCCGGTCATCCGGCGGGCGAAGCCGATCAGCGGCACGTCGGGGTCCATCTCGACCCCGGTGGTCGTCTTCACGTAGTCGATCAGCTCGTGCTTGGCGCGCTGGTGGGCGTCCCACAGAGCGTCGGGCGGCACCTGGTCGGCCTTGAGCAAATCCTCGAGCTCGTAGGCCCAGTGCGGCGCGATCGTCTTGAACAGGTCGGCGATCGCCGGATGCATCCACATCGGCACGTGCGCACCGTTGGTGACGGTGCGGATCTTGTAGGCCGGGAACATCTTCTGCGCCGTCTCGGCGTGACGCCGGGCGACGCCGTTGGCGTAGCGCGACAGGTTGAGCGCGAGCTGCGACATGTTGAGATGGTCCGGACCGGCCAAGAGCTTGAGCTGGTCGAACTCGATCAGGTCGCCGACGATCGACCGCACGTCCTCGTAGGAGAACCGGTCGTGGCCGGCCTCGACGGGCGTGTGGGTGGTGAACACGCACTTCTCGCGCACCGCGTGGACGTCGTAGCTGAACGGCTCGGGGATCCCGGGAATGCGGTTGATGCGGTGCTGGTCGAGCAGGGCGAGCGACAGGAACGCCGCGTGGCCCTCGTTGAGATGATAGGTGTCGATGGTGAAGCCGAGGGCGCGCAGCACCCGCACGCCGCCGATGCCGAGCACCACCTCCTGCTTGATGCGGTCCTTCTCGTCGCCGAAGTACAGCCGGTTGGTGATGATGCGGTCGCGCGGCTCGTTCTCCGGCACGTTGGTGTCGAGCAGTAGCACCGGGATCTGGAAGCCGCGCGGCGACTTGAGCTCGTAGAGCCAGGGCCGGATCCACACCTGCCGGCCCTCGATCGTGACCGCCACCATGGCGCCGATCGGGGTCGCCCAGTCCTCCGGGTTCCACGGATCGGGGCCGTCGATCTGGTGGCCCTCGGCGTCGATCTCCTGCTTGATCGAGCCCTCGCGCGAAGCCAGCGTCACGAACACCATCGGCAGGTCGAGGTCGGCGGCGGAGCGCGCCGCGTCGCCGGCGAGCAGCCCGAGGCCGCCCGAATAGGTGTGCATCTCCTGCCGGATCCCGACCTCCATCGAGAAGTAGGCGATGCGGTTGACGGACAGATAGCGCGCGACCTCGATCATTGCAGCTCCGCGAGAATGGGCTTCGGAAACGGTCGGATTCGGCCGGTCGTCGGCAACCGTCACGCGGCGCGCGACGGCAGCAGGCGCGGTCGACGGTCGGAGCGGCGACCGGAGGTTGGCCGCCGCGGCGCCGGCGATGGTTGGACGGTGCGGGTCGAAACCGGGCTTCGGGCTGGGCCTGTGCTGCGGCCCTGGCGGGGCGCGGGCGGCCGTTGCTCTCTGGACGATCGAAGCGTCGCGGATCGAAGCATCGGGCCGGCCCCCTCTCGCGCAGTCGCCAGGAATGCGCTGCACCCAAAGCGGCGCGCGCGCACCCGGACTCCTTTGTCGCACACTATCGGTCCGCCGCGCAAAGGTCTCTTCGCGGCTGCGCGGCCGTGTCGCCGCAGCGCGGTGCGACGCCGTACGGGGCGCTGTAGCGTCGGTCGTCCTTGTTGATGCAGTGCAGCGGCGACATGCTGCGGGCGCAACGAAAAAGGGGCGCCGCGGCGCGGCGCCCCTCGATGCGGATCGGCCCGGCGACGGATCAGTCGCGGCCGAGCACCGCGATCGACACCGGCGCGAGGCCGTAACCCAGACCGATCGACCGCGCCGCGGCGGGCGTCAGGTCGATCACCCGGCCGCGCACGAACGGGCCGCGGTCGTTGATGCGGACGACCACCGACTTGCCGGTCCGGCGGTGGGTGACCAGCACCCGCGTCCCGAAGGGGAGATGCTTGTGGGCGGCCGTCATGCCTCCGGCATGCGCGCGCTCGCCATTGGCGGTCCTGCCGCCCGAATAGACCGAAGCAATGCCCGACTGGGTGAAGGCCTCGGCGCGAGTCGAAAAATTCACGACAGCGAATAGTGCGATCAATACTGCGAGATACCGTACAAAGTTCATCGCCATGCGCTGTATAGTCCCCATGTTGTTGCGTGAAGACCGCGTTTAATCGGGGAATTGTGCGCACAAGATGGCAGCGATCCCGCGCTGCATCACGAAGTATTTCTTAAAATTACAGCGTAAGATTCGGTCGATCCTGTCGAGCTTGGATTCTGTGTGCGGCGGGGGCGCCTCGCCGCGGCACCTGCCCGAGGGGGATCATCCGACCGGGTGGGTCGGCCCGCTCGGACCGTTGCTCAAAAAAGAAAGCGCGCCGAGGCGGAGCCACGGCGCGCGATGACGCGATCCGATCGGGTCGAACGACCGAAGCGTGGTCGATCGACTACTTCTTCTTTCCGTCCGGCCCGTACTGGATCAGGAACGCCCACAGGTCGTCCTGCTCCTTGTCGTTCTTGATGCCGGCGAAGACCATCTTGGTGCCCGGGATCTTGGCGCGCGGATCGGCGATGTAGGACTTGAACGTCGCCTTGTCCCAGGTGAGACCCGAGTTCTTGTTGGCTTCGGAGTAGTTGAAGCCCGGGATCTGCCCGCTCTTGCGGCCCTCGAGGCCGTTGAGCACCGGGCCGACCTTGTTGGTCGCGCCTTCGCCGATGTTGTGGCAGGGCGTGCACTTGCGGAACGACACGGCGCCGGCCGCGACGTCCTGGGCGGCGGCGATCCCGGTGGTGGCCGCCAAGGCGAATGCGATAACGAACGCTTTGGTGATCATCGTGCCTTCTTCCCTCCTGGTTCCAAACGGACGATCCGACGAGCCGGCCGGCTGCGGGATCCGGCCACAAGACGAAGGGCCGGCCAGCAAAAGACCAGAAGCTTGACGAAAATCAAGCGGCTCTGAAGACGCTGGTTCCGCCGCGGTCGCGGACGGCGCATGGGTGAAGGGAGGAACCGGGCGGGGTTCGCCCGGTTCCGATCGTGATCCCCTCCTGCCTGGAGGTCGCATGACCCCCGTCCCGCGCGTCGCTCCCTATTCCGGCCCGGCCCTGCTGAGCTACGGCTTTCGTCCGTTCTTCCTCGCCGGCGCGCTGTTCGCCGGCCTCGCCGTGCTCGTGTGGATGCCGGTCTACGAGGGCCGCATCGCCCTCGACACGGTGTTCGCGCCGATCGACTGGCACGCCCACGAGCTCCTGTTCGGCTATGTCGCCGCCGTGGTGACCGGCTTCCTCTTGACCGCGATCCCCAACTGGACCGGCCGGCTGCCGCTCGCCGGCACGCCGCTGCTGGTGCTGGTGCTGGCCTGGCTCGCCGGCCGGGTCGCCGTGTCGTTCGGCGGGGCGCTCGGCTGGGTGGCCGTCGCCGTGATCGACGTCGCCTTCCTGCTGCTGGTGCTCGCCGCCGCCGGCCGCGAGGTGATCGCCGGGAAGAACTGGCGCAACCTCCGCGTCCTGGTGATCGTCGGCGTGTTCGCCGCCGCCGACGTCGTGGTCCATGTCGAGGCGCATGTCCGTGGCGAGGCCGTGCTCGGGCGGCGGCTGGCGCTCGCCGCGATCGTCATGCTGATCGTGCTGATCGGCGGCCGCATCGTCCCGAGCTTCACCCGCAACTGGCTCGTCAAGGCCAATCCGGGCCGGCTGCCGGCGCCGTTCGGGCGGCTCGACGCGGTGGCGATCGGCGTGTCGGTGCCGGCGCTGGCCGCCTGGCTCGTGGCGCCGACCGGATGGATCACGGCGGCGCTCCTCGGACTCGCCGGGGCCGTCCAGGCGGTGCGGCTCGCGCGCTGGGCCGGCGATCGCACCGGGCGCGACGCCCTCGTGCTGATCCTGCACCTCGGCTACGCCTTCATCCCGCTCGGTTTCCTCCTGCTGGCCGCGGCCGCGCTGTGGCCCGTCGTTCCGGAGGCCGCCGGCATCCATGCCTGGTCGGTCGGCGCCGTCGGGGTGATGACGCTCGCCGTGATGACCCGGGCGACGCGCGGCCACACCGGCCGCGCCCTCGAGGCGCCGCCGTCCACCCGCGCCGTCTATGGCGCGGTCGTCACCGCGGCCGGCCTGCGTCTCCTCGCCGCGCTGGTTCCCGAGCTGGCGACGCCGCTCCTGTGGGCCGCGGCGCTCGCCTGGGTCGCCGCCTTCGGGGGCTTCTGCGCCGTCTACGGCCCGATGCTACTCCGCCCGCGGCTCGGGAAGGAGTGATCAGAGGGGTGCAGACCAGTCAAGGTGAAAGCAGGCCAATCGCGATGACGAAATCCCGCAAGCGTGCCTCGACCGCACAAACCCGGACCAGGGACTCGAAGGGAATCCGCTCCGAGAGCTGAGAAGCACTGCTACCTTTCCGGTACTCGGGCCATCGTCGACGGAGTGCAGCCATCGACTCTCCCTTCGGGGGGCGATGGTCCTGGCACCCATCGAAGTGTCGCAGGAGAAGGGCTTCGTGATCCGGAACCTGCCATATCAGATGCGAAATCCCTGCTTGGCTGGCGAGCCGGGTCGCAGCGGCCATCTTGTCGGGCTCGCCGATGTCGATAAGCAAGGCCTTGCAGGCGAATGACTCCCGCCGTCGTTCGATGTCCCCGACGCGCTGAACGGCGCGTCGAACAAGCTCGAAGGGGTCGCCTGCGCCCGGTTGGAGCGGTTCGACATGAATGTGGATGTGAACGTCTTTATCGCGCGCAAATCGATTCAACAGGGCGCCGTAACCCACTTCGCTCGGCCCCTCGCAGCCGAGAAAGATCGGGCGGCGTTGAGGAATGAAGGCCGGTCGGCGTTTCATCCGATCTGAGGGATTGCTCCGTACATGCCCGACATATACCTGCGATAGCGGTTGTCCGCACGCCTCGCGTTTCGAATGTCCTGGAGCCCGTACACCTTTGTGCGACCGCGCGTGTCCTTCTCGCAGAAGAAGACCTCCTCCTTCTGAAGGTCTTCGAGAAGAGTTGCCGCGTGGCAACTCATCCAGAGCTGGGCCCGTTGCGGGTTTCGTTCGGGATCATGAAACCAACGTATGATCTCGGGCAGGACGAGTGGGTGAATCGCGAGATCGATCTCGTCGACAATGGACATGCTCCCCCTGGCGAGCGCAATCTGCAGCAGGGGCAGGTTGCGGATAAATGTCCGAGTTCCGTGACTTTCGAGCGCCCAGGGCATCGGACGCTCCAGTCCTTCGTGCTCGAACAAAGCAAGTGGTCCCGCTTGGCCTTGAACGATGATCATTTTCTTTATGCCGAGGTCGATCCGCTGGATGTCTCGGTTAAGCTCCTCCATGGCGGCGGTATCTGCCGCGTAGTATTTGATCGCGGCATCGTCCCCGACCTCAGTTCGATCCGCCAGGATGTTGGCAACGACCGATCGCGCGGCTTCGCTCAGGCGCAACGACGGCACATGATCGAATTGCGCCAGAGTAGAGATGAGACTGGCATTGTCGCGCACCTTGTCGATCACCTTCGAGTATCCTGAAAGTGCAAACACTTTACCAGCACTGACTTGGTCGTTCTCGCGTTCGAAAACCCGAGTCCACCTGCCTCGCCCATTGGCTCTCTGATGAAGGTTTTCTTCTGTAACGATGAAGCGTCCATCCGACATGAACAGGGCCAGTTCATAGCGCCACGTGCCATAGGCAATGGGGGCTGAGCCCGGCTCGACGGCAGGGTCGAGCGGCCCGCCGAACTCGATCGCTAACCGCACCGGCTCGGCTTGTGCTGCCGTATCGTTGAAGCACTCGCACGGGATGCCGACGTTCGGCTGTCGCTGGAAGGAATCCCGAACGAACCACAGAACGAACGCAAGGGCCTTTAGGACTGTCGATTTCCCCGAAGCGTTCGGCCCGAAAAAGGCCACGACACGGGGCGCGCGTTCCTTTGATCCAGGGAACAGAGGGTCGAACCGACCAGGCACGTCGGGCACGGAGTCACCGATTCGCAGATCGATCACCTGCCGGTCGCGCACCGAGTAGAAGTTGGCAATCTCCAGACGGTACAGCACGTCTTCGATCTCCCGGAAGAGACCGAAAGTTAAGCTCCAAAATCCACTTCTGCAATTTTTTCGACGATTTTTGTCCTTCGGTGCGTCGTTATGGCCGCTCTAGGTGCTTCTCGCCGCCCGTGCCGCGTCGGCGGCGGCGAGGGCGTCGGCGGCGGTGTCGTCCCAGCCGACCAGCCGGAATTTGTCGGCGATCGCCGCCTCGGCCCGCGCCAGTGCCGCGTCGTCGTCGAGCAGCGTCTCGATCGCGTGTCGCCAGGCCGCCGTTTCGGCCGGGTCGAGATGCAGGGCGGCGCCTTGGCTCGCCTCGGGAATCGCCGTCGCCGTGGAGGCGATGCAGGTCTTGCCGAGCGCCAGGCTCTCGACCACCGGCAGGCCGAAGCCCTCGGACAAGGACGGGAACGCCGTGAACCGGCAGTTGGCGTACAGCCAGCGGAGCTGGCCGTCGTCGACATTGCTCAGGAAGCGGACCACGGGCGCAGCGTCGCGATCGGCCGTCACGGCGGCGACCAGCGGCGCGCCGTCGTGGCCGATCCGGCCGGCGATCACCAGCGGCGGCACTCGCCCGCCGCGCGCCCGCGCCAGATCGCCCCACAAGTCGGTGAGCAGCCGCTGGTTCTTGCGCCCCGTGACGTCGCCGACGGTGAGCACGAAGCCGCCCGGCGCGAGGCCGTCGACCGGCGGCAGGTCCGGCGCGGCCGGGCCGAGCCGGTGACCGAGCCGGATCACGGTGAGGGGCGGCATCGCGGTGCCGCGCTCCGCCGCATGGGCCGCGAGCGCATCGGCGCTGAACCGCGAGATCGACAGGACGAGGGCGGCATGCCGCAGGATGAACTCGCTCGACGGAATGTCGGCGGCGTCCGGGTCGTCGGCGCGCGGATCGCCCGGCGGCAGGGTGCCGAGCAGATCGTAGAACAGCATGGCGAGCCGCAGCCCGCGCCGGCGGCGCAGGTCGATCAGGTGGGCGAAGTCGTGCCGCTGCAGCTCGCCGGGCAGCAGCAGCCAGGCGCCCTCCGGAAACATCTCCGCCGCCCCGCCGATCGGGGCCACCACGGCCTCGACTACGGCGCGGCGACGGCGCCGGAAGTGGTCGCGGATCTCGGTGCGCACGAAGCGCTCGAGCCGGCGGCCGAGCTGCATCAGCGGATGCGACCGCCAGGCCGGGCGCGGCTTTCGGCGACGCTCCGGCTCGGTCGGGGCGCGGACCACGGCGAGCGCCTCGGCGGCGGTCAGCGCGACGAAGCGGTGGGCGGCCGGGTCGAAGCGGCAGAAGCGGAGATCGTCGCGGCCGGCGATCGCCCGCTCGGCGAGCGCTCCGACCAGCTCGCGCTCGACCCGCACGGTGCCATGGGCGATGCGGCCGCGCTCCTGGAACGCGGTGGTGAGATCGACGAACAGCGGTGGCGGGGAGGACGGGACCGGTGACATGATCGAGATGAGCGCACGAGGCGGCGCTCGCGGCGTCGCGCCGCCTCCATATAGGATAAGGTGCTGACAGGGAACCGGGGCGGCGTCTCGGCGACCCGGCGCGGCCGCCGCCGGCCGCGCCCCGGCGGACTCCGCGACCGCCGGGGCGGCGGCCGTTCGGGCGCTCTCGCGGGCCGTTCGCCGTATTGCACCGCCCCCAGGCCTGTGTTAGCAAACCGGCGGTTTTTCAACGGAGCGTGGGCCGCTCCGGACGCCCCAATCAATCCTGGTCCCGCTGACATTCCAGGGGCTTGCGCGCTTTCCGCGGAGGGCGCGGCGGGATCCTGGATGCCTGAACGCCGAAAGAGAGCGCCGTGGCAGCAGACGATCCGATCGTGGCCGGAATGGCAGGGCGTTACGCGACCGCCCTGTTCGAGCTCGCCTCCGAGACGGGCACGCTCGACGCGGTGAGCCGCGACCTCGACAGCTTCGAGCGGCTGCTCGACGGCAGCCCCGATCTCCTCCGTCTGGTCCGCAGCCCGGCCTTCACGGCCGAGGAGCAGACCCGGGCCGTCACGGCGGTGCTCGCCAAGGCCAAGATCGGCGGCACCGCGGCGAACTTCCTGCGCCTCGTCGCCCACAATCGCCGCCTGTTCGGCGTGCGCGACATGATCCGCGACTTCCGTGAGCTGCTCGCCCGCCACCGCGGCGAGGTCACGGCGACCGTCACGGTCGCCGAGCCGCTCGCCGACGCCCACAAGGCGGAGATCAAGAAGGCGCTCGACGCCGTCACGGGCAAGAACGTCAAGATTGAAGTGCAGGTCGATCCCGCCATCATCGGCGGGCTCGTGGTGAAGGTCGGCAGCCGGATGGTCGACGGCTCGCTCCGGACCAAGCTGAATGCAATCAAGCACGCGATGAAAGAGGTCGGCTGATGGACATCCGCGCCGCAGAGATTTCTGCGATCCTCAAGGAGCAGATCAAGACCTTCGGCCAGGAAGCCGAGGTCTCCGAAGTCGGCCAGGTCCTCTCCGTCGGCGACGGCATCGCCCGCGTCTACGGTCTCGACAACGTCCAGGCCGGTGAGATGGTCGAGTTCGAGAACGGCGTGCGGGGCATGGCCCTGAACCTCGAGATCGACAATGTCGGCATCGTGATCTTCGGCAACGACCGCGAGATCAAGGAAGGCCAGACCGTCAAGCGCACCCGCGCCATCGTGGACGTGCCAGTCGGCAAGGGCCTGCTCGGCCGCGTCGTCGATGCGCTCGGCAACCCGATCGACGGCAAGGGCCCGATCGAGGCGACCGAGCGCCGCCGCGTCGACGTGAAAGCGCCCGGCATCATTCCGCGCAAGTCCGTGCACGAGCCGATGGCGACCGGCCTCAAGGCCATCGACGCGCTGATCCCGATCGGCCGCGGCCAGCGCGAGCTAGTCATCGGCGACCGCCAGACCGGCAAGACCGCGATCGTCCTCGACACCATCCTCAATCAGAAGCCGCTCAACGCCACCGGCGACGAGAAGATCAAGCTCTACTGCGTCTATGTCGCGGTGGGCCAGAAGCGCTCGACCGTCGCGCAGTTCGTGAAGGCGCTGGAAGAGAACGGCGCGCTCGAGTACTCGATCGTCGTCGCCGCCACGGCCTCCGATCCGGCCCCGATGCAGTACCTGGCGCCGTTCGCCGGCTGCACCATGGGCGAGTACTTCCGCGACAACGGCATGCACGCCGTGATCTTCTACGACGACCTGTCCAAGCAGGCCGTCGCCTATCGTCAGATGTCGCTGCTGCTGCGCCGTCCGCCCGGCCGCGAGGCCTATCCGGGCGACGTGTTCTATCTCCACTCGCGCCTGCTCGAGCGCGCCGCGAAGATGAACGACGAGAACGGCTCGGGCTCGCTCACCGCGCTCCCGGTCATCGAGACGCAGGCCAACGACGTGTCGGCCTACATCCCGACCAACGTCATCTCGATCACGGACGGCCAGATCTTCCTGGAGACCGACCTGTTCTACCAGGGCATCCGCCCCGCCGTGAACGTCGGCCTCTCGGTGTCGCGCGTCGGTTCGTCGGCGCAGACCAAGGCGATGAAGAAGGTCGCCGGCAAGATCAAGGGCGAGCTCGCGCAGTATCGCGAGATGGCGGCGTTCGCGCAGTTCGGCTCCGACCTCGACGCGACGACGCAGCGCCTGCTCAATCGCGGCTCGCGCCTCACCGAGCTCCTCAAGCAGGCGCAGTTCTCCCCGCTGAAGATGGAGGAGCAGGTCGTCGTCATCTATGCGGGCGTCAACGGCTACCTCGACCCGCTGCCGGTGGCGAGCGTGAAGTCCTTCGAGCAGGGCCTGCTGTCGCTGTTCCGCACCAAGTACGAGGACGTGCTGAACACGATCCGCGACAAGCGCGATCTCGACGACGCGACCGCCGCCAAGGTGAAGTCGATCGTCGACGAGTACGCCAAGACCTTCGCGTGATCTCGGGCGGGATGGCCGGGCTCGTCCCGGCCATCCACGTCCAGGAGCGTGGGGGAGCGACGCGCGTGGATGCCCGGCACGAGGCCGGGCATGACGAGACCGAAGCCGGACCGGGCGCAAAGGTGACCACGGAATGCCGAGCCTGAAAGACCTGCGAAACCGGATCGCCGCGACCAAGGCGACGCAGAAGATCACCAAGGCCATGCAGATGGTCGCCGCGTCCAAGCTGCGGCGCGCCCAGGCGGCCGCCGAGGCGGCGCGGCCCTATTCGGAGCGCATGCAGCGCACGCTCGGCAACATCGCCGCCTCGGTGCAGAACAACCCCGAGGGGCCGAAGCTGCTCGCCGGGACCGGCCGTGACCAGGTGCATCTGCTGCTCGTCTGCACGGGCGAGCGCGGCCTGTGCGGCCCGTTCAACTCGGCGATCGTGCGGCTCGCCCGCGACCGCGCCAATGCGCTGCTCGCCGAAGGCAAGACGATCAAGATCCTGTGCGTCGGCCGCAAGGGCTACGACCAGCTCAAGCGGCTGTTCGAGGACGAGATCATCGACGTGATCGATCTGCGCGCCGTGCGCCAGATCCGCTTCGAGAACGCCCACGAGATCGGCCAGCGGGTGATCTCGCTCTACGAGCAGGGTGCCTTCGACGTCTGCACGCTGTTCTACTCGCGCTTCAAGTCGGTGATCGCGCAGGTTCCGACCGCGCAGCAGATCGTCCCGGCCGTGTTCGAGGGCGCGCCCGCCAACGGCCCGGCGCCCGTCTACGAGTACGAGCCCGACGAGGAGCAGATCCTCGCGGAGCTGCTGCCGCTCAACATCTCGGTGCAGATCTTCAAGGCGCTGCTGGAGAACGCGGCGTCGTTCTACGGCGCCCAGATGACCGCGATGGACAACGCCACGCGCAATGCCGGCGAGATGATCCGCAAGCAGACGCTGAAGTACAACCGCACCCGCCAGGCGATGATCACCAAGGAGCTGATCGAGATCATCTCCGGCGCCGAGGCGCTCTGACGCGCACCGACGCAACACCGCACAGTCGAACGGGAGACCCCCATGGCCTACAAGACGACGGCGACGACGAGCGGCGGCCGCAACGGCCGCGCGGTGCTGGAGAACGGCGGCCTCGGCCTCGCCATGTCGTTCCCCAAGGAGCTGGGCGGCAACGGTGACGGCCACAATCCGGAGCAGCTCTTCGCGCTCGGCTGGTCGTCCTGCTTCGGCCAGGCGATCCTGGCGCTCGCCAAGAACCACGGCGTCGACGGCCAGGCCGCCAAGGTCACGGTGTCGATCGGCATCGACAAGGACGACGTGAGCTTCGCGCTGACGGCCGACATCAAGGTGTCGATCCCGGGCGCCGACAAGGACAAGGTCCGTGCGCTGGTCGAGGACGCCCACCGCATCTGCCCGTATTCCCGTGCCACCCGCAACAACGTGCCGGTCACGCTGACCGTCGTCTGAGCATCATTCGCGTTTTGCTCGGGCCGGGTCGTGCCGCGGTTCGAGTCGCAAGGAGACATCCATGGCCACCCAAGCCCCATCGGTCGGTAAAGTCACCCAGGTCATCGGTGCCGTCGTCGACGTGCAGTTCGAGGGTCACCTGCCGGCGATCCTGAACGCGCTCGAGACCGACAACCAGGGCAACCGGCTGGTGCTCGAGGTCGCGCAGCATCTCGGCGAGTCGACGGTGCGCACCATCGCCATGGACACGACCGAGGGCCTGGTCCGCGGCCAGTCGGTCACCGACACCGGCCTGCCGATCGCCGTGCCGGTCGGCGAGGGCACGCTCGGCCGCATCATCAACGTGGTCGGCGAGCCGGTCGACGAGGCCGGCCCGATCGCCGCCACCGAGCGCCGCCCGATCCACGCCGAGGCGCCGCCCTACACCGAGCAGTCGACCGAGTCGCAGATCCTCGTCACCGGCATCAAGGTGGTCGATCTCCTCGCGCCCTACTCCAAGGGCGGCAAGGTCGGCCTGTTCGGCGGCGCCGGCGTCGGCAAGACCGTGATCATCCAGGAGCTGATCAACAACATCGCCAAGGCGCACGGCGGCTACTCGGTGTTCGCCGGCGTCGGCGAGCGCACCCGCGAGGGCAACGACCTCTATCACGAGTTCATCGAGTCGGGCGTCAACAAGGACCCGCACGAGACCAAGGGCGACACCAAGGGCTCCAAGTGCGCCCTGGTGTTCGGCCAGATGAACGAGCCGCCCGGCGCCCGCGCCCGCGTCGGCCTCACCGGCCTGACGCTCGCCGAGTACTTCCGCGACCAGGGCCAGGACGTGCTGTTCTTCGTCGACAACATCTTCCGCTTCACGCAGGCGGGCTCGGAGGTGTCGGCGCTGCTCGGCCGCATCCCGTCGGCGGTGGGCTATCAGCCGACGCTGGCGACCGACATGGGCGCCCTGCAGGAGCGCATCACCACGACCACCAAGGGCTCGGTCACCTCGGTGCAGGCCATCTACGTGCCGGCCGACGACCTCACCGACCCGGCGCCGGCGACCTCGTTCGCGCATCTGGACGCGACCACGGTGCTGTCGCGCTCGATCGCCGAGAAGGGCATCTACCCGGCCGTCGACCCGCTCGACTCGACCTCGCGCATGCTCGACCCGCGGGTCGTCGGCGAGGAGCACTACGCGGTCGCCCGCCAGGTGCAGCAGGTGCTGCAGCGCTATAAGGCGCTCCAGGACATCATCGCGATCCTGGGCATGGACGAGCTTTCGGAAGAGGACAAGCTGACGGTGGCGCGCGCGCGAAAAATCGAGCGCTTCCTGTCGCAGCCGTTCCACGTCGCCGAGGTGTTCACCGGTACGCCGGGCGTGTTCGTCGATCTCGCCGACACGATCCGCGGCTTCAAGGGCCTGTGCGAGGGCAAGTACGACCACCTGCCGGAGGCCGCCTTCTACATGGTCGGCACCATCGAGGCGGCGGTCGAGAAGGGCAAGCGGCTCGCGGCTGAAGCCGCGTAAGACGCGGCTTCAGAGCGAACAGCGAACAGGGAGTAGCGAAGCGGGAACGGCGACAGCGGATGGTCTCTGGAACTATTCGCTACTCGCCATTCGCCATTCGCTAAATTGAACCATGTCCACCTTCCATTTCGAGCTCGTGTCGCCCGAGAAGCTGATGTTCTCCGGCGAGGTCACCCAGGTGGACGTGCCGGGCGAGGAGGGCGACTTCGGCGTGATGGCCGGCCACGCGCCGTTCGTCGCGACGCTGCGGCCCGGCGTGCTCACCGTCTACGGCGAGAACGCGCCGAAGATGATCGTGGTGCGCGGCGGTTTCGCCGAGGTCGGGCCGAACGGCCTCACCGTGCTGGCCCAGGAGGTCGTGCCGGTCGACGAGATCCAGCCCGACGTGATCCGCCAGGCGATCGACGACGCCAAGGAAGACGTCGCCGACGCCAAGGACGACCGCACCCGCGACAAGGCGACCGAGCGCCTCGCCCAGCTGGAAGTCCTGAAGGACGCGCTCGGCCACTGAGCCGCCCGCGCGCGGCACCAGCGTTTCGTGATCCGCGGCCGGCCCAGCGCCGGCCGCGTGCGTTTCGGGCGCGCTCGCGCTATGATCGCGCCGTCCGTTCGCATCGAACGCCGCGCCAAGGCGACTGCACGATGAGCTTCGCGCCCCTGCAGTACGACGAGCCGCTGTACCGGCCCCCGAGCGAGGGCCGCAACCTGATCATCCAGGCGACGATCGGTTGCTCGTTCAATCGCTGCACCTTCTGCGCGATGTACAAGACGAAGCACTTCCACGCCCGCCCGCTCGCCGACGTTTGCGACGACATCGCCGCCGCGGCGCGCTGGTGGCCGGACGCCGGCCGCATCTTCCTCGCCGACGGCGACGCGCTGGTGCTGCCGACCGAGACGCTGGAACGAATCCTCGAACGGCTCGCCGCGACGTTCCCGAAGCTGGAGCGGGTGTCGTCCTACGCGACCCCCATCAATCTGACGCAGAAGACGCCGGACGAGCTGCGGCTGCTGCGTGAGAAGGGGCTGACGCTCGTCTATGTCGGGGTCGAGTCCGGGGCTCCCGCGATCCTGTCGCGGATCAGGAAGGGCGCGACGCCGGAGCGCATCGCCGAGGCGATGAACCGCGCGAGAGACGCCGGCATCGCCGTGTCGGCGACCGTGATCCTCGGCGTCGGCGGCAAGCATCTCTGGCGCGAGCATGTCGCGGGCACGGCGGCCGTGATCAACGCGGCGCCGCCCGCCTATCTCTCGACGCTGCAGCTCCGTCTCGGCGAGGACGAGGTGGAGGAGTTCGTCGGCCGCTTCCAGCGCGACGGTACGCCGTTCGAATGGCAGGACGATGCCGGTGTGCTGGAAGAGCAGGAGGCGCTGCTC
The DNA here is from genome assembly GCF_016653355.1 of Rhodoplanes elegans. GTDB lineage: Bacteria > Pseudomonadota > Alphaproteobacteria > Rhizobiales > Xanthobacteraceae > Rhodoplanes > Rhodoplanes elegans. The sequence goes on along the minus strand of NZ_NHSK01000063.1, from coordinate 35,775 downwards.
GCCGCGCTCGATCCGCCGGCGCCCGTGGTGTTTCGCTCCAACCACGCCTCCAACTGCCTTCCGCTCGCCGGCACGCTGCCCGGCGATCGTAATCAGCTCCTGCAGATCGTGTCGGCCGCCCGCAAAGGCGCCCCGGTGCTGCGCCCGGAGTTTTTAAGGGGCTTGTGAGCGTCTACAAGCTCTGATACCAGCGGCCTCCGCCCCTGACTCTCACCGTCACCCTGAGGTGCTCGGGCGAAGCCCGAGCCTCGAAGGGCGACGGCCCGGGCCGTATCCTTCGAGGCTCGCCTGCGGCGAGCACCTCAGGATGACGGGTCGAGGTACAGGGCCCCTGGTATGACTCGTCATGCCCGGCCTTGTGCCGGGCATCCACGTCCTTACAGCGATGCGACGTCGAAGATCGTGGATGGCCGGGACAAGCCCGGCCATGACGAAGTCGTCAGATCACCATCCGGCCCACGGCCCGCCGCGCTTCCGAGAACAGCCCCGGCAGGTCGAGCCCCGGAATGCGCCCGTCCTCGACGATCAGGCGGCCGTTGCAAAAGCCCCATTTCACGTGGGCCTGGCCGCCGCCGGCGACCGGCGCGATGGCGGGATCGTGCAGGCCGGCGTAGCGCGGGTGGTCGAGCGAGTAGACCATCAGGTCGGCCGCCATGCCGGGTGCCAACGTGCCGGTCTCCGAGAGGCCCAGCACCGTGGCGCCGCCGGCCGTGCCCCAACTGATCACGTCCTCGACCGTGACGCTCGCGGCGCCGTCGCGGGCGCGGTGGACCAGCCACGCCATGTGGCTCTCGTTGATCATGTCGGCGGCTTCGTTCGATCCTGCGCCGTCGACGCCGAGCGAGACGCGGCCGCCGAGCCGCGCCAGCGCCGGCGCCGGCGCGATGCCGGAGCCGAGCCGGCAATTCGACTGCGGGCAGTGCGCGATGCCGGTGCCGGTCTCGGCCATCAGCCGGATTTCTTCAGGCTGCATGTGGCACAGATGGGCGAAGAACACGTCGGGCCCGAGCCAGTCGTGCCGCTGCACGAATTCGAGCGGCGTGCAGCCGTGCACGTCGCGGCAGAAATGCACGTAGTCGAGCGACTCGGAGAGATGGCTGTGCAGCCCGATCCCCATCTTCCGCGCCGCCGCCGCGAACTCCGGCAGCTCGTGTGCGTGCACGGACCAGGTCGGCGTGGTCGGCGCGAGGATCACTTTGCGCATCGCGTCGCCGCCCGTCTGGTGGAAGCGGCCGACGTCGTGCGACACGCTCGCCAGCATGTCGTCGAGGGTCTCGGGCCGTGCCTCGGGCGGCGGGTTCAGGTCGATCTCGCGCACCTTGGTGGCGCCGCCGCGCATCAGCACGAAGCGAACGCCGAACTGTTCGGCGAGCTCGAACAGCAGGGCCGAGCCGTCGAAGCCCATGCCGGGCCAGTAGGCGTAGTGATGGTCGGCGATGGTGGTGCAGCCGGACAGCACCAGCTCGGCGATGCCGATCGTCGCCGCGATGCGCAGCGTCTCGGCGTCGACGAAGCGCCGATAGGCGACCGGCACGGCCGAGAGCCAGGGCGCGAGCTGCAGGTTTATGCCGGCGGGAATCCCCTTCATCAGCGACTGGAAGAGATGATGATGGGTGTTGATCCAGCCCGGATAGACGACGCAGTCGGTGGCGTCGAGCACGCGCTCGCCGGGCTCCGGCGCGAGCGCGCCGATCGCCGCGATGCGGCTGCCGCGCAGGCGGATGTCGGGGCCTGCCGCGCGGGCGGCCGACCCCGCGCCACCGGTCATGATCGCGGTGGCGTTGCGGATGAGGAGGTCCATCAGGTCTCCGGAACGAGCTCGCTCTCGTGCCAGTCGCCGAGCGCCAGCTTGGAGAGCGTGACCATGAGGAGGAACAGCGCGACGCCGGTCAGCGTGATCAGCAGCAGCGCCGCGAACAGGAGCGGGATGTCGAGCTGGAAGCCGGCCTGGAGGATCTGATAGGCGAGGCCGGCCGAGGTGCCGCCCGTGCCGGCGACGAATTCGGCGACGACGGCGCCGATCAGCGCGAGACCGGACGAGATGCGCAGTCCGCCGAAGAAGTAGGGCGCCGCGCTCGGGATGCGCAGCCGCACCAGCTCCTGAAACCGCGTCGCCTTGTTCATCCTGAACAGATTGAGGAGTCCCGGATTGACGCTGCGAAGTCCCAGAATCGTGTTCGAGATGATCGGGAACAGCGCCACGATGGTGGCGCAGACGACGAGCGCGGCGGTCGGCTCCTTCACCCAGATGATGATCAGCGGCGCGATGGCGACCACGGGCGTCACCTGCAGGAGCACCGCATAGGGGAAGAACGACATCTCGATCAGCTTGCTCTGCGCGAACGCGAAGGCGATCAGCGTGCCGATCACGACGGCGAAGAAGAACGCCATGAACGTCACCTTCAGGGTGACGAGCAGCGAGGCGAGCAGCATCGGCCCCTGGTCCCACAGCGTCTGGGCGACCAGGATCGGCGAGGGCACCAGATATTTGGGCACCTGGAACCACCAGACGGCGCCCTGCCAGACGACCAGCATGATCACGCCGACCAGCACGGGCAGGACGACGCCGAGAGTCTTGTTGTTGGGATCGAGTGCCATGGTGGGCCTCAGGGCGAATGGATGGAAGCGCTTCCCCGACCTCGTCCTGAGGAGGCCACGAAGCGGCCGTCTCGAAGGGCGGGGGCGGCCGCGCGGGCGGTCACGTGGGAGACCTCATGGTTCGAGGCTCGGCCTGCGGCCGAGCACCTCACCATGAGGTCGAAGGTCGGGCCGGACGCGCGATGCCGTCTCACGGATGCGCCGCGCCGGCGCGGCTCGCCTCGGCGAGCAGGACCTGCAGGTCGCGCGCATAAGCCGCGAACCTCTGCGACACCCGCCAGGCGTCGTCGCGCGGATAGGGCTCGTCGATGACGACCTCGCGCAGCACGCGGCCCGGCCGCGCCGCCATCACGACGACGCGGGTGGAGAGGAACACCGACTCGTAGATCGAGTGGGTGACGAACACCACCGTGAGCTTTTTCTCGAACCACAGGTCGAGCAGATCCTGGTCGAGCTTGTTGCGGGTGATCTCGTCCAGCGCGCCGAACGGCTCGTCCATCAAGAGGAGGTTCGGCTCGGTGACCAGCGCGCGGGCGATCGAGACGCGCATCTGCATGCCGCCGGAGAGCTGGCGCGGATAGCTCGCGTCGAACTTGTCCAGGCCGACCATGGCGAGCGCGCGATCGACGCGGCTGTTGCCCTCCGCCTTCGGCACGCCGGCGAGATCGAGCGGCAGCCGCACATTGGCGCGCACCCGGGACCACGGCATCAGGGTCGGATCCTGGAACACGAAGACGAGCTTCTTGCCCGGCTCGCCGACGTGATCGTAGTCGCGGCCCCACCACATCAGGCCGCCCGAGGTCGGCTCGATCAGGTTGGCGACCATCTTCAGGAGCGTCGACTTCCCGCAGCCCGACGGGCCGAGCAGGGTGACGAACTCGCCCTGGTTCACGGTGAGGTCGATCGGCGTCAACGCCCGCACGCCGGTGCTGAACACCTTGTCGGCGCCCAGTACCTCGATGGCGGGCGGGCCGGCGGGGGCGAGCGTTGCGTCGGTCACGTCGGCTCGCAGGGCCTGAACGGTGGTCATGAAGCGGTTTCCGGTTGCGACGGGCCCGCGGCGACCGCGGACCCGCGCGCGCGAGGTGTCCTCGCAGGTCGGCCGGGCGGGCGGCATCGCCGCCCGCTATCGGCTCACGGCATGATCTTGAGGTCTTTCACGAACTTCAGCGTGTAGGCGGACTTCATGTCGACCTCGGGCTTCAGGAGCTTCTCCTGAACCATGAAGTCGTAGGTCGCCTTCCAGCGCGCGTCGGTCATAATGCCGATGCCCTGCGTCGCGGCGTCGCCGCCGACCAGCACCTTGCTCTCGCGCAGCTTGCCGATCGCGTAGGCGATCTGCTCGTCGCTCATCTTCGGGTTGTCCTTCTTGATGAGCGCGTTCGCGGGCGACGGATCGCCATAGAGATAGCTCTTCCAGCCCTCCATCGACGCCTTGACGAAACGCTGCACCATGTCGGGCTTCTCGTCGGCGATCTTCTTCAGCGTCACGATCGTGGTGCCGTAGGGCGGATAGCCGTCGTTAGCGAAGAGGAAGAAGTTGACCTTGGCGCCGGCCTGCTGCGCGGCGAACGGCTCCGACGACATGTAGGCCTGCATGGCGGCGTTCGGATCGGCCAGGAAGGGCTGGAGGTTGAACGTGTAGGTGCGGGTCTGGTCGTCCGTGTAGCCGAACTTGGTCTTCATCCACGGCCACCAGTTGGAGCGGCCGGCGGTGGCGACGTAGATGGTCTTGCCCTTCAGGTCGGCGAGGCTCTTCACGTCCGGATGCGTCATCAACCCCTGCAGGTCGGACTGGAACGAGGTCGCGACCGTGACGGCGGGCACGCCCTGCTCCAGCGCCTTGTATACCGAGAAGTCGTAGCTCATCAGGAACTCGGTCTGGCCGGCGCCGAGGATCTGCATGCCGTTGACCTGCGGACCGCCCATCCGGATCGTCACGTCGAGCCCGTGCTTCTTGTAGATGCCGGTGGCGACCGCCTGATAGAAGCCGCCGTGCTCGGCCTGGGCATACCAGCTCGTGAGCATGGTGACCTTGTCCTCGGCCCGCGCCGGGGCGGCGCCGAGCGCGACGGCGGCCGTGCCGGCGAGGCAGGCGAGAACGGCATACGGGCGCGCGAAATCAAGCATGGAGACCTCATCCTGTGGCGGATGTCGGGTGGCGACACCGGGTGGCGATTATGGCTGGCGACGGCGATCGGCAAATTGCGGGCGTTGCGGCGACGGGCTTTCCGACGTGACGACGTGACGTGAGCTGGCGGCGTTTCTGGACGTGCGTTGCACCCGGCTCGACGATCCGCGCATCCTTGCCATCCCGCCAGCGCCGCTTGCCGTGAAAGGCCGGGCGCGACCGACATGCGGTGTGCCGCATGCCCCGGATGACGCGGCTTGCGAGGGTCGCAAGCTGTCGAGTGCACACGATTAGGGACACTGCCCGAAGCATTGTCAATCGAAGGGTCCGTCCAGAATCTAAGCAGCTGCCTGATTTTGCGGCGCAAATCTTCGACGAGGGCAGGGCGGCACCGCGCCGGTGATCCACGCGTGCCCCCTATCATGTTGCCATTTCAGGCGGTCCCCCGTTCTGCGCGGACCCGCCGTGCTCGGCCGCCGGAGCCGGCCTGCAGCGGCATGTCGCACACGCCCGCCCTGCATGGCTCGTGGTGGGGTCCGTACCGGCTGGCCAACGGGGAACACCGCCGAGCGTGGCGCTCGGGCTCCGACGGCCAGCGTGCCGGCGTGACGGCGGTTCCGCCAAGTCGCCCGGTCCCGTGTAGAATCCGTTTACCACCCAAGGACTTGCCGGAGTGATTGGAGGGCCGTCGTGGCTCGTTTTGCGCGCGGGCGGCGGCGGTGGTGCCTCTCCTCTTCGTGCTCGCCGGCGCCTTCGGGCTCGCCGGCTGCGACGCGAGCAACGGCAGCACCGGCAAGGACGCCCGGGTGCTCGACCGCCCGGTGCTCAGCGAGACGGTCCATTACGAGGACCTGACCGAGACCCGCACCTTCGCGGCGACCATCAAGCCCCGCATCGAGAGCGATCTCGGCTTCCGGGTGAACGGCAAGGTGGCGAAGCGTCTCGTGCAGAACGGCGACCGCGTCGCCAAGGGCCAGCCGCTCCTGGTGCTCGACACCAACGATCTCGAGCTGCAGCTCCAGCAGGCCGAGGCCGAGGTGCGGGCCGCCCGCACCAACCTGGTGCAGGCCGAGGCCGACGAGAGCCGCGCCACCGAGCTGCAGAAGAAGGGCTGGACGGCCGCCGCGACGCTCGAGAAGTCGCGCGCCACCGCCGAGGAGGCGCGCGGGCGCCTGACACGCGCCCAGCGCTCGCTCGATCTCGCCAAGAACTCGCTCGATTATGCGACGCTCGAGGCCGACGCCGACGGCGTCATCACGGCGACGCCGGTCGAGCCCGGCCAGGTCGTCGCCTCCGGCCAGGCGGCGGTGCGGCTCGCCCGGCTCGCCGAGGTGGAGGCGCTGGTCGCCCTGCCCGAGACCTTCGTCGAGCGTGCCCGCCAGGCGACCGGAACCCTGACGCTGTGGTCGCTGCCCGACCGCACCTACGAGGTCCGGCTGCGCGAGCTGTCGCCGGCCGCCGACGCCGCGACCCGCACCTATGCGGCCCGCTACGCGATTCCGAAGGCCGACGAGGCGACCCGGCTCGGCATGAGCGCGACGCTGACGCTGCGCGAAGGCACCGGCACGCAGGCGGCCCGCCTGCCGCTCACCGCGCTGCTCAACCAGGGCCACGGCCCGATCGTCTGGGTGGTCGGCCGCGACGGCAAGCTCGAGCCTCGCCCGGTCGAGATCGCCCGTTACGAGGGCAAGAACGTGCTGATCGCCTCCGGCGTGAAGGAGGGCGAGACCGTTGTGACGCTCGGCGTCCAGAAGCTCGATCCCGGCCTGATCGTCCGCCCGGTCGTCGCGCTGGCGTTCTGACCGGAGCATCCGATGCGCCGCTTCAACGTCTCGGCCTGGGCGGTCGCCCATCCGACCCTCGTCCTGTTCCTGATCATCATGCTCGGCGCGATCGGGGTGATGTCGTACCTGAAGCTCGGGCGCGACGAGGATCCCTCCTTCACCATCAAGATCGCCGTGGTGACGGCGGCGTGGCCGGGCGCGACCACCGAGGAGATGCAGTATCAGGTCGCCGACCGCATCGAGAAGAAGCTGCAGGAGCTGCCCTTCTTTGAGAAGGTGACGACCTACTCGAAGCCCGGCTTCGTCGCGGCCCTGATGGAGTTCCGCGACACCACGCCGCCCGGGCAGGTGCCGTATCTGTTCTATCTGGTCCGCCGCAAAATGGCGGATCTGAAACCCGACCTGCCGACCGGCGTGATCGGCCCGAACATCAACGACGAGTACGGCGACGTCGACTCGATCCTCTACACGCTGCGCTCCGACGGCGCCGACTACGCCCAGATGAAGCGCATCGCCGAATCGATGCGCCAGCGCCTCCTCAAGGTGAAGGACGTCACCAAGGTGACGATCTACGGCACCCAGGAGGAGCGCATCTTCGTCGACTTCGACCACGTCAAGCTCGCCAATCTCGGCATTTCGGCGCAGGCGATCTTCGACAGCCTCGCCAAGCAGAACGACCTCGCGCCGGCCGGCACCGTGCAGTCGACAGCCCGCATCCCGCTGCGCGTCACCGGCGCCTTCGACGGCGTCGAGACCGTCAAGGAGACGCCGGTCGCGGCCTCGAACGGCACCGTGGTCCGGCTCGGCGACATCGCCACGGTGACGCGCGGTTACGTCGATCCGCCCGATTATCTGGTGCGCCAGCGCGGTGCGCCGGCGCTTGCCATCGGCGTCGTCATGCAGAAGGGCGCCAACATCCTGCACCTCGGCGAGGCCGTCGACGCCGCGATGGCCGAGGTCGAGCGCGCGACGCCGGTCGGCTTCGTCTACGAGCGCATCGCCAACCAGCCGAAGATCGTCGAGGAGGCGGTCGGCGACTTCATGCGCTCCTTCGTCGAGGCGCTGGCCATCGTGCTCGCCGTGTCGTTCCTGTCGCTCGGCTGGCGCACCGGCATCGTCGTCGCGCTCTCGGTGCCGTTGGTGCTCGCCATCGTGTTCGGCATCATGCTGACGATGGGGCTCGACCTGCACCGCGTCACGCTCGGGGCCTTGATCATCGCGCTCGGTCTCCTCGTCGACGACGCCATCATCGCGGTCGAGATGATGGTGGTGAAGATGGAGCAGGGCTGGGACCGCGCCCGCGCCGCCTCCTTCGCCTGGACCTCGACGGCCTTCCCGATGCTCACCGGTACATTGGTGACGGCGGCCGGCTTCCTGCCGGTCGGCTTTGCCGCGTCGTCGACGGGCGAGTACGCGGGCGGCATCTTCTGGGTGGTGTCGATCGCGCTGCTCGCATCGTGGGTCGTCGCGGTGCTGTTCACGCCCTATCTCGGCGTCAAGCTGCTGCCGACCATAGCCGTGCATCACGACGGCGACCTGAACGCCGTCTATCAGGGGCCGATCTATCGCCGCCTGCGCGCCGTGGTCGGCTGGTGCGTGCGCCGACGCGGGCTCGTCGTCGCCGTCACGGCCGTGCTGTTCGTCGTCGCGGTGCTCGGCTTCGGCAAGGTCTCGCAGCAGTTCTTCCCGTTGTCCGACCGCACCGAATTGTTCGTCGAGATCCGCATGCCCGAGGGAACCGCGATCGCGACGACACTCGACGCCGCCCGCGAGGCGGAGCGCCTGATCGACGGCGATCAGGACGTCGCGACCGTCACCACCTATGTGGGCCAGGGGCCGCCCCGCTTCTGGCTCGGCATCAGCCCGGCGCTGCCCAACGAGGCGTATGCCGAGCTCGTCGTCATCGCCAAGGACGTGCCGGCCCGCGAGCGGCTGAAGGCGAAGTTCGACGACGCCCTCGCCAAGGGTGCGCTCGCCGCGGCCCGCGTGCGCGTGAGCCGGCTCGACTTCGGCCCGCCGGTCGGCTTCCCGGTGCAGTTCCGGGTGATCGGCACGGATCCGAACGCGGTGCGCTCGATCGCCTATCAGGTCCGCGACATCATGCGGACGAACCCGGACGCGCTCGATCCGCAGCTCGACTGGAACGAGCAGATGCCGTCGGTGCGTCTGGTGCTCGACCAGGATCGCGCCCGCGCGCTCGGCCTCGACCCGCAGACCGTCGCGCAGACGCTCCAGACGCTGGTCACCGGCCTCACCGTGACGACGGTGCGGGACCGCACCGAGAAGGTCGCCGTGGTGGCGCGCGCCATCGCGCCGCAGCGCGGCGATCTCGGCGCCATCGGCGATCTCACCGTGATGTCGCGGGGCGGCGTGCCGGTGCCGCTCTCCCAGGTCGCCCGCATCGAGCAGGGGCACGAGGAGGCGATCCTGTGGCGGCGCAGCCGCGACATGGTGATCACGGTGCGCACCGACATCCGCGACGGTGTCCAGGCGCCGGACGTGTCGACCGCGATGTGGAACAAGCTCGCCGAGCTGCGCGGCAGCCTTCCGGCCGGCTACCGGATCGAGATGGGCGGCGCCATCGAGGAGTCGTCGAAGGCCAACGCCTCGCTGTTCGCCGTCTTCCCGTTCATGCTGGTCGCCATGCTGACCATCCTGATGGTGCAGCTCCAGAGCTTTTCGCGGCTGTGGCTGGTGCTGCTCACCGCGCCGCTGGGCTTGATCGGGGCGACTGTCGGGCTTCTGGTGTCGGGCATGCCGTTCGGTTTCGTGGCGCTCCTCGGCCTGATCGCGCTCGCCGGCATGATCATCCGCAACACCGTCATCCTGGTCGACCAGATCGAGCAGGACGTCGCCGCCGGGCACACGCGCGGCGAGGCGATCGTCGACGCCACGGTGAGGCGCGCCCGGCCCGTGGTGCTCACCGCGCTCGCCGCCGTGCTGGCCATGATCCCGCTGTCGCGCTCCGGCTTCTGGGGGCCGATGGCCGTCACCATCATGGGCGGCCTGCTGGTCGCCACCGCGCTGACGCTGCTGTTCCTGCCCGCCCTCTACGCCCTGTGGTTCCGCCGCTCGCTCGGCGAGCGCGGCCCGGGGCTCCCGGACGAGGTGGAGGCGGAGAGCGAGGCACACGTTGGGCCGGTCACCCACGATGCGCCGCGGCTCGCCCCCGCGGTGCCGGGCGGGCATCCGCAAGAACCATGAGACATCTGCGCAAGGTTTTCGATAAGCTGTGTCCCGAGGCGGGCGGGCGACCGCCGCGCGAGGGAGGCGGGAAGGTGAGCGACGCGACGCGGGCCGAGGCACGGGAGGTCGACACCCGAACCCGCATCATCACCACGGCGGACCGGCTGTACCGGCAGATCGGCTTTCAGAAGACCACGGTCGCCGACATCGCCCGCGAGCTCGGCATGTCGCCGGCCAATGTCTACCGGTTCTTCCGCTCGAAGGACGAGATCAACGAGGCGGTCGGCCGCCAGCTCCTCGGCGAGGTGCTCGCGGCCGGACTGGAGATCGCCGGCCGCGACGGCCCGGCGGCGGAGCGTCTGCACGCGCTGTTCACGACGGTCGAGCGGATGAACACCGAGCGCTTCACGGTCGAGAAGAAGCTGCACGACCTCGTCGCGCTCGCCCTGACCGAGAACTGGCAGATCGTGTTCGACTATGTCGAGCGGATGGACGAGGTGATCGCCCGCATCATCGCCGACGGGATGAACCGCGGCGAGTTCCGGGCGGGCGATCCGGCGCGGGCGGCGCGTTGCCTGCACACGGCGATGATCCGCTACTCGCATCCGCGCCTGATGGTGGAATGCGCGGACTTCGAGGATCCGAAGGTCCCTCAGATGATCGAGTTCCTGGTCGGGGCGTTGCGGTAGCCTTCGACACGGCGAACCGCGTTCGCTCGTAGACCGGTCGGAGCGCGGCGACATCCGGCGCCATCCGCGCCATGACCGCCCGACCCCGCATTCCGCTGACGCTCCATGCGGGCTACGCCCGTGATGGCGCCGACCGCATCAACCGCGCGGCTTTCTGATCACGTCGGCGAGCGCCTCACGGTCCGCCAGGATGGCGAACGTCTCTTTCACGGTCAGCAGCGCGGCGGCTTCGCCGATCGTGTCGGCCTCGGCGGCGCGGGCGCGGGCGACGACCAGCGCCACGTCGACGTCGCCTTTCCGGCGGGCCGGCTTTTCCTCGAGCATCGCGAGATGCGCGTCGCACAAGCCCGCGTCGGCGGCGAGGCGCACCAGCGCCGGCTCCGCGGCGGCCGGCAGCTCCGCGGCGAGCGCCTGCGCACGCAATAGCACGGCGGGCGGCTCGCGCTCCTCGGGGATCAGCAGCAGACCGGCGCGGCGCAGCGCGCGGCCGACCCGCTCGCTCGACGTGACGGCGACGGTCGGGATCGCCAGCACGAGGCCGGCCACCACCGGCGTCATCCACAGAAGCAGCGGCGCCGACACCGCATAGGCGGACCCGCCGAGGATCACGCCGAGCGCCACGTGGGGGCCGTAGAGCCGCGTCAGCAACCGGATGTCGGTCTGCCCGGCGTCGCGCTGCTGGGCCTGCCAGCCGGCGTCGCGGCCGAGCAGGATCTCGGCCACGGCGCGCGACTGCAGCAGCATCATGATCGGCGCGATCAGGCTGGTGACGACGATCTCCAGGATCACGCTGGCGAACGACCTGATCACGCCGCCGGTGCCGCGCCGCTCGGTCGTCTGCGTCATCGCGGCGAACCAGCCGAGCACCTTGGGGACGATCAGAATCCCCATGGTGCCGCCGAATACCCAGGCGGCGCGGATGGGGTCCTGGGCCGGCCATTGCGGGAACAGCGAGAAGCCGGAGGGGAAGTATTCCGGCTTCACGAACTGCGCCTGTAGGGCGATCAGCAGCCCGACCAGGAGGAACACAAGCCACAGGGGCGAGGTGATGTAGGAGCCGATGCCGGTGAGCAGATGCAGCCGCGACACCCAGTGCAGGCCGCGCGCCGGCAGCACGCCGAGATGCTGCAGGTTGCCCTGACACCAGCGTCGGTCGCGGATCGCGTATTCGGTGAGCGAGGGCGGGCACTCCTCGAAGCTGCCGCCGAGCGACGGCGCCATGTGGACGCCCCAGCCGGCGCGCCGCATCAGCGCCGCCTCGACGAAGTCGTGGCTGAGGATGTGGCCGCCGAACGGTTTCGGCCCGGGCAGCAACGGAAGTCCGGCCTGCCCGGCGAAGGCTTCGACCCTGATGATGGCGTTGTGGCCCCAGTAGTTGCTCTCGGCGCCGTGCCACCAGGCGATGCCGCGGGCGATCAGCGGGCCGTAGACGCGGCCGGCGAACTGCTGGATGCGGGCGAACAGGGTCGTGCCGTTCAGTACCACCGGAAACGTCTGGATCAGGCCGGCGCCCTTGTGCCGTTCCATCGCCCCGGCGAGCCGCACCACGGTGTCGCCGGTCATCAGGCTGTCGGCGTCGAGCACCAGCATGTGCGCATAGGCGCCGCCGAAGCGCGTCGTCCACTCGGCGATGTTGCCGGCTTTTCGCGCGACGTTCTCGCGACGATGGCGATAGTAGATGCTCTTCGATCCCGTGCGTTCGAGCAGCGCCAGATAGGCGGCCTCCTCGCGCACCCAGACCTCGGGATCTGTCGTGTCGCTCAGCACGAAGTAATCGAAGTGGCTACCACGGCCCGTCGCGGCGATCGACTCGACGATCGCCTGCAGGCGCGACATCACCCGGTGCGGGTCCTCGTTGTAGGTCGGCAGCAGCACGGCGGTGCGGGTCGACAGCTCCGGCAGCGGCGCCGTGGTGTCGATGCCGAGGGCGTGGTCGGGGCCGGCCAGGATCGCGACGAAGCCGATCAGGCTCGACACCAGCGAGAAGGCGATCCAGGCGAACAGCGACACGAACAGGCCGAGCACCGTCGCCTCGGGCACGGTCAGGCCCTGCACCTGCAGCACCTGATACATCTCGTAAGCGCCGCCGGCGGTGAGCGCGGCCGTCGCGCCGAACACCAGGAGCCGCCGCAGCCCGGTGCGGGGACGGGTCGCGGGCGCGGCCGTGCCGGTCGGGCGCCACAGCGACTGCTCCGGCATGGGGAGCGGCCGCTCCGGCGGAAGGCCGGGGGAGGGCGTCACGCTGCGCAGGGCGACCGCCTCGTGCATGATCAGGCCGTCCAGCGATAGAGCCACGTTTCGGTCAGCGGCTCGTCGCCGCGCAGCAGCAGGGCGCGCAGCTCGATCGCCGTCTCGCGCTCGGGCGCGAGCTCGAAGGCGAGCCGCCAGCCGCCGTCGATCGGGTTCGGCCGCGCCACGGCGTTGCGCACCTTCCCCTTGTCGGCCTCGACGACGGCCCGCACCGCCGCCGGATCGAAGCCTTTCAGCTTGTCGCCCGTGATGTCCAGCACGAACAGGCGCGTGCTCTCGGGGCCGGCGCCCGCGCGGGTGCGGGCGAACACGGCGAGCGGCGGCGCGCCCGGCTTGTTGGCGCCCCAGTGCAGCCGGTACGTGAACCAGTACTCGCCCTTGGCGGCGAGCGGGTCCTTCGGCCGCCAGAACGCGACGATGTTGTCGTGGATCTCTTCCTTGGTCGGGATCTCGACAAGCTGGATAGCGCCCGCGCCCCAATCGCCGATCGGCTCGACCCACAGGCTCGGCCGCGTCTCGAAGCGCGACTCCAGATCCTCGTAGGCGTGGAAGTCGCGGGCCCGCTGCAGCAGCCCGAAGCCGCGCGGATTGGTGTCCTGGAAGGTCGAGACCTGCAGGTCGGCCGGGTTGTGCAGCGGCCGCCAGATCTCCTCGCCGCGGCCGTTGCGGATCGCGAGCCCGTCGGAATCGTGCACGGAGGGACGGAAGTCGTCGACGCCGACGCGGTCGTTCGGCCCGAAGAAGAACATGCTGGTGCCGGTGCCGATGCCGGGCAGCGCGATCTCGGCGCGCGGATAGAGCGTCATCTCGACGTCGAACACGGTCGTCTCACCGGGCCTGATGGTGAACCGGTAGGCGGCCGCAGCGCTCTTGGAGTCGAGCAGCGCGTGGACCACCATCGAGCCGGTCTGGGCCGGCGGCTTCTCCAGCCAGAAGGCCCGAAAGGCTGGGAACTCCTCGCCCTTCGGGTCGGCCGTGGCGATCGACAGGCCGCGCGCCGAGAGCCCGTAGGTCTGACCCTTGGCGACCGCCCGGAAGTAGCTGGCGCCGAGGAAGACGGCGACCTCGTCGTAATAGTCGGACCGGTTGATCGGCGCGTGCAGGCGGAATCCGGCGAAGCCGATCTGCGCATCGGCCGGCGGCGGCGTCACGGCGCCGAAGTCGAACAGGTCGGCCGCGTAGGCGATCGGACGCGCCTTGCCGTCCACCACCTCGGACAGCGCGACGCGGTCGGTGAACAGGAAGCCGCGATGAAAGAACTGCGCCTCGAACGGCAGGCCCTCGCCGCGCCACAGCGCGCGGTCAGGCTTGAACCGGATGGTGCGGTACTTGTCGTAGTCGAGATCGGTCAGGCTCGGCGGCAGGCCGGCGTCGGGCGCCTGGAACGGCTTCTCGGCGAGCGCCCGCGCTGTCCGGCGCACGACATTGGCGTCGAACGGCGTCTCGGGTGCTTTCGGCTGGCCCTTGTCCTGTGCGCGTGAATTCTGCGCGAGCAGCGGCGTCGCGGCGCCGGCCAGCACGAAGGGCAGCGCCACCGACCCGGCCAGGAGGTCGCGGCGACTCGTCTGATGCGTGGTGATGGTATCCACCTTGGTGACGGTTCGAACCTTCCGGACCAATCTCCGGCCGGCATCCAGGTTCCATCGCACCGGTCGCGGGCGGACGCATGACCGGACCATGGTGCCGCCGCGCTCTTTGCATGACGGCCGCGCCGCAGAGATGAGCGGACGTTCAGACGCACCGGCGCAAGCGCCATCTCACGTCCGGGTCCTCACGCCCGCATGGCATCAATGGCGCGGACGAGCTGCTCGACGAACACGGCGGCCGGGATCGGCAGGTTGCGGTTGCGCAGCTGGCCGACGACCAGCGCCGCGGTCGGCACGTCGCGCGGATCGAGCGGGCGGGCGACGACGCCGGGCGTCGCGCCGGGATCGGCGCCGTCGGTGTCGAGGTCGGCGCCGATCTCCACCTGGAAGGAGAGCACGCGGTCGCGCCGCACCAGGCCGCGCAGCATCTCGAACGAGTTCGACTCGGCGACGACGCGGAGAGCGACGCCGGTGCGGGCGCAGGCCGCGTCGAGGAGCTGGCGGCCGCCGAGCGAACGGTCGGCGAGCGCACACGGGTGGCCGGCGCAGTCGCGCAGCCGCAGCGTCGTCTGCGCGGCGAGCGGATGATCGGCCGGCATCAGCGCGACGAGACGCTGCTCCACCGTCATCAGCGGCCGGAAGCTCGCGTGAAACGACGGTCGGTAGACGGCGACCAGATCGACCTCGTAGGCCTCGAGCAGCGCCATCGCCTGGTCGTGGTCGGCGACCCGCACATCGAACGTCACATAGGGGTGGCGGGCCTGGTAGGTCGCGATCTCGCGCGGCAGGAAGTCGTAGGCGAGCGCCTGGCTGCAGGCGATGCTGACGCTGCCGCGCTTGAGGCCGCGCAGATCTTCGATCTGCGACTTCATCCGCTCGACGTCCGCAGCCTGCTCGCGCACGTAGCGCACGAACACCTCGCCGGCCGCGGTGAGGCGCACGCCGCGCGGCTTGCGCTCGAACAGCGCGGCGCCGAGCTCCTCCTCCAGATCCATGATCCGCCGGTTGACGGCCGAGGCCGTGACGGCGAGCCGCTCGGCCGCCTTCCGGATCGACCCGGCGCGGGCGACCTCGTCGACGTAACGCAGCAGGCGGAGATGGCGCATGGGGTTCTTTCTTTGCGTGCGACGTGCTGCCGCCTGTCGCTTCGGAGCGCGGGCGAGCCCCTGGCCCCGAGCCCGTCATGCCCGGCCTCGTGCCGGGCATCCACGTCTTCGACGCCGCGACGGTTGCTGCGTGGATGGCCGGGACGAGCCCGGCCATGACGAAGCCCGGGGGAGGTG
Source organism: Rhodoplanes elegans (assembly GCF_016653355.1). GTDB lineage: Bacteria > Pseudomonadota > Alphaproteobacteria > Rhizobiales > Xanthobacteraceae > Rhodoplanes > Rhodoplanes elegans. The sequence continues at coordinate 20,268 of NZ_NHSK01000063.1, read as the reverse complement.
ACGAACCGGAGTGAAGCCTTTTCGGCAACGATAGAGCAAAAAATCAGCGGCAGAAGTCAACGCCGGCTTTGGCTAGCGTGATCGGGCCGGACCCCGTCCGGGCCGGCCTCCGGTCCTGTCGCGGCCCGAATGACGCCTCTAAGTTGTTCTGAAGCCTCACGAAACAGCGTCTTCCGAACCCCCGAGAGTGCCCCGCCGATGCCGTCCCCCGCCTCCAGTCCGACCGCCGGCGCTTCCCACACCTCCCTGGTGCGGCCGCGGCGCCCGGAGCGCATCGTCCGCTTTCCGGCGTCGGCCGGCGGCACCGTGGAGATCGACCTCGGCCGCACCGCGCTCGTCGTCGTCGACATGCAGAACGACTTCCTGCACCCAGACGGCTGGTTCCCGCGGGCCGGCATCGACACGGCGCCGGCGCTCTCGATCGTGCCCGGCATGGTCGCGCTCGCCACCGCGCTGCGCCGCGCCGGCGCACCGGTGATCTTCGTCAACTGGGGCGTGCGGGCCGACGTGGCGAACCTCTCCGCTTCGCTGCTCGACAAGGGGCGGCGCGGCGGCACCCGGCCCGGCTATGCCGAGCCGGCGCCGAGCGGCCAGGGCTGCATCCTGGTTCAGGGCGACTGGGGCGCCGCGACGATCGACGCGCTGCCGGTCGAGGCCGGCGACCTCGTCGTCCACAAGCACCGCTACTCGGGTTTTCACGACAACGAGCTCGACTCGATTCTGCGCGGGCGCGACGTGACGACGCTGCTCTTCGCCGGCATCAACACCGACCGCTGCGTGTTCGCGACGCTGACCGACGCGAGCTTCCGCGGCTACGACTGCGTGCTGCTCGCCGACCTCTGCGCCACCGTGGCGCGTCCCGGCGTCAGCGACATGATCCTCGAGCTCGTCGACCTGCTCTACGGCACGGTCGCGACCGGCGCCGCGCTGGTCGCCGCGCTCGATGGCACGCCTTCTGCTTCGCCCGGCCCCTCTGCTTCCCCCACCTCACAGGAGACTTCTCGATGAGGCTCGCCTCCCTGCGCACCGCCCTGATGGCGGCCGCCGCGCTCGCCGCCGCGGCGCTGTCCTCCGCCGCCTCGGCGGAGACCAAGCTGAAGATGGTGCTGAACTGGAAGTACCAGGGGCCGCAGGGCTTCTTCTTCGTCGCCCAGGACAAGGGATACTTCAAGGCCGAGGGCCTCGACGTGACGATCGACCAGGGCGACGGCTCGGCCGCCGCCGTGCCGAAGGTGGCGAGCGGCGCCTACGACATCGGCTTCGGCGACCTCAATGCGCTGATCGAGTTCGCCGCGAAGAAGCCCGAGGAAGCGCCGGTCGCCGTCTATGTGATGTTCAACCGGCCGCCCTTCACGGTCGCCGTGAAGGCCGATTCTCCGATCAAGACCCCGAAGGACTTCGAGGGCAAGACGCTCGGCGGCGCGGCCAACGACGGCGCGCTCAAGCTGTTCCCGGCGCTGTGCAAGTCCGCCAAGATCGACTGCGCCAAGGTGAACATCACCAACATGGCGCCGAACCTGCGCGAGCAGATGCTGATGCGCGGCCAGGTCGACGGCGTGTTCGGCTACGTCAACACGATCCGGTTCTCGGCCAAGCTGATCGGCGTGAAGGACGACCAGATTCGCTTCATCAACTACGGCGATTACGGCATGGATCTCTACTCCAACGCCATCATCGTCTCGAAGAAGCTGGTCAAGGAGAACCCGGAGGCCGTGAAGGGCTTCTTGCGCGCGCTCAACAAGGGCGTGATCGAGTCGCTGAAGGACCCGAAGGCCTCGGTCGAGAGCGTCGCCAAGCGCGAGCCGCTGATCAAGACGGACGTCGAGCTGGAGCGCTTCGACGCCACCGTGAAGGACGAGATGAACCACCCGGAGATCGCCAGGATCGGGCTCGGCAGCATCGACACGGCGCGCCTGAAGACCGCGATCGACATCCTGGTCGACGCGAACGGCCTGCCGCGCACCCCGGCGACGAGCGAGATCTTCGACCCGTCGTTCCTCCCGCCGGCGGCCGACCTGCCGAAGAAGCTGTTCTGAGAGCCTCGCACACGACGCTCGTGTCCCGGGCGCCGTGCAGCACGACGCGTAGCGACGTGATGCACGGCCGACCCGGGACCCAGGGGCCCAGACCTCGTGACTCTGGGCCCCGGCTCGACGGCGCAGCGCGCCGCCGTCCGGGGCACGAGGCTCGGACTCGCTGAACGCAACCGCTCGACAACAAGAAGAACCCTGATGAATCTCGATCTCGCCGGCCGTGTCGTCCTGGTCACCGGACCCGCCAAGGGGATGGGCGCCGCCATCTCGCTCGCCTTCGCGGACGAAGGCTGTCGGCTCGCGCTGGTCGGCCGCGACACCGCCGCGATCGCCCCGGTCGCCGCCGAGGCGAAGGCGCGCGGCGCCGACGCGATCGTGATCGCCTGCGACATCACCGATGCGGCGCAGTGTGATGCGGCGGTGGCGAAAGCGACCGAGACCTTCGGCCAAGTCGACATCCTGGTGAACGTCGCCGGCGGCTCCGGGCCGATCGGCAAGACCGGCGCGCAGACGACGCCGGAAGAGTTCGACGAGATCGTGAAGCTCAACATGGGCGGCTGCTTCAACACCATCCGCGCCGTGCTGCCCGGCATGATGGCGCGGCGCTCCGGCAAGATCGTCAACGTGGGCGGCACGTTCGGGCTGCGCGGCCGGGCCGGCCGGCTCGCCTACTCGGCCTCGAAGTGGGGCCTGCGCGGCATCACCAAGAGCTTCGCGCTCGAGGCGGGTCCTCATAACATCAACGTCAACTGCGTCGCTCCCGGCATGGTCGAAGGCCCACGCTTCCGTGAGAAGGTGTGCGCCAACATGGCCAGGAAGCTCGGCATCTCGGTCGAGGAGGCGGCGAAGCGCCACGCCGAGGATTATGCGCTGAAGCGCGTCTCGACCGACCAGGACGTCGCCAATGCCTGCCTGTTCCTGGCGAGCGACGTGTCCCGCCAGATCACCGGCGTCGACCTGCCGGTCGACGGCGGCTGGGCGATGCTGTGAGCGCGCACATGAGTCACGGTAGCAATATGCCCACCCTTCCCCTCATGGTGAGGAGCGCTCCGCAGGAGCGCGTCTCGAACCATGTGGCCACCCGAGCGGGGGCCGCGTCCTTCGAGACGGCCGCTGCGCGGCCTCCTCAGGACGAGGTGAAACACATTCGTCGGCGCGGCGCCTGAAGGAGACCATCATGACAGCCGATCTCGTCATCCACGGCGGCACCGTGGTCACCGACACGACGACGTTTCCGGCGAGCGTCGCGATCAAGGACGGCCGCGTCCTCTCGATCGGCGCGCGCGAGGCGATGCCGGACGCGGCCGAGACGCTCGACGCCACCGGCCTGCACATCCTGCCCGGCGCCATCGACGTGCACGTGCACTTCCGCGAGCCCGGCTACACCCACAAGGAGGACTTCGGCACCGGCACGGCCGCGGCCGCATTCGGCGGCGTGACGACCGTGTTCGACATGCCGAACGTGATCCCGCCGACCGGCACGGCCGAGGCGCTGGCGGCCAAGCACAAGCTCGCCTCGGAGAAGGCCTATGTCGATTACGGCCTCTACGGCCTGCTCGGCGAGGACACGATCGCGCATGTGCCGGACCTCGTCGCCAGCGGGGTGATCGGCTTCAAGCTCTACATGGGCAACACCTTCGGCAACATCCCGTCGCCCACCACGGGCGGCATGCTGGAGGCGTTCGAGGTCGTCGCGCCTACGGCCAAGCGCGTCTCGCTGCACGCCGAGACCGCGTCGATCATGGCACGACGTGAATCACGACTTCGCGCGGCGGGCCGAAAGGATCCGCTGGCGCATCTCGCGGCGCGGCCCGCCGTCGTCGCCGTCGAGGCGGTGTCTCGCGCAGCGGTGCTCTCCGAATGGACTGGCTGCCGGATTCACGTCCTGCACATTTCTTCCGCCGAAGAGCTGCGGCCGCTCGCCGAAGCGAAGGCGCGCGGCGTCGACGTGACGGGCGAGACCTGTCCGCAATATCTGCTGCTCGGCGCCGAGGACTACGGCCGCATCGGCCCGGTGATCCGCGTCAACCCGCCGGTGCGCGAGGCCCGCAACCAGGCGCCGCTGTGGGCAGCGCTGAAGAGCGGCGTGGTCGACATGATCGCCACCGATCACGCCCCGCACATCCCGGACGAGAAGGTGCGTGACGACATCTTCACGGTCGACTGCGGTTTTCCGGGCGTCGAGACGCAGATGCCGCTGATGCTGACCGAGGTCGCGGCGGGCCGCATGTCGATCAGCGACTATGTGCGGTGGAGCGCCGTCAACCCGGCGAAAGCGTGGGGACTCTATCCGCACAAGGGCATCCTGCAGCCGGGCGCGCACGCCGACATCGCCATCGTCGATCTGAAGCGCGCCTGGACGATCGACGATCAGAAGCTCCAATCGCGCGCAAAGATCACGCCGTGGCACGGGCGCGCCGTCACGGGCCTGCCGGTCCACACGCTGGTGCGCGGCCGCTTCGTGATGAAGGACCGCACGCTGGTCGAAAGTGCGCGTGGCACCGGCCGCTCCGTCCACACGGTCCAGGACATGCCGGCGCCGCGCGTCGCCAATCCCGATGCCGCCATGACCGAGATCGTCAAGATTCCGGCCTCTTCGCGCGGCGACGCCGCGACCGGAGCCGCCGCATGAGCGCCACCGTCGTTCCGCTCGGTCCGCAGCCGGCCGCTCCGCCGTCGCTCGTGGAGGGTCCTGCCGCCGAGCCGATCCATCTCGATTCCTACGTGGAGCTCGAGCGCACCACCGTCACGTATGGCCGCACACCCAATGTCGTGCACGCACTGGCGGAGACGAATCTCCGGATCGCCAAGGGCGACTTCGTCGCGCTGGTCGGTCCGAGCGGTTGCGGCAAGTCGACCATCCTGAAGCTGGTGGGCGGGATTCTGCGGGCGTCGTCCGGCTACGTCTATGTCGCGGGCCGCGAGGTCGAGGCCGAGCCGGTGCGCATCGGCATGGCGTTCCAGAACCCGACCATGCTGCCGTGGCTGACGATCCGCGACAACGTGATGATGCCGCTGAAGATCGTGCCGCCGTTCCGGGCCGAGTACCGCAGGAAGCGCAAGGGCGAGTTCCGCGACCGCGTCGAGGCGCTGCTCGCGCAGGTCGGCCTCAAGGGCTTCGGCGACAAGCATCCCTGGCAGCTCTCGGGCGGCATGCTGCAGCGCGCCTCGCTGTGCCGGGCGCTCGTGCACGATCCGCAGCTCCTGCTGCTCGACGAGCCGTTCGGCGCGCTCGACCAGTTCACCCGCGAGGAGCTGTGGTCGATCATGCAGCAGCTCTGGATCACGCGGCGGCCGACCGTGCTCTTGGTGACGCACGATCTGCGCGAGGCCGGCTATCTCGCCAACCGCATCTGCGTGATGAGCGCGCGCCCCGGCCGCATCATCGACGACAAGGTGTTCGAGGCGCCGCGCCCGCGCACCCTCGCCATGACCTACGAGCCCGACTTCGTCGCCATGACCCAGCGCCTGCGCGAGCTGATCGTCGAGGCACGCACGGACGAGCCGGCGGAGACGACCCCATGATCCGAACCGTGCCCTTCGTCATGGCCGGGCTCGTCCCGGCCATCCACGATCGTTCCTCTGCCGAGGCTGAAAGAGCGTGGATACCCGCGACAAGCGCGGGCATGACGGCTCGGAAGACTGCCGACCGGCTCAGCTCACCGAAGGCGACGCGATGAACTCCAACCTCCAACGAAAAGTCGCCTCCGCCGTCCTGATCGTCGGCCTGTTCGTCGTATGGGAGGTGCTGTGCCTCGCCTTCGGGGTGAGCGACACGGTGCTGCCGCGGCCGAGCCAGATTTTCGCGACGCTGTGGCAGCGCTTCCCGGCGCTGTGGCCGCACACGTTGCAGACCCTCTACACGACGCTGCTCGGCTTCGTGATGGGCGTCGGCATCGGCATCGTCATCGGTGTGCTGATCGGCTGGTCGAAGCTCGCCTACGACGTCGCCTATCCGCTCCTCGTCGGCTTCTCGTCGATCCCGAAGGTCGCCGTGGTACCGATCTTCGTCCTCTATTTCGGCGCCGGCACGGTGCCGGCCGTGCTCACCGCGCTGATCATGAGCATCTTCCCCGTCGTCGTGAACGTCGCGACGGGGCTCGCGACCACCGAGCCGGAGCTCGAGGACGTGATGAAGACGCTGCGCGCGACCAAGTTCGACATTCTGTGGAACGTCGGCCTGCCGCGGGCGATGCCCTACTTCTTCGCCTCGCTGAAGGTCGCCGTCACGCTCGCCTTCGTCGGCTCGGTGATCTCCGAGACGGTGGCGTCGAACCGCGGCATTGGCAACATGATGATGATCGCCTCGTCGTCCTTCGACGTGCCGCTCGTCTTCGCCGGCCTGTTCATCCTGGCCGCCCTCGGCGTGATCCTCTACGGCATCTTCTCGCTGATCGAGGGCCGGATTACCGGCTGGGCCCACCGCAAGACCGAGTTCGCGATGGGGTGAGGCGCGACCGCGCCACGCAGGAGCATTCGTCATGACCACCCTCGACGCTGCCGTCGTGATCGCCGGGCCGGCCGGTGCGACGCTGACGGACCGAGCCATCTCGCTCTCGGACGGGCGCGTCGCGGCGATGACGCCCTTGCCGGCTGCGGCCCGCAGCGGCCGGGTGGTGATGCCGGCGCTCTGCAATGCGCATGACCACGCCCGCGTCGTGCGTTCCAGCCAGATCGGCAATTTCGACGTCGCGCTGGAGGCGTGGCTGCCGCATCTCGCCGCCATCCCGGCCGTCGACCCGTGGCTCACCGCGGCGGTCGCGTTCGGGCGGAGCGCGCGCGCCGGCATCGCGGTCGAGATGGCGCACTACACGCGCATCCAGGGCCTCACCGCCTATCTGGACGAGGCCCGCGCGGTCGCCAAGGCGGCGCGCGACGTCGGCATCCGGATCGCGTTCGCGGTGCAGTGCCGCGACAGGAATCCGCTGGTCTATGGGCCGCACGGCGATCTGCTGCGGCGTCTCTCGCCTTCCGCCTGCGCCTGCGTCACCGAAAAGCTCACGCGGGCGCCGTTGCCGGCGGCCGAGCAGATCGCGCTGGTCCAGGCGACGGCCGAGGCGATCGCGGGCGACGGCGTCACGGTGCAGTACGGGCCGGCCGGCCCCCAGTGGTGCAGCGACGATCTGCTCGCCCGCGTCGCCGAGAGCGCCGCGGCGCACGGCCGGCGCGTCCACATGCATCTGCTGGAGAGCCGCTACCAGCGCGCCTGGGCCGACGCGACCTATCCGCAGGGTTTGCTGAACCATCTCGATGCGCTCGGCCTCGTCAACGAACGAGTCTCGTTCGCGCACGGCACCTGGCTGCGTCCCGACGAGATGGAGTTGATCGCGGCGCGTGGCGCGACCGTCGTGATCAACACCTCGTCCAATCTGGTGCTGCGCTCCGGCGTCGCGCCGGTCGCCGAGATGCTGAGGCGCGGGTGCCGCGTCGCCATGGGGCTCGACGGCGTGGCGCTCGACGAGCAGGAGGATCCGCTCGCCGAGATGCAGCTCGCCTATCTGCTCCACAAGGGCGAGGGCTTTTCCACGTCGATGTCGCGCGACGATCTCCTGGCGTTCGCGTTGCGCAACGGCCGCTTCGCCGTGCTGGGCGAGCACGCCGGCGGCACGGTCGCGCCCGGCGCGCCGGCCGATCTCCTGGTGCTCGACTGGGAGGCGTTGAGCGCCGACCGGCTCGACGACACGGCGCCGCCCTTGGAGACGTTTCTGGCGCGCGCCCGCCGGCGCCACATCAAGGACCTCTATGTCGCCGGCCGCCAGGTGGTGCGCGACGGCGCCGTCACCGGCGTCGACCTGCCGGCCCTGGAGGCGGAGCTGCTGGCGACCCTGAAGGCGCGCTTCGGCACCACCTCGGGGATTCGCGCGGCGCTGCCCGAACTGCGCGCCGCACTCGCCGGCCACTATTCGGCCGACACGTTCATGTGCTCCTGATCCCGTCCATCTGATCATTTCGAGAGTCCGTCATGACCCGCCGCGCCTCTGTCCACCGCATCGCCGCCGCCGCCCCGGACGACGTGTCCGGCATCGAGGCCGCGATCGCCGATGGCCGCATCGATCCGGCCGGCATCGTCGCCATCTTCGGCAAGACCGAGGGCAATGGCTGCGTCAACGATTTCGCCCGCGGGTTCGCGACCCAGTCGCTCGGGCTGATGCTGCAACGGCACATGTCGGCCGCGGAGGCGCACGCCGTCTGCCTGGTGATGTCGGGCGGCACCGAGGGCGGGATGTCGCCGCACTGGACCGTGTTCGAGCGGCGCGGCACCGACGAGGCGCCGCCGGGCGCCGGGCCGCACGGGGGCGCGCTCGCCATCGGCCGCACCCGCACGCCGGTGCTGCCGTTCGGCGATCTCGGCCGCGTCGCCGAGGTCGACATGGTGGCGGATGGCGTGCGCGCCGCGATGGCGGATGCCGGCATCACGGATCCGGCCGACGTGCATTTCGTCCAGATCAAGTGCCCGCTGCTGACCCTCCAGCGCATCGGCGAAGCCGAGGCGAAGGGCGAAACGGTCGTGACCCGCGACACGCTCAAATCGATGGGGCTTTCGCGCGCTGCCAGTGCGCTGGGGGTCGCTGTCGCGCTCGGCGAGATCGGACGTGATCAGATCAGCGACGACAAGATCGCGGCCAACTGGTCGCTGTGGTCGGGCCGCGCCTCCTGCTCGTCCGGCATCGAGCTGCTCGATCACGAGATCGTCGTGCTCGGCACCTCGCCGGCCTGGGCCGGGCCGCTGGTGATCGATCACGCCGTGATGGCCGACGGCATCGACGTCGAGCCGGTGCGCGCCGCGCTGCGCCGCCTCGGCTTCGCGGCCGACGGTCAGCTCTCGCCGGCCGAGCGCGGCCGCCTCGTCGCGCTGCTCTCCAAGGCCGAGGCGAGCCACGACGGAAAAATCCGCGGCCACCGTCACACCATGCTGGACGATTCCGACATCTCCGCCACCCGCCACGCCCGCGCCTTCGTGTGTGGCGCGCTCGCCGGCCTGGTCGGCCACGCCGAGATCTACGTCTCGGGCGGCGCCGAGCACCAGGGCCCCGACGGCGGCGGCCCGGTCGCCGTCATCGCGACTCGGCCGGGCTGAGCACGGTCCGGCGCCGTCCGGCCACGGCTCGCGCCGTGCCGCGTCGTTGGCCCGCCATCCCGGCCGCCTAAACTTCGCCGCGCGCGCCTGCGACAGGGACGCGGCGAGGAATTTGGAGACTCCCATGACGACATCGATACGGGCCGCCGGCGCGGCCGTCCTGGTCGCCGCTCTGCTCGCCGCCACGCCGCTCACGGCCCAGACGGCGCCGGCCGAGCTGCCCGGCAAGGTCGACGTGTCGCGCGTCGCCGGCGGCACCTACAAGGTCGACCCGGACCACACCCAGGTGGCCTTCACGGTCAATCATTTCGGCTTCACGGACTATTTCGGCCTGCTCGGCGGCAGCACCGGCACGCTGACGCTCGATCCGAAGCGGCCCGGCGCGGCGCAGGTGACCATCGAGATCCCGCTCGCCGCCGCCGTCACCACCAGCAAGGAGCTCGACGCGCATCTGCAGGCGGCGGACTTCTTCGAGACGGCGAAATTCCCCAAGGCGAGCTTCCGCTCCACCCGCGTCGAGGTCGACGGCGAGCGCGCCCGCATCGTCGGCGACCTCACGCTGCGCGGCGTCACCCGTCCGGTCGTGCTCGACGCCCGCTTCACCGGCGCCGGCATCAACCCGATGAACAAGGCCGCCACCATCGGCTTCGAGGCGACCACCTCGGTCAAGCGTAGCGAGTTCGGCATGAAGTTCGCGCTGCCCGTGGTGAGCGACCAGGTCGACCTGCGCATCGTCGCCGCGTTCGAGAAGGCGGAGTGACGCGGCGCCGCTCCGCCGAAAGCTACCCCCTCCCGGCCGGCTCCTCGCCGGCGATGAAGCGGCGCAGCTTGGCGATCTCGGCCGCGAGGAAATCGAGGAACACCCGCACGCGGGCGGCATGGCGGAGATCCGGGTGGGTCAGCAGCCAGAGATCGGCCGCCAGCGCCGGGTCGGGCGGCGCGAGCCGCACGAGCGCCGGGCGGGCATCGCCGATCAGGCAGGGCAGGTGGCCGATGCCGAGCCCGTTCTCCACCGCCTCGGCGAGGCCGAGCACCGAGTTGACCCGGTAGGAGACGCGCTCCGGCGCGACGTTCGCCCGCACGTATTTCACCGCCTGCAGCGACGCGAGGTGCTCGCCGAGGGCGATCCAGTCGCGCCCGTGGAGCGACGTCTCGTCGGCGGGGGCGCCGTCCGGGAAGTCGACGGCGCGGCCGTAGAGCGCCCAGGCGATGGTCGCGGCGCGGCGGCCGACCAGCGTCTCGGGCGGCTGGTCGGTCGCCCGGATCGCCACGTCGGCGTCGCGCTTGGAGAGGTTGAGGGCCTGGTTGGTCAGCACGATGTCGAGCCGCACGTCCGGGCAGGCGACGCGGAATTTTGCGAACAGCGGCGTCAGCAGGTGGACGAGCAGCGAGTCGTTGGTCGTCACCCGCAGCTCGCCCGAGGGGGTCACCGCCTGCCCCGCGAGCCGACGCGTGACCGCCGCGACATCCTCGTCCATGCGGCGGGCGAGCGCGATCATCTCCTCGCCGGCCGCCGTCGCGGCGTAGCCCGAGCGGTGCCGCTCGAACAGCGGCGTGCCGAGCGCCGCCTCGATCTGGCCGAGCCGGCGGAAGACGGTCGAGTGGTTGATGCCGAGCAGGCCGGCGGCGGCCGGCAGCGTGCCGGCGTCGGCGATCGCCTTGATCAGGCGAAAATCGTCCCAGGCCAGGGGCTTTTGTGAATCGGGCATCGGGGGCTGCCTCGCTGTTGTTGCTGTCGCAATACAGCAGGCGGTTCTGCACTTCAAGGATTGCGCTCACGCAATGGCGCGACGGTGGCCGGACTGCCATCTTGGGCGGGACAGAAGCGGGCGAGACCCGCGCCGGGACATCCCGGCACCCCGGAGACACTCTCCGGAAACACCTGGAGAACCCCCATGGCCCACGGCATCCATCACGTGACCATCATGGCCGGTCGCGCCCACCGCAACCTCGACGTCTACACGCGGACGCTGGGCCTGCGGCTGGTCAAGAAGACCGTCAACTTCGACGATCCCGGCACCTATCACTTCTATTACGGCGACGAGACCGGCCGGCCCGGCACCATCGTCACGTTCTTCCCGTGGGAGCACGCGGCGCCCGGCCAGTCGGGCGTCGGTGAGACGATCGAGACGGCGCTGCGCATCCCGGAGACGGCGATCGCGTTCTGGACGCACCGGCTGGTCGAGGCGGGGCTTCGCCACGAGGCGCCGGCGAAGCGCTTCGGCGAGACCGTGATCCGCTTCCGCGATCCGGACGGCACCCGCCTCGCGCTCGTCGGCGTCCCCGGCATCGAACGCGAGCCGGCCTGGAGCACGGCCGAGATCCCGGCCGAGGTGGCGATCCGCGGTGTCCACTCGGTCGGCATACTGGTCGCCGACACGGCGCCCACGGGCGCGATCCTGACGAACGTGCTGGGCTTCGAGGAGATCGCCCGTGACGAGGACGTGGTGCGCTACCGTGCGACCGACGCGTCCGACGACACGCCTGGCGCCATCGTCGACCTGCACCGGGCGGGCGCCCCGTTCCGCGGCCGGCTCGGCGCCGGCTCGGTCCACCACGTCGCCTTCCGGGCGGCGGACGACGCGGCGCAGACCGCAATGGTCGCGACGCTCGCGGCCGAGCACGGGCTGCGGACCACCGAGCAGCGCGACCGCAACTACTTCCGCTCGGTCTACTTCCGCGAGCCCGGCGGCGTGCTGTTCGAGATCGCGACCGACGTGCCCGGCTTCGCCGTGGACGAGCCGGTCGCAGCGCTCGGCACCGCGCTCAAGCTGCCGGCCCAGTACGAGGGCCGCCGCGCCGCCATCGAGGCCGTCCTGCCCCAGGTGGCGTGAGGCGCAGTCGCAGCGAGTCCCTCTCCCCGCCGTGCGGGGAGAGGGACTCGAAGAGGCGAGTCGGGTGAGGGGGCGCTGCCTCGACGCAGAGACTTTGATGCACAGACTCGCGGCGACGCCCCCTCACCCGACGTCCGCGCTGATCGCGCGAACGTCGACCTCTCCCCGCCCGCGGGGAGAGGTGACGGCGCCCGTTCGGAACATCACTTCACTTCACCCTGAGTCACCCTCACCCCCGAGGCCGAAATGTCCGTCGCAACGAAAAAGACCTCCGCGCTCGATCTGCACGTCCACCGCTTCGTGCCGGCCACCCAGCCGGGCCGGCCGCCGTTGCTGCTGCTGCACGGGACCGGCGGCGACGAGACCGATCTGATCGGGCTCGGCCAGTCGTTGGCGCCCGGGGCAGCGCTGCTGTCGCCGCGTGGCAACGTGCTGGAAGGGGCGGCGCCGCGCTTCTTCCGACGTCTCGCCGAGGGCGTGCTCGACCAGGACGACGTGCGCCGCCGCGCCGCCGACCTCGCAGCATTCATCGGCGCAGCGCGTGAAACATACGGGATCGCCGCGCCCGTGGCGCTCGGCTTCTCCAACGGCGCCAACATCGCGGCGGCCGTCCTGCAGCTCCATCCTGGCGTTCTGGCCGGCGCCGTGCTGTTGCGCGCCATGGTGCCGCTCGACCCGTCGCCAGCCGCGCAGGGGCTCGACGGCACGCCGGTGCTGATCGTCGCCGGCGACGCCGATCCGATCATGCCGCCGGGCGATCCGGAAAAGCTCGCGGCGACGCTGACGGCAGCCGGCGCCGACGTGACGCTGCGCACCGTGCCGGCCGGCCATGGCCTCGGCCGCGCCGACCTCGCCCTTGCGGCCCAGTTCCTGGCGCGGCTCGGCTGAGCCGCGCCCACCCCCGACATACAAATCAGAAAGGCCCCCCATGCAGCTCACCGGCATCCACCATCTCACCGCCGTGACGGCGGACGCGCCCGGCAACCACGCCTTCTATACGCGCACGCTCGGCATGCGGCTCGTGAAGAAGACCGTGAACCAGGACGACGTCTCGGCCTATCACCTGTTCTATGCGGACGGCCTCGCCTCGCCGGGCTCCGACATCACTTTCTTCGACTGGCCCGTGGAGCGCGAGCGGCGCGGCACCCACAGCATCAGCGGCACCGGCCTGCGCGTCGCCGGCGAGGCGAGCCTCGTCTGGTGGAAGGAGCGGCTCGCCGCCGCCGGCGTGACGCATGGCGACATCGTGCTGCGCGACGGCCGCGCCACGCTCGACCTCGAGGACCACGAGGGCCAGCGCCTAAGCCTGATCGACGACGGCGGCGCTGGTGACGCGCACGCCTGGGCGGGCAGCCCGGTGCCGGCTGCGCACCAGATCCGCGGGCTCGGGCCGATCACGCTCTCGGTGCCGGATCTCGGCCCCACCGACGCGGTGCTGACGGCGCTGATGAACATGCGGAAGGAGCGCGACTACGAGACGCCCGGCAATCCCGGCTCGCGCACCCATGTCTATGCGATGGGCCCGGGCGGCGCCGCAGCCGAGCTGCATGTCGCGGTCGAGCCGGGAAAGCCGATCGCCGGCCCGGGCGCGGGTGGCGTCCACCACGTCGCCTTCCGGGTGCCGGACGAGGCGTATCAGGACTGGGCCGAGCGGCTGCGCCGCATGCGGGTGCCGTCCAGCGGCCCGGTCGATCGCTACTACTTCCGCAGCCTCTATTTCCGCGAGCCGAACGGTATCCTGTTCGAGATCGCCACCGACGGGCCGGGCTTCGCCGTGGACGAGCCGCTCGAGGTCCTGGGCGAGCGCCTCGCGCTGCCGCCGTTCCTGGAGCCGCGGCGGGCCGAGATCGAGGCCGGCCTCACGCCCTTGTGACAGTCAGCCTGACGGTCCGGGCGCCCCGAAGCGCCGGTCCGGCGACCACTGAATCGCCCGCCGCGACGGAACGCCGCGACGGGCGATTTCTCCATTTCGTCCGAGGTATGTTAGTATGACTTAAACCGGATTAGGGAAACATGGTCCGGTCGATTCGAACGGGGGCCGGCGCGGGTCCGGCCCGGTGAAATTTGCCGACGCCTCGGATTTTGGAGTGTTCGATGAATATCATCTACGCGCTTGCCGTCGTGGTGCTCACCCTCGTCGCCGTCTTCAAGATGCCCTATCCGGGCGCCAAGACCCTGGCCGTCTCGCCGAATCCGGTGTCCGCCGCGGTCGCCGCCCCGGCCCCGAAGGCGGCCGAGCCCGCCGTCGCCGCCAAGCCCGAGCCGCCGCGCATCCAGTATGTCAGCACCCGCCAGTGCAACCGCACCGCCTGGGGCAACGTGAACTGCACCGAGATCACCACGGTGAAGTCCGGCTCCTGACGCCCTGATTCGCACACGACGAGTTGCGCACGGCGGCGAGCCTGGCGGCCTCCGGGCCGCCTGATCTCCAGGCTTGCCGTGCCGTGACGTGGCAATCGCGTCTGGTTTCGTCGAGCTGACATCGGCCGGGGTCGCGGGCCATCATCCTGGCCGCGCTTCTCCTGTCGTCCGCGACGCTGCTCCGCCGCGACCACAAGCGTCGATCCGCGCGACTGCGGGGCTCTGGCGTGGTCCCGGCGGTCGATGTGCGTGGCTCGCCGCGCCTTCAGGCGCCACCGATCCCCTGAACCACCTTGCCGGTCCCGTTGCAGGTCGGGCAGGCGCGCCCGTCGCGCTTGCCGCTGCCCTCGCAGTCCGGGCAGATAGCCTCGCCGGTGCCGGGCGTGCCGTCCGGCGCCTCGTCGCCGGGCCGGGGCTGGGCTGCCGATTTCAGGGACGGTGCCATCGTGATTCTCCTCGGTGTGCGGGCGTGTCTCTCCGGGACAACCGCCGCCGTCGCGCCCGGTTCGTGAGCGACGTGTTGCGGATCGCCATGCACGATCGGAGGCGACCAGCGACAGCCCGTGGCGATGCTCCGCCGTGAAGTCGCGACAACCGCCGCGCAAGCGACTGCGGGCGAGTGGCCCCTCGATCCGCGGTATCATGACGACGAAGCGCCGCATCTTCCGCTGCGCGACCTGCGCGGCCCGCCCGGCGTCTTCTCGTGGATCGGGACGATCACGTGAGCTGGTCGACCGTCTCACGTCATACGACGTATGACGTGAGACGAGATGCGGTCTCATCTGCGCCATCGACTTCGCCGGCCGAATAATCGACCATGCGCACGCGGTCATCCGGATTCCGAACATCGCTGACCGGGACTAGACCCGAACGACTCGACTCGTCCGACTTTCGACACGGCTGCGCGATCGACGACAGATCTGTCCTCCTACGTCCTGCCTTTCCTGTTCTCCTTTCCTGGCTCTGCTCGTCTTCGTTCCGCGCTCCCGCTCGTCGATCCCGTCTTCCACCAGACCGGCCATCACGAGGACGCATATGATCAGATCGATTTGCTTCGTCGTCGCCGCGGCGCTCGCCGGCGCGGCCCTGCAGCCGGCGCCCGCCGAGGCGCAGCAGAATTTCAGCCGCGCGGTGCGCATCGTGGTGCCCTACGCGCCCGGCGGCACCTCCGACATCCTGGCGCGCCTGATCGCGCCCAAGCTGCAGGAGGCGATCGGCCAAGCCGTGGTCGTCGAGAACAAGCCGGGCGGCTCCGGCAACATCGGCGCCGACGCGGTCGCCAAGGCGCCGAAGGACGGCCACTCGCTCCTGCTGCTCGACGTCGGCACGCTGGCGCTGGCGCCGAGCCTGTTCCCCGACCTCACCTTCGATCCGCAGAAGGATCTGGCGCCGGTCGGCATGATCATGTTCGCGCCCTATGTGCTGGCGGTCAGCCCGTCGACGCCGGCCAAGTCGGTCGCCGAGCTGATCAGCTACGCCAAGGCCAATCCGGGCAAGCTCGCGGTCGCCAACTCCGGCATCGGCGGCATGAATCACGTCACCCCGATCCGTATCGCCAAGGCGCTCGGCATCGAGTGGAAGAACGTGCCCTATCGCGGCGGCGCCGCCGCGACCCGCGCCGTGGTGGCGGGCGAGAGCCAGGTGATCTTCAACGGCGTCACGGCGACGCTGCCCTTCGTCAAGAACAACCAGCTCGTCGGTCTCGCGGTCTCCGGTCCCGAGCGGCTCAAGTCGGCGCCGGATCTTCCGACCTTCGACGAGGCCAAGCTGCCGGCCGGCGACGCCGGCACCTGGCAGGGCCTGATGGTGACGGCCGGCTCGCCGCCCGAGCTCGTCGCCAAGCTCGACACCGAGCTGAAGAAGATGCTCGCGAGCCCGGACATCGCCCAGAAGATCGCCGATCTCGGCGGGACCGTGAAGGCCGACGGCCCGGCGGCGTTCCGCACCTGGTTCGCCGACAACGTGAAGACGCTCGGCGCCGTCGTCCGCGAGAACGGCATCAAGGGCGAGTGACGGTCATGGAGGGCCGCCGGATCGATCTGCAGGATCTGCTGTTCGGCCTGTTCCTGGTCGCGGTCGCCGTGTTCACGGCGGTCGCGACCTGGAGCCTGCGGGTCGGCACGGCGGCCAACATGGGGCCGGGCTACATGCCGCGGGCGATCGCCGTCGCGGTGCTCGGCTTCGGCCTGTTCTTCGTCGTGCGCGGGCTCGTCGCGCCGTTCAAGGGCATCACGCCGCCGCAGCCGCGCGCCGTCGTGTTCATCCTCGCGGCGGTCGCCGCCTTCGCGCTGCTGGTCACCACGGCGGGACTAATGATCGCGTCGGTCGTCACGATCGTGATCGCCGGCTTCGCCAGCCGCGAGACGCGACCACTGGAGACCATCCTGTTCGGCAGCGCCATGGCGGTCGGGGCCGTGCTGCTGTTCGTCCAAGCCCTGAAGCTTCCGGTGCCGATCTGGCCCTGGTGAGGAGACGACCGCCATGGACCTGTTCGGCAATCTCGCGCTCGGCCTCGCCACCGCGGTCGAGCCGATCAATCTGCTCTACTGCCTGATCGGTGTCGTCATCGGCACCGCCATCGGCGTGCTGCCCGGCATCGGCCCGATCCCGACCGTCGCGCTGCTGCTGCCGTTCACGTTCGGGCTGGCGCCGACCTCGGCCTTCATCATGCTGGCCGGCATCTTCTACGGCGCCCAGTACGGCGGCTCGACCACGGCCATCCTGGTCAACGTGCCGGGCGAGACCTCGTCGGTCGTCACCTGCCTGGACGGCCACAAGATGGCGCAGAACGGCCGCGCCGGACCGGCGCTGGCCATCGCCGCCATCTCGTCGTTCTATGCCGGCACCATCGCCACCGTGGTGATCTGTCTGCTCAGCCTGCCGCTGTCGGTGCTGGCGCTGAAGTTCACGGCGGTCGAGTACTTCTCGCTCCTGGTGCTCGGCCTGCTCGCCGCCGTGATTCTCGCTCACGGCTCGGTCATGAAGGCGCTGGCCATGGTGCTGCTCGGCCTGCTGCTCGGGCTGATCGGCATCGACGTCTCGTCCGGCGCCGCCCGCATGACCTTCGGGGTCGCCGAGCTCGGCGACGGCATCGACTTCGTGCCGGTCGCGATGGGCCTGTTCGGCCTCGGCGAGATCATGGCCAATCTGGAGCGCCCGCCGGTCCGCCAGGTGGTCAGTCAGAAGGTGCGCGACCTGATCCCTAGCCTCGCCGACCTGAAGGCGGCGTTCCCGGCGATGACGCGCGGCACGCTGATCGGCTCGATCCTCGGCGTGCTGCCCGGCGGCGGCGCCGCGCTGCCGCCGTTCACGGCCTATGCGCTGGAGAAGAAGATCTCGAAGAACAAGGCGATGTTCGGCCACGGTGCGATCGAGGGCGTCGCCGCGCCCGAGGCCGCCAACAATGCCGGCGCGCAGACGAGCTTCATTCCGCTCCTCACGCTGGGCATCCCTGCGAATGCCCTGATGGCCCTGATGATCGGCGCCCTGATGATGCACGGCATCCAGCCCGGTCCGCAGATCATGACCGAGCAGCCGCAGCTCGTCTGGGGCGTCATCGCCTCGATGTGGGTCGGCAACCTGATGCTGCTGATCATCAACCTGCCGATGGTCGGGATCTGGGTGTCGATGCTGAAGATCCCCTATCGCCTGCTGTTCCCGGCGATCGCGCTCTTGTGCTGCATCGGCACCTACGGCATCGCCAACAGCGTCTTCAACATCTGGCTGATGCTGGCCTGCGGGCTGATCGGCTACTTCTTCATCAAGGTTGGGGCGGAGCCGGCGCCGCTGCTGCTCGGCCTCGTGCTCGGGCCGCAGCTCGAGGAGAACTTCCGCCGCGCCATGATGCTGTCCGACGGGGATTTCGCCGTGTTCGTGCAGCGGCCGATCAGCGCCACGCTGCTCGGCCTCGCCGCCCTGCTGATCCTGGTGCTGCTGTCGCCAACCGTTTTCAGGAAGCGCAAGGAGGCGCTGGCGGAGTAGACTCCCGGCATGACGGCCGAATCACCCGCCTTCCCGCCCGCCGGCGCGTCGTCCGGCGCGACCAAGCGCGTCAACCTCGCGCTTCAGGGCGGCGGCGCGCACGGCGCCTTCACCTGGGGCGTCATCGACCACCTGCTCGCCGACGGCCGCGTGCAGATCGAGGGCATCTCCGGCACCTCGGCCGGCGCCGTCAACGCCGTGATGTTGGCCGACGGGCTCGCCCGCGGCGGGCCCGACGAGGCGCGTCGTCGGCTCGCCGATCTGTGGCGGGCGGTCAGCACGGCCGGCGGCCTGCCGGCCCTGCAGCGGGCCGTGCTCGACCGGCTCCTGTCCTTCGTTCCGCTGGAGACGTCGCCGATCGGGATGTGGTTCGACGTGCTGGGCCGCTTCCTTCCGCCCTACGACTTGCGGCCGCTCGACATCAATCCGCTGCGCGAGCTGATCGAGCGCTTCGTCGATTTCGAGGCGGTGCGGGCCTGTGCGCCGCTGCAGCTCTTCGTCTCGGCGACCGACGTCCATACCGGTCGGCTCAAGGTCTTCCCGCGCGACAAGATCACGGCCGACGTGATCCTCGCCTCCGCCTGCCTGCCGATGCTGTTCCGCGCCGTCGAGATCGACGGCGTGCCGCACTGGGACGGCGGGTATCTGGGCAATCCGGCGATCTTCCCGTTCTTCCACACCACCGCCACCGAGGACGTGCTGATCGTCCAGCTCAATCCGCTGGTACGGCGGACGACGCCGCGGACGTCGCGCGAGATCCTCGATCGCGTCAACGAGATCAACTTCAACTCGTCTCTCCTGGCGGAGGTGCGCGCGATCGAGTTCGTCGCGCGGCTGATCGACGAGGGACGCCTGCCGCACGGCACCGGGCCGGGCGCCTATCGCCGGATCAATCTGCACCGCATCGCCCTCGACGTGATCGGCCACGAGCTCACGGCGGCGAGCCGGATGTCCACCGACTTCGAGTTCTTCGAGTTCCTGCGCGACGAGGGCCGGCGCTGCGCCGCCGCGTTTTTGGACGCGCATCTCGATGACATCGGGGTGCGCGGCAGCGTCGATCTCGTCGCGGAGGCACGCGCCGAATGGGCGTGAGCCCGGCGCTGCGCCGCGAGGCGCGCGCAGCGGCTCAGTCCCGGCAGAGGATGCCGTGCACGACCCCCTCGACCACCCGCGCCTGGCAGCCGAACACCGGGACGTGCGGCGTGCAGGTGCCGGTCGCGGCGATCGGTCGGCCGGAGCGAAGCCTGTCGCGCTCGGCCGGCGTCGGCGCCGCCAGGCATTCCCCCTCGCATTCCCCGCTGTCGGCGCAGACACGGCCGCCGTCGCGGGTCGGCACCCGGCAGATCGGCGCCGGAAAGATCCCGGCCGGCCCCCAGCGGCCGCCGGTGGTCTCGCAGCCGGCCCGGTCGCGCGGCACCGCGAGGCGCGTGCCGCAGGGATGCTCCGGCATCGGGTGCCGCGGTTGCCCGACCGCCGTCCAACGGCCCTCCGTGCAGCGCCAGAAGTCGCCGGCGATGGCCGGCCCGGCGACGAGCCAAAGGCTCGTCGTGAGGGCGAGGACGATGCGCCGGACCGTGGTGTCGTGTGGCATGATCGGTTCCCGCGAGACCGGGACAGGAGCCCGGCCGCCACAGCCTGAACCGGGCCGGCGGCCGGCGATTGACCTTCGTCAACCAAGCGGTCGGGCGGAGCGACAGGCCGGCAGGGACCACCCGGGGCAGGATGAATCGAGAGACGATGAGTCGAGGAACGATGACGCGGTGGGCGATGACGCGGCGCAGAACCGCTCGGGAGACGATCGCCGCCGCCGCCACCGGCCGGCGATCCGCCATGATCGGCCTCACCGCCGGTCTCGTCCTGCTCGGCCTTCCGGGCACGGCCGCGCGGGCCCAGCTCACCACGACGCCCGGACCGGGCGGCATCCCGATCGCGCCGGGGGCGCCCGTGCAGGGCTGGACGCCGGGCGGCGTCCAGCCCTGCA
>NZ_NHSK01000062.1 GCF_016653355.1 Rhodoplanes elegans | reverse complement strand
TTGATACAGCGAGCCCGCCCGGCACGGCAATCGCCGTGCGGGGCGGGCGGTCGGGCGGGCGGGTGAAAAGGCGGAAGATGAAAAACGCGAGCGGGCAGGCCCGGGGTCGGGCCCCTCGCCGGGGCCGACCGGGCCGACGCTCAGCGCGGCGTCAGGGTCTCGGTGCCGGAGCCGTTCTGGCCGCGCACCGACCACAGGCCGCGCAGCACGCCGCCGTCCTCGACCTTGTACATGACGAGGCCCGGCTTGCCGTCCATCGTGTAGGTGGCGGCCAGGTAGTCGTTCATGCGCATGCCGAAGCCCGTGTAGGTCGTGCCGCCGATCGACCAGCGCACCGTGTAGGTGGTGTCGGAAATGACCTGCAGGGCGAGCGTGCCCGAATAGGAGGAGCCGTCCCCGTTGGTGCCGGAGACGGAATAGCTCTTGGCCAGCATCAGGGTCTCGGCGGCGGCCGGCGAGACGAGGGCGCCCGCGATCACGATCGCGGCGAGGGTGCGTCGCATTTCTAGGGTCTCTCCATGCGGTGCGGCCGAGAGGTATGGTGTCGGCCGTGATGGAGGATAAGGAGCGAGTTACCGCCTGTCGACCGTGCGCTCCGTCACAGACGGCGGCCCCCCGTGGCGACCTCGGCACCCCCTCACCCGGGTCTCGCGCTGTCGCGCGAGATCCGCCTCTCCCCGCCGGGAAGAGGTGGAGGCACTGCCATTGGGGCGCGTTCGAGCCGATGAATCGACTCGAAGCTCAGCCGGCGTCGTGGTGAATCAGGCGGACCGGGCCGCCCGACGAGCGTGGTCTTTTACGCCCGTGCCGTCGCCGTCGTCGGTCGGCACCAGCGACGGCGCCGAGAGCAGGCGCCGCAGCCGGCCGCCCGGCCGTCGCCGCGCCGTCTGGCGCTCGCCGGCGCGGCGCGCCAGCAGCGCGGTCGGGTCGCGCCACAGCGGCTCGGAATAGGCGTCGGCGACGTCGCCGCGGGTCAGCCCGATGTCGGACAGCATGCGGTCGTTGAACCCGGCCAGCATCGCCGCCTCGCGACGATGTTTCACGGCCTCGGCGAGACGGCGGGCGTGCATCGCCACCGCCCCGATCGCCGTGGCGATCGCCCGAACGCCACGCAGGCCGGGCCGGGGAAGGGTGCGGATGTACGTCAGCGCCGTCATGGCGACCTCCTGTTGGGTGGCGGCGCGGCATCGTCGACGTCCACCTCCGAGGACGCCACCCGAAAACCCGCGCGATTGCCGAGGGCCGGAGAATGCCACTCTTCGATTGATGACGAAAACGAATGTTTTTAATCTGCGCCATCAACCCGGCTGATGGATGCGCCCGGCATGGCCGCACCCTGTCGGAGACACGCCCGCGGCGACACGCTCTCGGCAACATGCTCTCGGAGGAGCCGCCATGACGACCCTGCTCGACGTCGACCAGCTCCGCACCTTCGTGGCCATCGCCGAGACCGGCTCGTTCACGCGCGCCGCCGAGATCGTCCACAAGACGCAGTCGGCCGTGTCGATGCAGATGAAGCGGCTGGAGGAGCGCATCGCCCGGCCGCTGTTCGCCCGCGACGGCCGCCAGTCGAAGCTCACCGAGGACGGCGAGCGGCTGCTCGACTACGCGCGGCGCATCGTCAAGCTCAACGTCGAGGCGGTCTCGGCCTTCGGTGACGAGGAGCTGACCGGCCGGGTGCGGCTCGGCGTGCCGGACGACTATGCCGACCGCTATCTGCCCGAGATCATGGCGCGCTTCTCGCGGGTCTATCCGGGCGTCGAGCTCACCGTGGTGTGCGAGCCGTCGATCGATCTCGCGCTGCGCATCGACGAAAGCGAGCTCGACATCGCCATCGTGACGAGCTGCGAGACGACGCGCGCCGTCGAGGTGTTTCGCCAGGAGCAGCTCCTGTGGGTGACGTCGAGCCGCCACGCCATTCATCTCGACTCGCCGTTGCCGCTGGCGCTCGGGCGCTCGTCGTGCAAGTGGCGCCACAGCGCGATCGAGAGCCTCGACCGGATCGGCCGCAGCCACCGGCTCCTGTTCTCCAGCGGGAATGCCGGCGCCATCTCGGCCGCCGTGCTGGCCGGGCTCGCCGTCTCGGTGTCGGCGACCTCGGGGCTGCGGCCGGGCATGCGGGTGCTCACCCCGGCCGACGGCTTTCCGGCGCTGCCGCCCTGCCAGATCGGCCTGCTGCGCAATCCGCACGAGCGCTCGGCGCTCGCCGACGCCCTCGCCGGCCACATCGTCTCCTCGCTCGACAACCTCTCGGCCGCCGCCGCGGAGTGAGGGCGGCGGGATCGTTGCTGCGTGCCCCGGACAAGACACGGCGGACCGCAGGTCCGACGTGTCGCCGATCCGGGGCCCAGGGACGTCGGCACGATGCACTCTTGAGCACCAGGTCGTGACGCCCTGGGTCCCGGGTCACGGCGCGTCGCGCCGCGCCCGGGACACGAGGCTGCGGCCGGTTCGGACTTCACCCTCATGGTGAGGAGCGCTCCGCAGGAGCGCGTCTCGAACCATGTGGCCCGGACCCGCCGCGACGCCGCATCCCGGAACCGCCTCGCGCCAAAAAGCTTGATCCCGGAATCGCGCATCTCGCGGTGTCATGCTGACACCCGACGTGACAGACGGCGCTGTCAGGACGATCTGACAGAGTCGTGAATCACACACGGGGCTCGCGCGAAAAAGGACTCTCAGCTCGGAGCGACCCGCATGCTCGATCGCGTCACGTCCTTCACGCCGCACGGGGACGGTCTCGACGGCGACGATCTCGAAAGCTGGAGCACGGCCGAGCTGAAGGCGCGGGTGCTCGCGCTCGTCGACGGCCGCCACGACGCCAAGCAGAGCGACAAGCTGGCGCTGCTCGACCAGCACCTCGCACCGCTGTTTACCGAGCTGTCGCGCCGAAATCCGATTCCGCGGGCCGAGGATCAGGTCGTCGCCGTGCAGGGCGTGTGGACGCCGGCGTGGTCGACGATTCCGTTCCACGACGCCATTCCGGGCCGCGTGTTCGACCAGTCCTATCAGATTTTTCGCGAGGACGGTTTCTACGCCAACATCGCCCATCACGTGCCGGGCCAGAAGGGCGGGCTTCTGGAAAAGCTGCGCTCGGTGCTGGCCGGCTGCGACCTGATGATCATCCAGAAATACGACATCGTCGACGGCCGCTGGCTGATCAGGAACATCGGCGTCGAGGTGGCGGTGGTGCGGGCCGATCGCGATCTCGACATCCCCTCGGCGAAGGCATGGTTTTCCGATGTGATGCGCAAGAAGGGCGATTGTTATCAGGAGGCCGCGGACTCGGGGACGTCCGATCTCGGCACGCCCGACTTCTCCGCCCTCGATCCCGCCGCCGCCAAGAAGCTCGGCAAGACATTTAAAGCCCAACCCGAGATGACGAACGTCTACATCGACCAGGACCTCCGCTTGGTCACCAGCCGCCGCGAGCCCACCCAGCGTCCCTCCTGGACCATCGGCGTGCGGCGGGCGTGAGGGCGGCCGTTACCGGCTATCACACAAGGATAAAGCACGATAGGCGTTCGAAGAGCTTGTTCAATGTTGACGATCCCGATCTAGGCTATAGGATTTTAACTAGTTCGATTAGAAATGAATTGACATGGTTCAGGATAGCCCGCGCCTCGCCTTCGTCGTAAGTAGCCTTTGGATGCATCACCGCATTTCGCCAGGCTACCTTTACATTATAGAGATGAGATTGAATTGCGGCGCATTGCACGGTGTGTGGAGCCCGGTGATCCATGTTTTTTATGATGGGATTTAAACGATCTAAAATATTTTGCCACATCAGCTCGCCGGCGAGGCTGACCCCGAGTTTCCGTCCAAATTCTTGAACGGCGGCTTCCGTGACCCGCATAAGGTGAAAGACGCAAGCTGTATTCCGTCCAAGAGCAAAGCAGTTGCCTGCCTCGACAATGTCGGCAACGTTATTGGGAAACTTGTCTGCAACATCTTTGCCGAATATTGGGATTGTTGGGTTAAAATAGGCCGCCTTCGACGGCGGCAACATCATCGCCATCCTCGCTCCAATATCGTCGGCGAGCCGACCTGTCATGTCGGCCCCATGTCCTCGAATTCTCTCTGCGTCAATCATCGTGTAAGTCGTCATGCTCGGTCGGGGTTGATCTTTAATGGCGCATTGTTCAAGAAGCTCCTTGAGGCGGCGAACTGAAGCGCGGGTTGATATAAGGTCAAATCTATCTGCTTCGCTCTGAATTAGATCGACAAAGCGCATAACGTCCTGGTGGTCGCGATCGAGCAGAATCAAATTTTGCTGGGGGTTGATGGCTTGAAAAAGCGCCTTTAGATTTATCGCGGCGAGCAATAGCTCGCCAATTTTTAGAGTCTCCATAAGCGCCCCCAAACGAATTAGCCGTTAGACTGGTCATCAATCAAAAGTGAGGGTCTGCCGCGATTTGGCGGAAGCAGTAAACACGGCCAGCAACTATAGGGCGCAGGAGGTGCGGAATACAACAAAGTGTTCATCCCCAGGGTGGATCGCCGCCCTCGCACCGTGTAAGACCGCGGCGCACGGATTTCTCGTCGTGCCCGGGCTCGTCGCGGGCACCCTCTGACGACCCCTGAACCGAACGAAGGCGTGGATGGCCGGGACGAGCCCGGCCATGACGCGAATGGCACAACATGCTCCGCTCCGCACTGCTCAACGTCATGGTGGCCGCCGCCCGCAAGGCCGGCCGCGCCCTCAAGCGCGACTTCGGCGAGGTCGAGCACCTGCAGGTCTCGCTCAAGGGGCCGGCCAATTTCGTCACCGCGGCCGACCGCAAGGCCGAGGAGACGCTGCGCGCCGAGCTGGAGAAGGCGCGCCCCGGCTACGGCTTCCTCGGCGAGGAGGGCGGCCTGCAGGAGGGCAGCGACCGCAGCCACACCTGGATCGTCGACCCGCTCGACGGCACCACCAACTTCCTGCACGGCATTCCGCAGTTCGCCATCTCGATCGCGCTGCAGCGCGAGGACACCATCGTGGCCGGGGTGATCTACAACCCGGCCAACGAGGAGCTGTTCATGGCGGAGCGCGGCAAGGGCGCCTTCCTCAACGACCAGCGCATAAGAGTCGCCGGGCGCCAGCGCCTCGCCGACGCGGTGATCTGCTGCGGCCTGCCGCATCTCGGCCGCGGCGAGCTCGGCCAGTTCCGGAAAGAGTTCGAGCAGGTGCAGGAGCGGGTCGCGGGCCTGCGCCGCTTCGGCGCCGCCTCGCTGGATCTCGCCTGGGTGGCGGCCGGCCGTTTCGACGCCTTCTGGGAGCGCAACCTGTCGCCCTGGGACATGGCCGCCGGCATCCTGATGGTGCGCGAGGCCGGCGGCTATGTCGGCGACTGCGACGGCGGCGACCAGATGCTCGGGCGCCGGAGCATCGTCTGCGGCAACGAGACCATGCACCGCGAGATTCTCTCGCTCCTGAAGGCCGCCAACCGGCCGTGAGCCGGCCGGGCCGGGGCGGGACGCGATCCGCGGATAATCCCTCCGGAGCGGGGGACCGCTCCGTTGCGGCGCGTTAAATTCGCCGCGCGGCTGTGCCATATTGGGATCGAACCAAGCGGCGGAATCACCATGGCCAAGCCCGAGCGCGAGATCGACCCCTTCAAGGTGTCATCGCCCCGCATCTATCTGTTCCGGATGCTGGTTTTCCTGGTGCTCGGGGTTCTGCTGGTGGTCGTCCTGCACCGCCAGATCTGGACCGCGTTCCTCGCCAATCCGGGACTCAACGGGCTGATCGTCGGGGTCCTGCTGATCGGCGTCGTGCTGGCCTTCCGCCAGGTGGTGCGGCTGTTTCCCGAAGTCGCCTGGGTGAACGGCTTCCGGCTCGCCGATCCGGGCCTGCGGGTGGAGCGGCCGCCCTCGCTGCTCGCCCCCATGGCGTCGATTCTCGGCGACCGCATGGGCGCCATGGCGCTGTCGGCGCCGCTGCTGCGCTCGATCCTCGATTCGATCGCCATGCGGCTCGACGAGGCGCGCGACACCGCCCGCTACATGACCGGGCTCCTGGTCTTCCTCGGCCTGCTCGGCACCTTCTGGGGCCTGATCGAGACGGTCGGCTCGGTCGGCCGGGTGATCGACGGGCTGAAGGTCGGCGGCGACGCCGCGACCATGCTGGACGCCCTCAAGGAGGGCCTCGCGGCACCGCTCGGCGGCATGGGTATCTCGTTCTCGTCGTCGCTGTTCGGGCTCGCGGGCTCCCTGGTGCTCGGCTTCCTCGACCTGCAGGCGAGCCAGGCGCAGAACCGCTTCTACACCGAGGTGGAGGACTGGCTGTCGACCTCGGTGCGCGAGCTCGGCGCCGGCGCCCCGTCGGCGGCCGCCGCTGCGCCGGTCGCGATGGGCAGCGAGATGCGCGTGGCGCTCGACCGGCTGCAGGACGCCATCGCCGAGGCGGGCGCCAACAAGGCGGCGACCCACGCGATGGCCAACCTCGCCGAGGGCATCCAGGGCCTCGTCCAGCACATGCGCGAGGAGCAGCAGATCATCCGCGAATGGGTGGAGGCGCAGGCCGACCAGCAGGCCGAGCTGCAGCGCGTGCTCGAGGTCCTGGCCCGCCAGCACGCCGAGAAGACGTGACCGCCGGTGCCGGGCGGACCGGGGATGTGAGCCAGATGGGTCTCGTGACAGGCATCTCGATCGCGTCATGGCCGGGCTCGTCCCGGCCATCCACGCCCTTCCCCGTGGCGAGCCCGGACGTCGTGGATGCCCGGGACGCGCCGGGGCATGACGGCTCGGTGGTCGTGGCTCTCACGACGAGGACGCGCTGATGGCCCTGTCCCGCTTCCGCCGCGACCGCGGCGTCGACTACTGGCCCGGCTTCGTCGATGCGCTCTCGACGCTGCTGCTCGGGGTGATCTTCCTGCTCACCGTGTTCGTCGTCGTGCAGTTCTTCCTGTCCCAGGAGGTCGCCGGCAAGGACACGGCGCTGCAGCGCCTCACCGCGCAGATCAGCCAGCTCACCGACCTGCTATCGCTGGAGAAGACCGGCAAGACCAGCCTGGAGGAGGAGGTGGCGCGGCTCTCGGCGAACCTCGCCGTCGCCGAGGGCGAGCGCGACCGGCTGCGCGCCGGCGCCGCCGGTCCCGGCACGGCCGGCGAGCTCGGCGCCGCCCAGGGGCGTATCGCCGAACTCGGCTCGGCGCTCGATTCGGAAAAGCGGGCGACCGCCCGGGCGCTCGCCCAGGTCGAGCTGCTCAACCAGCAGATCGGCGCGCTGCGCCGCCAGCTCGGCGCGCTCGAAAGCGCGCTCGACGCCTCCGACAAGAAGGACAAGGACGCCCAGTCGCGCATCGCCGATCTCGGCCAGCGCCTCAACGTCGCGCTGGCGCAGCGCGTCCAGGAGCTGTCGCGCTACCGCTCCGACTTCTTCGGCCGGCTGCGCGCCATCATCGGCAACCGGCCGGACGTGCGCATCGTCGGCGACCGCTTCGTCTTCCAGGCCGAGGTGTTCTTCGACACCGGCCAGGCGGCGCTGCGGCCGGAGGGCCGCATCGAGCTCGATAAGCTCGCCGGCGCGCTGATCGAGCTGGAGAAGCAGATTCCGCCCGAGATCCCGTGGGTGCTGCGGGTCGACGGCCACACCGACATCCGGCCGATCGCGAGCCCGCAGTTCCCCAGCAACTGGGCCTTGTCGGCGTCGCGCGCCATCTCGGTGGTGCAGTACCTGGTCGGCCGGGGCGTGCCGCCGCAGCGCCTCGTCGCCGCCGGCTTCGGCGAGTACCAGCCGCTCGACCCCGACCGCACCGAGGAGGCGTTCCAGCGCAACCGCCGGCTGGAGCTGAAGTTGACGGAGCGCTGAAGCCCCGGCTCGGGTGGGCGCGATCGTCGCCGTCGCGCGGACCGAAACCGCGAGTCGTCCGCATAGTGCCACCGGACGTAGGGGTATCCCGGAAGAGTCGATTCAGGATCCCGCTGGTATAAGGGCCGCATGACGACGATGAGCACGACCCCCGCGACCGCCGCCCCGCCGGTCGCCGCCCCGCCTGTGATCCGGCCCTACGAGCGCGACGACGAGGACGCCGTCATCGCGCTGTGGCAGCGCACCTGGCAAACCGCCTATCCGCGCCACGACTTCGCCGCCCGCGTCGCCTGGTGGCGCGATCGCTGGCGCACCGAGCTGGTGCCGATGGCGTCCGTCGTGGTGGCCGAGGTCGCCCGCCCGGACGGTGCCGGCGCCGAGATGCTCGGCTTCGTCACCATCGACGAGACCGGCTATCTCGACCAGATCGTGGTCGCCCCCGAGGCGTGGGGCACGCCGGTCGCGACCGCGCTGCTCGACGAGGCCAAGCGGGTCGCCCCGACCGGCATCGCCCTGCACGTCAACAAGGACAACTACCGGGCCATCCGGTTCTACGAGAAGCAGGGTTTTTCCATCGGCGGCGAGGACGTCAACC
Organism: Rhodoplanes elegans; assembly: GCF_016653355.1. Lineage (GTDB taxonomy): Bacteria > Pseudomonadota > Alphaproteobacteria > Rhizobiales > Xanthobacteraceae > Rhodoplanes > Rhodoplanes elegans. Next base: position 12,925 of record NZ_NHSK01000062.1, on the reverse strand, counting down.
CGCTCTCCCAGTCGCCCGTCTTCATGATGGTCTGGCGGCCGTAGGGACGCGTCTCGCGTCGATCGTCCGGGGATAGCGGCGCCCTACCCCCGCGTCAGGCCGCGCCAGCGCAGCAGCAGATAGACGATCAGCGAGGACAGCGCCGAGACGATCACGCCGGCCCAGAAGCCGGTCTCGCCGTCGGCGAAGGCCATGCCCTTCAGGTTCATGCCGAAGAAGCCGGCGACCAGCGTCGGCGGCAGGAACATGATGGTGACGATGGAGAGCGCCCGCAGGTTGCGGTTGGTCTCCTCGACGAGCTGGCTCGACAGCTCGTCCTGCAGCATGCGGGCACGGTCGCGCAGCGCATCGATCTCCTGGTCGAGGCCGTCGAGGCGCTGGGACAGCCGCACGGCGTCGAGGCGCAGCGCCGGGGCCAACTCCTCCGGCTCGATCGCCTCGAAGCGATGGAACAGCGCGCGCAAGCCGGCGAGCTGGCGATGCAGCCGCACCGTGGTGCGGCGGAAGGCGCCGAGCTTGCGGCGCTCGTCACTGGTCTCGAGATCGAGGATGCGCTCCTCGATGCGATCCATGTCGAGCGCCAGCGTGTCGGCGAGCCGGTCGATGGCGTCGACCACGTGATCGATGACCAGCTCGATCAGGGCGGCCGGGGATTCCACGCGGCGGCCGGCGCGCAGGAGCTGGCGCACCTCGTCGACCGCGTTGAGGGCGCGGCGGCGGGCACTCACCAGCACGCGCTCGCGCATGGCGAAGTGCAGGAGCCGCAGCTCCTCGGTGACGCCCTCGAACTCGCGACCGAGATCGGCGATCACGCCGTAGACGCAATCGCCGTCGACCTGGAGCTGCTGGTGCGTGTCGGGGCCGAGCAGCGCCTCGACGGCCTCGTCGGGGAGGTCGGGAAAGGTGCGCAGGACCGCGCCGCAGCGGGTGTCGACCAGGTTGAAATGCAGCCACAGCCAGCCGTCGGCGACCGGGGCGATCGGCCGGACGACGTCGAGCTCCTCGGCGCGGCCGTCCTCGGCGATGCGGAAGGCCCAGACCAGGGCGGGCAGCGGGGCGACCGCGAGGGCCGGAGTCGTGTTCAGCACGGCGGCGCTCCACGGCCGGCGTTGTCCTCTCCCGGCGCGCCCGTGACGCTGGCGTCCGTGACGGCGACACCCGTCACGTCAACGCGAATCGGGGCGCGGCGATCCAAGGCCACGCCCCGGCCGGACGGCGATCGGAAGGCTTACTGCGCGGCGTCCTTGGCGGCGCGCTCCTCGGCGGCCGACTCGGCGTCGTCGACGGTCTTGAGCGCGGCCGGATGCGGCATCGAGATGATGTTGTAGCCGGAGTCGACGAAGTGGATGTCGCCGGTGACGCCGGTCGACAGATCCGACAGCAGGTAGAGGGCGGCGCCGCCGACCTCCTCGATCGACACGGTCCGGCGCAGCGGCGCGTGACGCTGCTGGTAGTTGAACATCAGCCGCGCGTCGGCGATGCCGGCGCCGGCGAGCGTGCGCACCGGACCAGCCGAGATGGCGTTGACCCGGATGCCCTGCGGCCCGAAGTCGGCGGCGAGGTAGCGCACCGACGCCTCGAGGGCCGCCTTGGCGACGCCCATCACGTTGTAGTTCGGCATCACCCGGGTGGAGCCGCCATAGGTCAGCGTCACCATCGATCCGCCGTGCGTCATCAGCGCCGCGGCGCGCTTCGCCAGCTCGGTGAACGAGAAGCACGAGATCAGCATGGTGCGCGAGAAGTTGTCGCGCGTCGTGTCGGCGTAGCGGCCCTTCAGCTCGTTCTTGTCGGAGAACGCGATGGCGTGGACCAGGAAATCGATGCCGCCCCAGGCCTCGGCGAGCTTGTCGAACACGCCGTCGACCGAGCGGAGATCCTCGACGTCGCACGGCAGCACGAGACTCGATCCGACCGACTCGGCGAGCGGCTTGACCCGCTTGCCGAGCGCCTCGCCCTGATACGTGAAGGCGAGCTGGGCGCCGTGGGCGGCGAGCCCCTTGGCGATGCCCCAGGCGATCGAGTGGTTGTTGGCGACGCCCATCACGAGGCCGCGGCGACCGAGCATCAGCCCGCTCTTGGTGGCGCCCTGCTCGGTCGTCATGACGAACGGCCTGCGCGGCGGAAACCGAACCACGGCGTGCCCGGAGGCATTGCCGCCGGGCGTCTTGCTGTCGCTGGACATCGTTTCGCCGCCTCCCCGCGCACGGCTCGACCCTCCGCCCGTCCGGCCACTCCGGCGGTCGCATCCCGGGTCGATACGTCTGGACGTGCTCGCCGGATCTGTATGTCGGGCGTGCTACAGTGTCGTGACGACCGCCGGGCCGACACGGGGACCTGTGGATTCGTAGCCGACACGGCGTGACCTCTCGTCCGGCGCGACCGGCGCCGCTCAGGCGTCCACGTGCTTGAACACGAGCGAAGCGTTGGTGCCGCCGAACCCGAACGAGTTGGACAGCACGCAGCCGAGCGTCGCCGCGTCGCGGCGCTCGCGCACGATCGGCAGGTCGGCGAACACCGGGTCGAGCGTCTTGATGTTGGCGCTCTCGCAGATGAAGCCGTTGTTCATCATCAGGAGCGAGTAGATCGCCTCCTGGACGCCGGCCGCGCCGAGCGAATGGCCCGACAGCGACTTGGTCGCCGAGATCGCCGGGATCTTGTCGCCGAACACGTCGCGGATCGCCTCGATCTCCTTGATGTCGCCGATCGGCGTCGAGGTGGCGTGCGGGTTGATGTAGTCGACCGGCAGCTTCACGGTCGACAGCGCCATGCGCATGCAGCGCGCCGCGCCCTCGCCCGAGGGGGCCACCATATCATGCCCGTCGGAGGTGGCGCCGTAGCCGGCGACCTCGGCGTAGATCTTGGCGCCGCGCGCCTTGGCGTGCTCGAGCTCCTCCAGCACCAGCACGCCGGCACCGCCGGCGATGACGAAGCCGTCACGATCGACGTCGTAGGCGCGCGAGGCGGTGGTCGGCGTGTCGTTGTACTTGGACGACATCGCCCCCATGGCGTCGAACAGCACCGACAGGGTCCAGTCGAGCTCCTCGCAGCCGCCGGCGAAGATCACGTCCTGCTTGCCGTACTGGATGGTCTCGGCGGCGTTGCCGATGCAGTGGCTCGAGGTCGCGCAGGCCGACGAGATCGAGTAGTTGACGCCCTTGATCTTGAACCAGGTGGCGAGCGTCGCGGAGGCGGTCGAGGACATCGCCTTCGGCACCGCGAACGGCCCGACCCGCTTCGGCCCCTTCGTCCGGGTGATGTCGGCGGCGTCGACGATGGTGCGGGCGGAGGGGCCGCCCGAGCCCATGATGATGCCGGTGCGCTCGTTGGAGACCTCGGTCTCGGCGAGGCCGGAATCCCGGATCGCCTGCTCCATGGCGACGTGGTTCCACGCCGCGCCGCTCCCCAGGAACCGCATGGCGCGGCGATCGACCGCCTCCTCGGGATCGAGGGTCGGTGCGCCGTGCACCTGGCAGCGGAAGCCGAGCTCGGCATACTTGTCGGCGCGCGAAATACCGGACTTGGCCTCGCGCAGGCTCGCCAACACCTCTTGAGTGTTGTTCCCGATGGACGACACGATGCCCATCCCGGTGACGACGACGCGTCTCATGATTCCGATTCCTGACTGGCCGGCGGGCCAGCGGCCCGCGGCGGTGCCGGGCTATGCCGGACCGGGCTGCGGCGCCTGATCGCGGAACAAGCCCACCTTGAGATCCATTGCGCGATAAATGACCGAGCCGTCCGCCGACAGCCAGCCGTCGGCCACCCCGAGCACCAGCCGGGAGCGGACGACCCGCTTGATGTCGACGCCGTAGACGACCTTACGGACGGTCGGAAGAACCTGACCGGAGAACTTCAGCTCGCCGAGCCCGAGTGCCCGCCCCTTGCCCTCCGCCCCGAGCCAGCCGAGGAAGAAGCCGAGGAGCTGCCACAGCGCATCCAGGCCGAGGCACCCCGGCATCACCGGGTCACCCTTGAAATGACAGGGGAAGAACCACAGGTCCGGCCTCACCTCGAGCTCGGCGCGCACCAGGCCCTTGCCGTGGTCGCCGCCCTGCTCGCCGATCTCGGCGATGCGGTCGAACATCAGCATCGGCGGCAGCGGGAGCTGCGGTCCTTCGGAGAACATTTCGCCCCGGCCACAAGCGAGAAGGTCTTCGTACTCGAAGCTCGACCGACGATTGTGCATTCCGTGAGTTCCCCGCGACCACCGACCCACCGGATCGGCCGCACTTCCCTAACACACGCGACCGGACGGTCAAACCGCTCGCCGACAGCCCCGCGTACCGAAATTCACCGTCTCCGGCGTACGCGGAATTGCGATGCATTTGCAAGAAGGTTGCAACAGCAAACCCACCCCGGTATGATGCGTATTCAACAGGTCACATGCCGGGCCAGGCACGCGAGTTCAGTCACGATGCAGAGGAATTCTCCGGCTCCCAGCGCCGGTCTCGGAACCGCCAAGTCGGGGGACACGGGTGCCTTCTTCGCCCAGCGTCCCGAGCTCAACGGGTGCCCCTGGCACGACGTGAAGAGCCTGCTGCGCGGTGTCGGGCTGCGGCCCACCCTGCAGCGCATGGCGCTCGGCTGGATCCTGTTCGGCAAGGGCCACCGCCACCTCACCGCCGAGATGCTCTACGAGGAGGCGTCGCGGGCGCGCGTGCCGGTGTCGCTCGCCACCGTCTACAACACCCTGCACCAGTTCACCGATGTCGGCCTGCTGCGGCAGGTCGCCGTGGACGGCTCGAAGACCTATTTCGACACCAACGTCTCCGAGCACCACCACTTCTTCCTCGAGGACAAGAACGCGCTGGTCGACATCCCGACGGTCGAAACCGAGATCGGCACCCTGCCGGCGCTGCCCGAGGGCTACGAGGTCGGCCGCGTCGACGTGGTCGTCCGCCTCCGCCAGAAGGGCAAGTGAGCCGACCGTAGCGCAGGTCACCCTCCATACGACGTTCGAACGGCCGGGGCTCCCCCGGCCGTTTTTCGTTGGCAGGCGCCGTATCGCGACTCCCGCGGGACCGATACGGCCGGCACGCCTCGCTAGGCTTGCGGATGGGTTCGAGCGGTCCGATCGAATCGATGTCCGGAGCGGCGCCGCCGGCACGACCGGCCGCGCCCCGCCATGGCCGGCGAGCGGCGGCGGGGCGGTCCGATTTTCCGATCCCGGTCATGGCGCGTCCTGCCGCGTCGGCAGAAAATCGCTGCCGTTCGGGCGTGCATGCTCGCGCGATGTCCCTAAGTGAGCACGCCCTCGGGCGTGGTGCAGTCCTGTTCATGTCGCCACCTGCGATTTGCAGGCGAACTCACAGGAACACTCCAATGCCTATCGAGGCCCATTACAGCAAGCCGAAGCTCGCCGTCATGGCCGCCGTGTTCGGGCTGTTTCCGATTCTGGGGATCGCGGCCCTGGCAATGGAAATCTACTTGCGGACGATTGGCGAGGAGACCGGGCCGATCGACTATGAGCTTTTCCTCTTCGTTCCGATCCTGCTGCTCCTGACACCGCTCGTCGTCCGCTACATCCGGCGCATCTTCGACAATGCCGCGGTGCTGTCGGTCGACGATTCGGGCCTCTACGACCGCCGGTGGCTCGACCGACCGATCCCGTGGGACAAGATCACCTGGAGCGGGGTGTCGCGGATCGGCGTCCAGTCGTCGATCTGGCTCAAGCTGGCGGTCCCGGTGAGCGACTTCACGGCCGGCGGATCCAAGCGGATGCTCGCCAGTCTCGGCGCCTTCACCGGCGTGCTGGTGCTCAACTGCACGGACCTCGACGTCCGCGCCGAGGAGATCCAGGCCTCCATCGAAGGGTACCTGCCGCCGAAGCCGCCGCCTTGAGGTGGCGCCGCGGCTGCGGCCCGGTCAGTCGACCTTCTCGTTCGGATAGACGCCCCACAGCCGCTCCTGGGCGATCCAGCCGTCGAACTTGTCGCCGACGAAGCGGCACCAGCTGCCGTCGCAGCGCTTGACCGTGCCGACCACGCCGGGCTCGAGCCGCGCCGTCACCGGGCTTCCCGCATCCGCGTCGGCCCGCACCGGGACGAGCTCGTCGTTGCCCTTGGCGCGCGCCACGAAGGCGGTGCGCTTGCCCGACAGGAGCGAGTGGTAGACCCAGCCCTCGGCGCCCTCCCAGTCGCGGATGCGACGCCAGTTCTCGTACTCGGCCGTGATCTCCACGGGCAGGCCCGAGCGGGTGTAGACCCAGGTGACGTCGTGGTCCTTGGTCGGGCCGGCCCGGACATTGACGCGGTCGGGCTTGAGGCTGACGAAGCGCGGCACCGGCAGTCCGGAGACCGAGCCGGTGGGCAGATCCGTGGCGCCGGCGGGGGCGCGGCCCATCGCCGCGACTACCACCGCGGCGGCGAGCACGAGCGCCGCCCGCGCCACGACGCGACGCGGCGAATCGCGGTCGATTGCATGATTCGAGCCCTGTCGGAGCGCGCCGGACGGAGCCCGGACAGGGGATGTGTGGAGCCGGTTCTGGCGCATTGTGTTATCCCGGCCATCTGGTACAGAAGAGCCGGCAGGGTCCTTCTCGACGTGCCTCCGAGTGCGGAATTCCAATGTCCGCGATGAGGGTTAAAGAGGACTGAAAAATCCGCGGGCGGCCGGTTTCGGCATCCTCCCCGCGGTGGGGCAAACGACATGGCGAATCGGAAGAAACCCGTCGTGGTGGTGACGCGGAAGCTGCCCGACAGCGTCGAGACCCGGATGCGGGAGCTGTTCGACACGCGTCTCAACATCGACGACACGCCGATGACGCCGGCCGCCCTCGCCGAGGCCATGCAGGAGGCCGACGTGCTGGTCCCGACCGTGACGGACCGCATCGACGCGCACGCCCTCGGCCACGCCGGCGAGCGGCTCAAGCTGATCGCGAATTTCGGTAATGGTGTCGACAATATCGATGTCGCCGCGGCGCTCCAGCGCGGCATCACGGTGACCAACACGCCCGGCGTCCTCACCGAGGACACGGCCGACATGGCGATGGCGCTGATCCTGGCCGTGCCGCGGCGGCTGACCGAGGGCGCCGCCCTGATGATCGGCGACAAGGCGTGGACCGGCTGGACGCCGACCTGGATGCTCGGCCACCGCATCTCCGGCAAGCGCCTCGGCATCATCGGCATGGGCCGCATCGGCCAGGCGGTGGCGCGCCGCGCCCGCGCCTTCGGGGTGCAGATCCACTACCACAATCGCCGCCGGGTGCCGGGCAAGATCGAGGAAGCCCTGGAGGCGACGTGGTGGGAGAGCCTCGACCAGATGCTCGCCCGCATGGACATCATCTCGGTCAACTGCCCGCACACGCCGGCGACCTATCACCTCTTGTCGGCGCGGCGCCTGAAGATGCTCCAGAAGGGCGCCTACATCGTCAACACGGCGCGCGGCGAGATCATCGACGAGAACGCGCTCGCCCGCATGATCGAGAGCGGCGAGATCGCCGGCGCCGGGCTCGACGTGTTCGAGCACGAGCCGGCCGTCAACCCGAAGCTGATGCGCCTCGCCCGCACCGGCAAGGTCGTGCTGCTGCCGCATCTCGGCTCCGCCACGATCGAAGGCCGGGTCGACATGGGCACCAAGGTGATCATCAACATTCAGACCTTCATGGACGGCCATCGGCCGCCCGACCGGGTACTGCCCTCGATGCTGTGAGGCGGGCGGGGCGTTGACGTTCGACGCGCGTCTTGTCTCGCCTCTTGGCCGGAGACTCGGTGCTCAGGATTAGGAGGCTCTCGGTCGTCATGCTCCGCGAAGGCGGAGCATCCAGTACGCCGCAGCGTCTCGGCTGAAACAACGCACGCCTATGAATACTGGGTCGTCCGCCTGCGCGGACGACGACCACCGAGAGGCCGTGCCACCGCGACGTGACGCCGTGGACACGCGGCGGCCGCTCGGCCGGCCCTTGTACCAACGGCCCCGACGGCCCCGAATCTCGACCCGTCATCCTGAGGTGCTCGCGCAGCGAGCCTCGAAGGATGCGGCCGCAAGGTGGCCGTCGCCCTTCGAGGCTCGGGCTTCGCCCGAGCACCTCAGGGTGACGGGGTGAGTGGATCGTCAGGGCCGCCGTCATTTCCGCTCCGCTCGCTCTCGTGAAAAATTCCGGCGCACCGCGTCGGTGGCGCTCTGTACGGCGCCGCCGACGATGATGGCCAGGAAGGTCGCGAGGTGGGACATCTTCATGGTGTCGCTCCGCAAGAGATGCGTTCCGCGTGTCGCTCCGCACGAGATACGTTCAGAGCCGCTTCGGTCGTGACGAACCAGACTCGGCTTCCGCTCGTCCCCGCTTGCGCGTGGATGAGCGGAGTTTGAATCGACGCTAGCGCGCGCCGCCCGAGATCAGCTTGACGAACTCGAGGATGGCGAGCCCGGCCAGGCCGGTGCCGATGATCCCGAGCGGCACCACGGCGGCGCGCGTCACCTCGGTGCCGGCCCCGAAGATGGTCGAGAACACCAGCGTGACGAAGATGACGCCGAGCATGCCCCAGATCAGCACGTTCATGCGCTCGGTGTAGCTGCTGTTGTCGGTGCGACGCAGCGCTACGTCGATGGCGGCGGTCCGGTATCGCGTCATGTTCGGCATCGTGATCTCGTCGGCTCGGGGGACGGCGATGTGGAACGACCGCTAATTCGGGCGACGGACGCCGTTGTCTCCGCCGCCTGCCGCACCCGGCATCTGCACGTGGTTTTATCGATCCCGCGTGGGATCGGGTGCTCCACGCCACGCCGTCGCGGCCCTCGTCTCGTTCCGTACCTGTTTGAACGAGAGGTGTGGTGATCCGTTCCGCCGCACGTCGGGAGATTCGCCATCGCGTGTGCGGTCGTCGACATGACATGCACCGGTCGCATCCTGATCAGCTCCGCTGTCACGACAGACTTACATGACCCGGCGTAAATCGATCCGATGAGAGTCTGGCCAGCCGGCGACATCCATCGCGGCGAGATCCGTTCGACTGTACCGTCGACGTGACGTGATGGTGTCAATCCTGATCACGTCGCTCGATCGCACCATCGTGTGACGCAGCGCTCGGAACTTCACTCTGTCCGGCGATCTTCTTACCTCACGACCGGCCGCAGGTGCGCCGAGTCCGAGGACGACCCGACGAGATGACGAACGCTCCACCTCCCGCGGGGCCGACAATGCCGGGCCGCGCGGACGCGCCCGCCGGCCGATCGCCCTCGTTCGGTCTGCTGCGCTGGAGCGTCGCGGCGCTGGTCGCCGTGCTGCTGCTCGATGCGGGCCGGTCGCTGGTCGCGCATCTCGGCTGGAGCGCGCCGGCTTCGGTGTGGCAGCCCGACCAGTCCGAGTTCGCCGACATCGCCTGGCCGCCCGCGGTCGCCGTTCCGCCCACCGCCTCGCGCGGCGAGCGGGTGTATCTCGAGAACTGCGCGATCTGTCACGGGCCGCAGGGGCGCGGCAACGGCGCCGCCGCGCCGTCGATGAGCCCGCGCCCGCGCGATCTCGCAGGCGATGCCTTCAAGGTCAAGTCGACGGCCGCGGGCGTGCCGCCGACCCGCGACGATCTGCGCAAGGTGATCGCCGACGGGCTCGCCGCGAGCGCCATGCCGGGCTTCGCCGACGTCCTCTCGGCGCAGGACATCGACGCCGTCCTCGATCATCTCGTCACGCTCGGCACGCCCGTCGCGAACGACCAGACGGCGCGCGTGAACGTGTCGTCGCGCCCGCCCGTCACGGCCGACGCGATCGCCCGCGGCGAGCGCGTCTATGCCGCAGAGGGCTGCGGCGGCTGCCACGGCGCCGATCTGCGCGGCGGCGCGCCGCAGCCCGACGCCTCCGGCCACGAGGTCGTCGCCCGCGACCTCACGGCGCCGTGGACGTTCCGCGGCGGCGCCGCACCGGCCGACGTGTTCCTGCGGCTGACGACCGGCATGGCGCCGTCGCCGATGCCGTCGTACGCGCATCTGAGCGACGCCGACCGCTGGGCGCTGGTCGCCTTCCTGGAGTCGCGGGCGCGACCCGCGCCGGGCGAGCCCGGGGCCGTCCTCGCCGGTCCCGGCCAGTCCGCCGACCCGCTGGTGCGCGGTCGTTATCTGGTGCGCGCCGGCATGTGCGGCCTCTGCCACACCGAGGTGAGCCCCGGCGGCATCTATCGCGACGCGCGTTATCTCGCCGGCGGCATCCGCATCGGGGCGCATCCGCAGGGCGTGTTCGTCAGCCGCAACCTGACGCCGGACGACGCGACCGGCCTCGGCCGCTGGAGCGAGGCGGAGATCGCCCGCGCCATCCGCGACGGCCGCACCGAGGCGCGGCTCCTCAACGTCTGGAGCATGCCGTGGATCTTCCTGCACGGCCTGTCCGACACCGACGCGCTCGCCATCGCCCGCTATCTGAAGACGCTCCCGCCCGTGCACAACGCCGTGCCGCAGCCGCTCCATTACGGCACGCTGGAGACCGCGCTCGCGATGCTGTTCGGCGGCGACGTGTGGCTCGGCCGGCCGGCCACCATCACGTATGCGAGCGGCAATTACGCGAACCGCGCCGGGCCCGATCTCGCCCGCGTGCAGAGCGGCCTGGTGACGCTGCAGCTCGTCGTGATCGCGGCGTGGCTCGCGCTGCTGGCGACGCGGATTCCGCGCTCGATGTGGCTGCCGCTCGGGCGCCGGAGCTGGCGCGCCGTCGCCGGCGGAACGGCCGTGCTGGCGATCTACACGACGCCGTTGCTCGGAATGCTGCCCGCCGATTTCCTGTCGCGCGAGGCGCTGCGCGAGGTGCCGCGCCCCGACACGACGAGCCTCGCGCCGGAGCGCGCCGCTCTGGTCGACCGCGGCCGCTATCTGTTCGTCAACGCCTCCTGCGTGTTCTGCCACGGTCCCGACGGCGCCGGCGGTCTCAAGCTCTCCGGGCCGCCCGGCACGCTCTACACGGCCAACATCTCGTCCGACCGCGACGCCGGCCTCGGCGCCTGGAGCGACGGCGAGATCGCGCGCGCGATCAGGAGCGGCGTCGGCCGCACCGGCCGGCCGCTCTATTGGCAGGCGATGCCGTGGGATCACTTCTCCAATCTCGACGAGGAGGACGTGACGGCGCTCGTCGCCTATCTGCGCCGGCTGCCGCCGGTGGCGAAGCCGGTGCCGGCCTATCGCCCGCCGTCGGGCGAGGAGTGCGCCGTCTACACGGTGTGGACGGAACCAAACCCGTCCTCCGGCTGTCGTTGAAACAACCATTCACCCCCGACCAGGAGCCGCCCCCGTGACCATGACCGAGCTGCGTGACGCACCGCCGCCGCCTTCGCCGTCCGCGTGCCCGCATCCGAAGCTGTGCTTCGAGCGCGACGGCCACGACTGGCCGAACCGTCCGACCAGCCGCTTCGTCACGGCGGGCGGCCTCACCTGGCACGTCCAGGAGGCCGGCCGCGGCCCGGTGCTGCTGCTGCTCCACGGCACCGGCTCGGCGACGCATTCGTGGCGCGACCTGCTGCCGCTGCTCGCCGATCACTACACCGTGGTGGCGCCCGATCTGCCGGGGCACGGCTTCACCCAGACGCCGCCGGCCGGGCGGCTGTCGCTCGACGGCATGGCCGAGGACCTCGCGACGCTGCTGCAGGCGCTGGGCCGCACGCCGGCGATCGTCGCCGGGCACTCGGCCGGGGCCGCCGTGCTGGCGCGCCTGTGCCTCGACGACCGCATCGCGCCGCTCGCGCTGGTCGGCCTCAACGCCGCGATGCTGCCGATCGGCGGCCTCGCCGGCCGGCTGCTGACGCCGTTCGCCCGCATGCTCGCGTCGAGCCACGCGGTGCCGCGGCTGTTCGCCCGTTTCGCCGCGAGCGACCGCTTCGTCGAGAAGATGATCACCGACACCGGCTCGGCGGCCGATCCGGCCGGCATCACCTATTACGGCCGGTTGACCCGCAATCCCGGTCATGTCGCCGCCGCGGTGCGGATGATGGCGAACTGGCGGCTGCCGCCGCTCGCCCGCGACCTGCCGCGGCTGAAGCCGCGCCTGGTGCTGGTGTGCGGCGGCAACGACAAGACCATCGCACCGAAGGACGCGGGGCGCGTCCATGCCATGGTCCCGGGCTCCACCGTGATCACGCTGCCCGGGCTGGGGCACCTCGCTCACGAGGAGAACCCGCAGGAGACAGCGGCGATCCTGGTGCGGATCGGCCGCGAGGTGGGCGTGCTGCCGCGCATTCACGCCGTCCGCTCCTGGGTACGACAGGTGGAGGATGCGCCGCCGCTCGCCGCGGAGTAGGCTGCCTGACGCGGGGGCACCATGGGGTGCCTCGGGGCGGCCGGGCGAACCGCGGCCGCCCCGGCGCGTTGGTTCGACGCGTCGAGACCGCGCGGAGCGAGGAGGCAGACGATGGGACGCGTAGAGGAAGCCTTTCTGGGCGGACGGGCGCATCCCCCGGGGACGGAACCGGCGGCGACCCCCGCCGCCGCGGCGTTCGACCGCGGCGCCACCTGGGCCCGCGACGTTCTCCTGCCGGCGATCGAGCGGGCGAACGGCGAGCTCGGCGCCCACGGGGTCCAGTTCCGGGTCGACACCAATCTCGATCCGCGTTCGACCAACCACGCCCATGTCGACATCTGGATCGCGCCGACCGGCGAGCAGAGCGGCGGCACGCCGCACGGGCTGCGCCACTCGATCAACGTGAAGGACGGCCGCGACGTCTGGCTCTACCGGCACGGCGACGCCGGCCAGCTGCTCGGCACCATCGACGAGATGACCACCGAGGCCTGCGAGACGCTGCTCGCCCGTGCCGCCGGGGATTATGCCCGCACGGCGGGGTGAGAGCAGGCCGGTTTTTCGATAGGGTCCACCGTCATGCGCGGGCTCGACCCCATAGGCGCTAAGATAAAGTTGGGCATTGGGTCATCTGGAGGCGTCGTCGGCGGGACGGCTCGGTCGATTGGCGTTGGCGGCTGCGGATGATGTCGAGGATGGTTTCGAGATCAGGCGGCGGCG
>NZ_NHSK01000061.1 GCF_016653355.1 Rhodoplanes elegans | reverse complement strand
CCGGATCGAGACGCCCGCCGCGCCGACGCCCGCCGCCGCCCAAGCCACGCCCGGCGCAGAGGCGAAAGCCGAGCCGAAGCCGGAGCCGAAGGCCGAGAAGCCCAAGGCGAAGGCGAAGGCGCAGCCCGATGTCGGGCCGAGCACGGTCGACATCGAGAAGCTCGCCACCAACGTCGCCCGCATCATGGAGCAAGGCGGCCGGGCGATCGCCGCCTACATGAAGCCGCGCGAGGAAGGCAAGATCCACGACGAGCCGCCCCAGCAGGTGGTCGACATCGTCACCACGTTCGGCAAGGTGATGGAGTACTGGATGCGCGACGCGACGCGCACCATCGACCTGCAGACCTCGATCGGCCACGCCTATCTGGACCTGTGGGCGACGACGATGCGGCGGCTCGCCGGCGAGACCTCGCCGCCGATCGCGACACCCGATCCGCGCGACCGCCGCTTCTCCCATCCGGAGTGGACGACCAACACCTATTTCGACTTCCTCAAGCAGGCCTACCTGCTCACCAGCCGGGTCGCCAACCACATCGTCGAGGACGCCGAGGGGCTCGATCCGCTGACCCGCCGCAAGGCGGACTTCTACATGAAGCAGGTGCTCAACGCGATCTCGCCGTCGAACTTCGTCTTCACCAATCCCGAGCTCCTGCGGCTCACGCTGCGCTCCAACGCCGACAATCTCGTGCGCGGCATGACGATGCTGGCCGAGGACATCGAGGCCGGCCACGGCGAGCTGAAGATCCGGCAGTCCGACAACTCGCAGTTCGAGGTCGGCCGCAATCTCGCGATCACGCCCGGCAAGGTCGTGTATCAGAACGAGCTGATGCAGCTCATCCAGTACACGCCGACCACCGCGACGGTGCTGAAGACGCCGCTGCTGATCGTCCCACCGTGGATCAACAAGTACTACATTCTCGACCTCAACCCCGAGAAGTCGTTCATCAAGTACGCGGTCGACAACGGCGTGACGGTGTTCACCATCTCCTGGGTGAACCCGGACGAGCACCTCGCCCAGAAGACCTTCGCGGACTACATGCGCCAGGGTCCGCTGGAGGCGCTCGACGTGGTGCTGAAGATCACCGGCGCGCCCTCCGCCCACACGCTCGGCTACTGCGTCGGTGGCACCATGCTGTCGGTCGCGATGGCCTATCTGTCGGCGGCGAGCACGGCGGAGCGCATCCGCTCGGCCACCATGTTCACGGCCCAGGTCGACTTCGAGAAAGGCGGCGACCTCAAGCTGTTCACCTCGGACGAGACCCAGATCGAGGCGATCGAGCGCCAGATGTCGGAGCACGGCTATCTGGAAGGTGGGAAGATGTCGATGATCTTCAACTTCCTGCGCTCCAACGACCTGGTCTGGCCCTACATCATCTCCAACTACCTGAAGGGCGAGCAGCCGTTCCCGTTCGACCTTTTGTACTGGAACTCCGACTCGACCCGAATGCCGGCCGCCAACCACTCCTACTATCTGCGCAACTGCTACCTGGAGAACAATCTGAGCCAGGGCCGGATGGAGATCGACGGGGTCGCGCTCGACCTGAAGAAGATCCTGGTGCCGATCTACACGGTCGCGGCGCGCGAGGACCACATCGCGCCGGCCGAGTCGGTCTATATCGGCGCCAAGATGTTCGGCGGCGAGGTCGAGTTCGTGTGCGCCGGCTCCGGCCACATCGCCGGCATCATCAACCCGCCGGCCGGCAAGAAGTACCAGTACTGGACCGGCGAACGGCCGGCCGGCGACAATGTCGAGGCGTGGATCAAGCGGGCGACCGAGCACCCGGGCTCGTGGTGGCCGCACTGGATCGAATGGATCCGGCACTTCGACCCGACCGAGGTTCCGGCCCGCGTGCCCGGCGCGGCCGGGTTCCCGGCCATCGAGGACGCGCCCGGCACCTACGTGAAGGTGCGATCGTAAGGGTGGAGTCGTGACGGCAACGTCGTGATCGGGTGAGCACGGCGGCCGCGTGGCCGTCCGGCTCCGCTCTCAGCCTTGGGCGAGGACTCGTGTCCCGGGCGCGACGCGCCGCGAACCGGGACCCAGGGGCGATCAGACGAGGCGGTTCGCCGCGCCACTCGTCGTGGCGCCCGTCGTGCGGCCCCTGGGCCCCGGCTCTGCGGCGCATCGGGCCTGCGGCCCGACACGCCTTGTCCGGGCACACGACAGTGTGCGGCGCGACGCGATCCTTCCGCCCCCTCCTCCTCCCGCATCGACCCGAAAAGACTTGCGCCGCGTCAATGCGGGCCGCACCGGCCGGTCGATGCTTCGCGATGGCTTTCCCGGGCGGCCGGGACACGTCGCCCCGACCGGGTCGGGCAAGAAGCATGCACAAGAGGAGTCCGCCGTCATGAAGGCCTCCGACATCATGACAACCACGCTCGTCACCGTGACCCCGGACACGTCCGTCGCGGACGTCGCCGCGATCCTGCTGGAGAACCGGATCAGCGGCGTCCCGGTGGTCGATCCGGCCGGACGCCCGGTCGGCATCGTCAGCGAGGGCGACCTCGTGCGCCGGGCCGAGGCCGGCACCGGCCACGAGCGCTCGTGGTGGCTGAAGCTGCTGATGGGCCGCGAGGGGCTGGCGGCCGAGTTCGTCAAGGAGCACGCCCGCCGGGTCGCCGACGTGATGACGCGCGAGCTGGTCACCGCGACGCCCGACACCCCGGTCGCCGAGATCGCGAGCCTCCTGGAGCGTCATCGCATCAAGCGCGTGCCGATCGTGAAGGACGGCCGGCTGGTCGGCATCGTCAGCCGCGCCAATCTCCTGCACGCGCTCGCCACCTTGCGCCGGCAGACGCCGGCCAACCCGGTCACCGACGCGGAGCTGCGCACCGCCATCACGGCGCGGCTCGAGTCCGAGCCGTGGCTGTCGCCCAACCTGGTCAACGTGACGGTCACGGACGGCGTCGTCGACGCCTGGGGCGTGGTCGACTCGCTCGCCGAGAAGCAGGCGCTGCGGGTCGCCATCGAGGAGACCCCGGGCGTCCAGGCCGTCAACGACAACCTGGTGATCCGCCCGGTGGTTGCCGGCGTGTGAGCGGCGCGCGGCGACGCGCGGCCGGCGCCGTCTCGCCCGCTCCCCTCGCGGGAGCGGAGCGACGCGGGCCGCGCGTCGCCGCGCGGGATCACATGCCGAGATAGGCTTGCCGCACGCGGTCGTCGGCGAGCAGCTCCTCGCCGGTCCCGCACAGGGTGATGCGGCCGTTCTCGAGCACATAGGCGCGGTCGGCGAGCTTCAACGACAGCGCGACGTTCTGCTCGACCAGCACGCAGGTGAGGCCGGCCGCGTTGAGGTCGCGGATGGTGCGCAGCACCTCGTGGACGATCGCCGGCGCGAGGCCGAGCGAGGGCTCGTCGAACATCACGAGGTCGGGCTGACCCATCAGGCAGCGGCCGATCGCCAGCATCTGCTGCTCACCGCCCGAGAGCGTGCCGGCGGTCTGCTTCAAGCGCTCCTCGAGGATCGGGAACATCTGGAACACGCGGGCGAGCTCGGCGTCGCGCTTGGCGCGCGCCCGCGGCAGCAGCGCGCCCATGTCCAGGTTCTCGCCGACCGTCAGGGTCGGGAACACCTGGCGGCCCTCCGCCACCTGGCCGATGCCGAGATTGCAGACGCGGTGGCTCGGCAGGCCGGCGATCTCCTCGCCCCGATACGTGATGCTGCCGTGCCCCGGCCGGATCATTCCGGCGATGGTGCGGATCAGCGACGTCTTGCCGGCGCCGTTGGCGCCGACGATGGCGACGATGCTGCCCTCCGGCACCTCGAAGGAGACGCGGTCGAGCGCCTGGGCGTCGCCGTAGAACACGTCGAGATCGCGAACCTGGAGCATCAGATCGTCTCCTGGCCGAGATAGGACGTGATCACCTTCTCGTCGCGCACCACCTCCTCGGGCCGGCCGCGGGCGATCGGGGCGCCGTGGTGCAGCACCAGCATGTGGCCGGCGAGCGCCATCACGGCCCGCATCACGTGCTCGATGAGCAGGATGGTGACGCCCATGTCGCGGTTCACGCCGCGCAGGATGTCGACCATCCGGTCGGTCTCGGTCGGCCGCAGGCCGGCCATCACCTCGTCGAGCAGCAGGAGCTTCGGGTCGGTGGCGAGCGCCCGGGCGAGCTCCAGGCGCTTGCGGTCGGGCAGCGTCAGCGCCGAGGCGCGAAACTCGCGCTTCTCGAACAGGTCGAGGGTGGCGAGCACGTCGCGGGCATGGCGTCGCGCCACCGCCATGTCGGTGCGGTGGAGGAGCGCGCCGATCACCACGTTGTCCTCGACGGTCAGGGCCGGGAACGGACGCACGATCTGGAACGTGCGGGCGACGCCGAGGCGGCACACCGCGTCCGGCGTGCGGCCCGAGATGCGCTCGCCCTGGAACGTGATGGTGCCCTCGTTGGGCGGCAGCACGCCGGCGATCATGTTGAACAGCGTCGTCTTGCCGGCGCCGTTCGGGCCGATCACGGCGAAGATCTCGCCCGCCTGCACCTCGAACGAGACACGGTCGACCGCGATCAGGCCGCGGAACCGCTTGCCGACGTCGACGACGGAGAGGAGCGCGGTCACGAGCGGCGCCTCGCGAAGCCGAGCTTCTGCGACAGCCACGGCCACACGCCCGTCGGCACCAGATAGATGATCACCATCAGGATCAGGCCGAAGAAGATCGCCTTGGCGCCCGGCGCGTTGATGCCGGCCTTCTCGGTGACGGCGATCAGGATCTCGCCGAGCGGGGTGAGCACGAAGGCGCCGATCACCGGCCCGAACACCGTGCCGGTGCCGCCGACGATGGGCCCGAGGATCAGCTCGATCGAGCGGCTCATGTCGAACAGCTGCGCCGGGAACAGGCTGTTGTAGTAGAAGGCGTAGAACACGCCGCCGACCGCCGTCATCGAGGAGGAGATCAGCACCGCCTTCATCTTGGCGCGGAACACGTCGATGCCGAGGGCGCGCGCCGCCGTCTCGTCCTCGCGGATGGCGAGCCACTGGTAGCCGAGCCGCGAGCGGGCGAGCAGCGCCGTCAGCAGCACGGCGAGCACCGCCATCAGAAAGGCGAGGTAGTAGAAGAACACTTGGCCGCCGCGCAGATTCCACCACTCGCCGAGCCGGCTCTCCTCGTAGGGGATGAACAGGCCGCCGGCCCCGCCGACGAAGCCGATGTGGTCGAAGCCGATGCGGGTGAACTCGGCGAACGCGATGGTCAGGAGCGCGAAGTAGACGCCCTCGATGCCGAAACGGAAGCCGAGCCAGCCGATCGCCGCCCCGAACATCGCCGCGATCGCGACGGAGGGCACCACGCCGAGCCACGGCCCGATGCCGAAATTCACCCACAGCGCCGCCGAGATGTAGCCGCCGAGCCCGACATAGAGGGCGTGGCCGAGCGAGAGCTGGCCGGCGTAGCCCATCATCAGGTTCCAGGCCTGGCCCACATAGACGAAGTACAGGATCAGCGTCAGGACGGAGAGCAGATAACGGGTCGCCGCCACGGGGGCGAACAGCAGCACCAGGAAGGCGAGCGCGACCGCCACCTGCCCGCGCCTGTTCATGTCGCGCCACAGCGAGATCATGCCGGCTTCTTTCCGAGCAGGCCCTGCGGCCGCAGCACCAGCACGGCGACCAGGAGGGCGAAGGAGAACATGCTCTTCATCGACGGGGCGATGAGGAAGCCGGCGAGCGCCTCGGAGACGCCGATCAGCAGGCCCGCCACCAGGGCGCCGGCCATCGAGCCGAGACCGCCGATGATGACGATCGTGAAGGCCAGCAGCGTGTAGGCCGGGCCGAGGCTCGGCACCGCGTCGGAGATCATGATCATCAGGGCGCCGGCGGCGCCCACGCAGGCGAGCCCGATGCCGAACGTGATGGCGTAGAGCTTGCGCACGTCGAGCCCGATCACGGCGGCGCCGACCAGATTGTCGGCGCAGGCCCGGATCGCCGTGCCGGTGCGGGTGAAGCGGAAGAAGCCGAACAGCGCCGCGCAGACGGCGAGCGCCGCCACGGCCGCGTAGACCCGCACCTTGTCGATGAACAGCGGGCCGATCATGTAGCTGTCGAACGCATAGGGCAGATTGGCCGGCTGGGCATCCGGCCCGAACACGATCAGCACCGCGTTGACGAGCACGATCGCGAGGCCGACCAGCAGGATGAACTGCTCGTGGTCGGGCCGCCCGACGAAGGCGTTGATCAGCGTGCGCTGGAGCGCGAAGCCGATGACGAAGAAGGCGAGCGCGATCGGCACCATCGACAGCAGCGGGTCGACCCCGAAGGCGCGGAACAGCACGAAGGCCGCGTACATGGCGACCACGGCGAACTCGCCGTGCGCGAAGTTGACGAGCCGCACCACCCCGAAAATGACTGACAGGCCGAGCGCCATCAGGCCGTACAGAAGGCCCGTCAGGATTCCCTGGACGACGACGTTGAGCCAGATCGCGAGCATCGGATGGGTATCGACGTGAATGCACCTCCCCGGGCGGAGGCCGTCGGGCCGCCGCCCCGGACAGGTGCGGGAAAATTGTGACCGACGAGTTACCTCAGGTCGGCGACCCTGCGCAACCTCCGTTCCGGCAGGCCGGCTGCCCCCTGCCCGACGCCCGCCCCCGGGTCGTCCCCTTCAGGTCCGGCGTCGGGGCGCGAAGGCGGCGCGCGGCCACCGTCCCGCGGGCGGCGATCAGGAGCGGCCCTGCCAGGGCGGCATCGGCAGCACCGGGGCGGCGTCCGCCACGTCGGGCGGCAGCACCACGGTCGGGGTGCGCTTGCGGTTCTGCACCACCGAGGCCTGGATGTTGTTGTTCTGGCCCTTCTCGTCGAAGGCGATCGGGCCGCCCGTCATCACGTGCTCGGTGATCTTGGTCTCCTTGACGGCCTTCATCAGGGTCGGGCCGTCGGCCGTGCCGGCGCGCTTGAAGGCGTCGGCGGCGATCATGATCGCCTCGAACGTGAAGCCGGCGTTGAAGCAGTCGACCTCGAAGCGGTTGCTCGGATGGGCGCTCCTGTACGCGGCCGCGAGCGCCTGGGTCACCGGCGACTTGGTGTTGGCCCAGGGCAGATTGAAGATGTGGAAGTCGGCCAGCGGCCCGAGCGCCTGGTAGAACTCCTCGTCGTAGAGGCCGGGCGAGCCGGGCGAGATGATCGCCTTCGGCTCGAAGCGCTGGCGCACCATGTCACGCACCAGCTTGATGGCGTCCGACGAGCGGGTGGTGACGAGCACCAGCTCGGGCGCGACGGCGCGGATCTTCGTCACCTCGACGGCGAGGTCCTGCGCCTTCGGATCGTAGGCGATCGACTCGATCAGCGGGAACGGCATCTCGGCGGCCGGGAACAGCTTGTCCATGGCGGCCCGCTGGGCGGTGCCGAAGGTGTCGTTGGCATGCACGAAGACGGCGTTCTTGAACTGGACGTTGGTCGCCACCATCAGGTCCTTCACCAGCTTCAGCCCGTTGCCGACGAGCTGGGCGTTGGTGAGGAAGTTGCGCGCCAGGTACTGGTAGCCCTGCTCGGTGAGCTGCGGCACCGAGGCGATGTTGATGATCAGCGGCACCTTGCGCTGCTCGCACACCTGCGCCATCGCCAGCGTCGCGCCGGACTCGAAGGCGCCGACCACGGCCTGGGCGCCCTCGGCGATCGCCCGCTCGGTCTGGGTGCGCGCCACGTCGACATTGGACTCGAAGTCGACATTGATCAGCTCGACCGCGTAGCCGAGATCGGACAGGACCTTCGGCGCGACCACGGCGCCGCGATGGCAGGACTGCCCGGCGGCCGCGAACAGGCCCGAGCGCGGCAGCACCACGGCGACCTTGATGGTCTTCGCCTGGGCCCGCACGATCGCCGGCGCCGCCAGCACGGTCGCGCCGGCCGCCGCACCGGCCAGGACATCACGCCGGCTCGGCCGGCGACGGTCGTCGAAATGCATGGGCCACTCCTCCTGGGAATTATTTCCGCCCGTTGAGAATTGGCGCGGATCGTAGGGGGACGGCCCGGGGCGAGCAAGCGACTCTTCGGCGCGTCCGCAGAGTTCCGCATCACCCCCCTGCCCGCCCACCGACCCCGCTCAGGGGGCCGCCGAACGGCCCGACGGCAAGCGGAAATCGGCGATCGTCGCGAGCGCCACCGGGTCGATCAGGCGGATCGACGCCGCCTTGGTCTCGATCAGCCGCTCGCGCTTGAGTTGCTGCAGAGTGCGATTGACGTGCACGCCCGACAGGCCGAGCGCGTCCGCCATCACCTCCTGGGTCAGCGGCATCGGCACGAACGATCCGAGCGGAAAGCCGATCTCGTCGAGCCGGTGGCCGAGTTCGAGCAGCAGGTGGGCGACCCGCTCCTGGGCGGTCTGGCGGCCGAGCCGGACCACATGGTCGAGCAGCAACGCCTGCTGGCGGGCATGCGCCGCCGCCAGGGCGCGGACGAGGCCGGGGAAGCGGTCGGGCTCGCGTCCCATCTCCCACAGGCAGCCGGTCCCGGCGATCGACACGGTCGTCAGCGTGACGGCCGAGGTGGTGGCGAACGGCTCGGGACCGAGCGAATGGCCGAACAGGTCGCCCGGCAGCAGGAAGTCGAAGATCTGGCGGCGCCCGTCCGGCAGCAGGCGCAGCCGGCAGGCCCAGCCGGCGAGCAGCGCGCCCGGCTTGCGCAACGGCTCGCCCTCGACATAGAGCGCCGCCCCGGCCGGGACCTCGCCCGGCGCCGCGCAGGTCTGCCGGATCATCGAGCGCTCCTGATCCGACAGCACCGCATCCGACAGGCCGGCGAGCCGGGACAGCCGCCGCCAGAGCAGCTCGTGCGGCTTGCGATCGACGAAGCGCGGGTTGGCGGCGCCTGAGGCCATCTCGGTCTGCTTCACCCCTCGGCCACGACGGGAGCACCCCGCGATGGAACGAGGCGACGACGCGCCCGGTTCCGGGCTCGCCGGCTGCGCCACCGGCCGCACCGGCCGCGCCAGCGCCCGGCCGCACGCGGCCGTCGGAGGGACCGGGGCACGGCGGGGGTGCGGCGCGCGCCCGGCTCTCCCTTCCGGGACCGAGCAGAACACGGCGCGCAACCGATGCCCACCGTCCCGGCGTGGTGCTCACCATGTTGTGTCGGCGGGAAGACTGAACGAGGCGAGACCGAACCGTGTTTCTGCAGCGTCGGTTTCTTGAGAAGAACGTGCCGCGCGATCACGGACACGAGAGCGGCAACCCCGATAACATTGGCCCGCCAAGTAAAACTCGCCTTCATTAACCCAGAATAAGCCCGAGATATTTTTTTGCGCCGGGAACGTCGCTCGGGAACCCTGCTTTCGTTTGCAGGAGGGCTGATCCGGACGCTCCCGATCAGCCGACCGACAGCGCCGCGCGACGGCGCCATCGATGCGCATCCCGAACGGGGATCCGCATCCGGGTCCGTCGTGCTGGACCATGCGGGGCGACGCCGAGAGGCCGCCCCGTCAGCTCGAAAGGAGAGCCCCCGATGTGCGACTACAGCCTGCAACACGTCGCGACCCGTGCCGCGAAGGTCGGCGATACCCTGGTGACCACCAAGTTCAACAACTCGATCACGCGCGGGTTCTCCGAGGCGGGCGTGCCCAACGTGGCGGTCTGCATCCTTCCGGGCACCGAGCTCGCCTTCGACCATGACGTCGAGTGCGATCACGCCCTCGGCTTCTTCCCCGCCCGCAAGCTGCGCGAGCGGGTCGCCCGCTTCCGGCAGATCAACATGGACAACCCCTACGAGCACCATGACGCGCTCGAGTTCCCGAGCGGCCAGGTCGTCCTGCTGACCCGCCTGTGCGAGGGCCAGATCGCCACCGTGCTGCAGCTCCCGGCCGGCGTCACCGGGTCCGAGCAGGAGCACCACCACGACCATCCGGCGGCCACGGCCGCCCCGCCGACCGCGCCGTCGGCCGAGACGCCGACCACGCCGATCACGTCGGACCGCGCCGTGGTCTGACGCGCAGACGCCGAAGCACGTTTTACGAGACGGGGCGCCGGGATACACCGGACGCCCCGTCTTTGTTGCAACGCAAGCGAACCATCTCGGCCCTCCGACGTTTATCTCGGGAGCGTGCCGAATGCCCGGTTTTCAGTCCTTTCCTCCGTCTTCCCCTTCGACTTTCGATCAAGCGCCTCTGGCACAAGGTGGAAAAAAATTCGCGACTGCGAAAATGACTTTGCGCGTCTGCGAAACTGTGGTGTGCTGATGACCATTCCCAGCGCGGCGGCGAGCGAGCCCTCCATGTTCGTACGAGAGCATCAATTGCATGGACACGACGAGATCGTCCGCTTTCTGGAGACGATCAAGAAGAAGGGCCTCATTTCCGAGTATCTGGTGAGCTGGAACGGCCGCGACGGCCGGCTGACCCCGAAAGTGACGGTGTGGCGCCAGGACGGCACGCTGCCGGTCCATCGGGTAAAGGGGGCGATCGCCCGCAAGCTCTTCGGTCTGATTCCGGCCGAGCGCATCAACATCATCGCCGAGCATCCGCAGGTCTGATCACGACCCCTCGGTTCGGCTCGCCTTCGCGTCCGCGACGCTGCGACCGCGCGGAACCGCACCTCACACCGCCGACGCAGCAGAATCCCTTCAGGGTCGACGCGAGCCGCTCGACGAAGGTCGTACGCGCATTTCCGAATGTGAGAGCGACACGCGCGGCGGCCCGAGCAGGTCGCACCCACCGCGTTCGGCGCGCGACCCGCGCCGCGCGCGGCAGCGAGCGGTTCGTCAGCTCGCCATGCCGACCAGCACCTGGGCGACGATCTGCTCACGTCGCGCCGCCGTGCGGCACTGCTTCATGGTCGCCGAGAAGCCCTCCAGCACGCCGGTCTCGAAGGCCGTCACGACGGTCTCGTGGACGTAGCTCTTTCGGCAGATCGCCGGCGTGTTGGCGAGGCTGTCGGCGGCGGCACGGACCGCCTCCAGCACCTGCTTGCGGCGGCCGCGCGCGCTCGCGGCCGGCACCGTGCGGGCGAGCGTCTCCAGCACCATGGCAGAAGCGCAGAGCGTGCGGAAATCCTTCACCGAGATCTTCGCCCCCGCGACCTCCTGCAGGAACGCGTTGATGTCCTGACGGCGCACGATGTGGATCGCGTCGGCCGCGCCGCGATACTGGAACAGCCGGCGCCCCGGCAGCGTCAGAAGCGTGCGCAGCGCCGCGGCGAGACGCGCCGAGGTCACCGCCTTGCTCACCGCCTTGCCGCCCTTCGCCTTGAACGACAGCGCGACCGTGTCGCCCTCGATCCGGACATTGGACTTGAGGAGCGTCGCCGCCCCGCGCGTGCCGCGCTGCCTGGCATAGGCCTCGTCCCCGGCCCGGATCGCCGTGCAGGCGATCAGCTCGATCGCGCAGGCGAGCGCGAAGGCCCGGTTCGGCGTCTGCGCCGAAAGATGCCGGGTCACGGCGCGCCGCACCACCGGCAGACGTTGCACGAGACGCAGCAGCCGCTGCGCCTTGCGGCGCTCGCGCACCTTCACCCAGTCGGGATGGTAGCGGTACTGGGTCCGGCCCGCGTCGTCGCGCCCGATCGCCTGGATGTGGGCGCGCGGGTCGGCCGCGAAGCGCACGTCGGCGTAAGCGGGTGGCACGGCGAGCGAGGCGAACCGCGCGAGCGTCTCCGGATCGCGTACCGGCGTGCCGTCGGCGTCCACATAGGACCAGCCGCGACCCCGCTTCATCCGCCGAATCGACAACGACTCGGCCTCCACCAGCACGAGCCCGATCCGCCGGGTGAGACGGTCGGCACGCCGACCGCCCGGCCCGCAGGGCTTTCCGCCGGCGCACGGAGCCGGTTCAGCATCCCGACCGGGTGTCGGCGACGGCGCGGCGGAGGATTTCGGCATCGGGGATGACCTGGTTGTTGTTCTTAGCGAAAAATCAATTCCGGCCGATCCATGCTGGTTCCGGGCGACAATGCCCTCCCCGCCACGCTGCGCCCCACCCGACGGCGCGGCTCACCGCCGCGCATCCTGGAAATCCCGCGCAGGAATGCCTAGATTGAGGCATTGTGAATCGTCCCGCGCCTTCATCCTCACCGCTTGTCAGGTGACCAATGCAAGTTCCCGTCGACATCGCTTTCCACAACATCGACTCCTCGGACTGGGCGGAGACCATGATCCGCAACCGGGTCGCGGACCTCGAGCGTCTGTTCGAGCGGATCACGTCGTGCCGGGTCCGGGTCGATCAGCGTGCCAAGTCGAACGGCTCCTCGATCCCGCCCGTGGTGCGGATCGAGATCGGGATCCCGGGCCGCGCCGATCTGGTCGTCAGCCACGAGCCCGAGCATCTGCAGCGCAAGTATCAGCGGCCCGATCTGCAGAAGGCGATCAACGAGGCGTTCCGCATCGCCGAGCGCCAGCTCGTCGGCCTCAAGGAGCAGCGGCAGGGCAAGACCAAGGCGATCTACAGCGACATCCAGAACCAGAAGCTCGGGCAGGTCGCCGAGGTGCAGTCGGAGCAGGACTTCGGCTATCTCGTCACGTCGGAGGGCAGCCTGCTCTACTTCCACCGCAACAGCGTCCTGGCCGGCGACTTCGACGCGCTCGGACGCGGCGACGAACTTTACTACGTCGAGGGTGTTGGCGACACGGGTCCGGTCGCCACCAAGGTGCGGGTGAAGTCCGCCGAGTAGCCGGCGCAGGTCCTCGCACCGGCGGCAGGCCCCGGCGCGCGATCCCGTGCGCCGGTCGTCAGCCTCGGGCTTGGTCTCGAGACCGCGGTCTCGAGACCGGGCCCCTCCCCGTCGAGGACACCGCCGTGACCGAGAACATCCACCGTCCAGTCGAGAACGATCCTAAAACGGATCCCAAGACCCGCGACAAGAGTGGCCAGCAGGGCACCCACGAGCCGTGGAAGGAGCCGGGCCAGCGCTCGCAGCAGACCGGCCATCAGGACCAGGTCGCCCCGACCGGACGCCGACCGGCCGGCGGGACGAACGACTGAGCCGCCGACTGAAACCGGGCCTCCGCGGCCGGTGCGCCCATCGAAACGGCTTTTCGGCCGCGCGGTCGCACCCGCGTCGGCCGCGGGGTCGTGCATCACCGGGCCGCGCGGTGCTGCGCTGACAGACCTTCGATATCGTGATATTTGAAACAATGGCTGGGCCGCGAGAGCGGCGGCAGCCGGCGTCTCGGCCCGGGCTCGCGCACCACTGAGAACGACACCACTGAGAACGACACCTCCGCGAACGACACCGTCGCGACCGACACATTAGACCGTCGCGATATCGAACACTCGAAACCGAGCACTCGATACCGAACACCCGGTATCGAGCATCCAAGTCGAACGACGACCATCGAGACCGACACACAGGGCCACCCGAGACAGGACCACGCATGAACCTTCAGACCCCCGTCGCCCGCCGCACGCGGACGTCCTCCGCCGGCAGCGCGGTCGATCTCGGCACCATGCGGGCCAATGCCCGCGAGGCGAGCGAATTCCTGAAAGCCCTGTCGCACGAGGCCCGCCTGGTCATCCTCTGCATGCTGACCGAGGGCGAGAAGTCGGTCAGCGAGATCGAGCAGACCGTGAAGCTCCGCCAGCCGGCCGTGTCGCAGCAGCTCGCGCGACTGCGCGCCGACGACCTCGTCGAGACGCGCCGCGACGGCAAGAACGTCTACTACTCGCTGGCCCGTCCCGAGGTCCGCGAGATCATCGCGGCGCTCCACAGGTCGTTCTGCAAGCCGGCCCGTCGCGGTCGCTGATCCCGCTCCCGGTCGCGGCGTTGCCGCGCGTCGTGGCGGTCCGCCCGGGCCGGGCGGCCGCAGGTTCAGGCGAAGCGTTTCGAGACAGGAGCACGCGGTGACGCGCAAGACCATCGCGGTCGTGGGTGGCGGCCTGATGGGCCACGGCATCGCCTTCCTGTTCGCCGCCGCCGGCCATCCGGTGCGCATCTTCGAACCGACCGAGGCGGTGCGGGCGGGCCTGCCGGACCGGCTCGCCGGGCTCTGTGATCTGCTCGGGCGCGACCGCGCCGTCGTCGAAGCGATCGCGATTCACGACCGCCTGGCCCCGGCCGCCGTCGGCAGCGACGTGGTGTTCGAGGCGGCCCCCGAGAAGCTCGCGCTCAAGCGCGACCTGTTCGCCGAGCTCGAGGACCTCGTCGCGCCCGAGACGATCCTGGCGAGCAACTCCTCGGCGATCCCGAGCACCGAGATCGGTCGTCACCTGACCCATCGCGGCCGCGTCGTCGGCACCCATTTCTGGAACCCGCCGCATCTCGTCCCGCTGGTCGAGGTGATCCAGACCGAATGGACCACCGACGCGACGATCGCCGCGACCATGGATCTGCTGCGCGCCGCCGGGAAGGCGCCCGTGCATGTGCGGCGCGACATACCCGGCTTCATCGGCAACCGGCTCCAGCATGCGCTCAAGCGCGAGGCGATCGCCCTGCTCGCCGCCGGCGTCGCCGACGCCGCCACGATCGACACCGTCGTGAAGACCGGCTTCGGGGCGCGGCTCGCCGTGCTCGGGCCGCTCGAGCAATGCGACCTTGTCGGCCTCGACCTCACGCTCGACATCCAGGAGACGCTGGTCCCGCAGCTCGACCGCTCGGCCGAGCCGACCGACTTCCTCCGTGCCAAGGTGGCCGAAGGCAAGCTCGGAATGAAGACCGGCGAGGGCTTCCGCCGCTGGACGCGCGAGGAGGCCGACGCCGTGCGCGAGCGGCTGAACCGCACGCTCACGGCCCGGCGCGACGGCTAGAGTCTCACGCGGCCGGATCGTCGCGGCCGTTCCCCAGCGCACCGCCGCGGGTCGACCGGCGCGCGCCGTTGGTCGGGCGGGTCAGCGCCTCGTCGTCGTCCGCATCCGCGGTCGCGTCGAACGCCACCCCGGCTGCCGCCGACCGCTCGTCCTCGGTGATCGCGCCACCGGCGTCCAGCAGCTGCGCCCGCATCGTGCGGATGTGACGGCGGGCGGCCGCCTCGGCGGCGTCGGGATCGCGGGCCGCGATGGCGGCGACGACCGCCGCATGCTCCTCCGCGGCGCGCGCCTTGCGCGCATGATGGTCGGCCGGAATCGCCCGCACCATCCGGAACAGGTTGAGCGAGCCGCGCAGCATGGCCTGCAGGGCGGGATTGTGCGCCGCCTGCGCCAGCGCCTCGTGGAAGTCCACCAGCGCGAGGCCAGACTGCTCGTCGGTGCCGGCCGGAGCGGCGATGCAGGCCTCGAGCCGGGCGATGTCCTCGGACTCGGCCCGCTCGGCGGCGAGCCGCGCCGCCATCCCTTCCAGGGCCTCGCGGATCGCCAGCATGTCGGAGATGTCGCGCTCGTTCGGCGCCTTCACGGAGGCACCGCGACGCGGCTCGATCACCACCAGCCCGACCTGCTCCAGCCGCCGCAGCGCCTCGCGCACCGGCGAACGGCTGGTGCGGAATCGCTTGGCGATGTCGGGCTCCGACAGGCGTTGCCCACTCTTGAGCGCGCCCTGCACGATGAGGCGCTCGAGATGCATCTCGATCTGACGCGACAGCGACACCAGCGCCGGCACGTCGAAGGACAATTCTGAATCGGTCATGGCACGACCCGGCCTGGTCGACCGCCGCCACGAGGCTCGGCCCGGCGCATGCGAAGCATGGCCAGTCGCCGGCCTCGGCCGCGCGCGGTCTTTTCGGTACGACGCCCGGAAACAGTCTCGCTTTCGCCGACCACGTTTCGCCGACCACGATCTTGCCGACCAAAGTGGCGCATATGCACCCGGGCCCCCTGCAGACGCGTCCACGCCCGCTCGGCCCACGATAAAGACACCTAATTCCTCGCCTGCGCCATTAGTCCTATCACGGGGGTAGTAGAAAACCGTGGTGGAACCCAAAAACTCGTCCATCCGGGTAGGTTGGCGCGCCTGGAACCCGCCCGAACGGAGCGACGGGGCGCGATTCGGCCGATCCCGATTTGTGCTATAGGCGTCCTCGGCTCGAAAATGACCGCGCCGCATCGTGGCGGCGACGCAGTTGCGCAGACCAGGACAGCATCTCCGACATGACCTCGCCGATCGACACCGTCGTGCGTTCTCCGTCCCAGGCGTCCGGCGCCACGCGCGCCGATGCGACGCCCGTTCGCCTCGCCCACGGCCTCGCCTTCGCCGACCTCTACGACCGCGACGGCCTGGTGCGGCTCGACGCCGCTTTCGTCGCTTGGCTCGCGACGGCCGACCAGTCCCTGCACGATCGCCTGATGGTCGCCCGGGCGACGCCGGACGGCCTCGCGGCCAAGGACGAGTCCGAGCTGCTGATCGCGCTCGCCCCGCATGTCGAGGATTTCCTCGCCGACCTGTTCGGCATCGGCGCCGAGGTGCGCGCCCTGCAGGCCCGCCACCACGCGCTCGCCCCGCTCTACACCGTGAAGCGCCTGTTCGTGCAGCGCCGCGCCGCCAAGAAGTATGGCCCGGCCGCGGCCGCCGCCTTCGACGGCGACGCCCTCGCCGCGCAGGTGACGAAGGTGCTGGGCGGACCGCTCGACGAGCTCGCCTTCGCGACCTTCGTGGCGCCGATCTTCGAGACCGAGGCCGAGCACGCCGAGGTGCTGGACCTCTTCGCCCGCTACGCCGCCTGGGCGACCCACACGGCCGACGGCCAGCACCGCCATCACGGCGGCGTGCTGTTCAAGGCGCCCGGCAAGATCGACCCGATGCGGCTCGTCCCGATCGAGACCGAGGTGGTCGAGGGCGTGACGATGTTCAAGCTCTCCGACGACCACCGCCGCTTCCGCGAGGGCTTCGCCCTCACCGACTGCGGCACCGATCTGACCGGTGCGCTCGACCACGCCAACTACTGCATCTGGTGCCACAACCAGGGCAAGGATTCGTGCTCGCGCGGCCTCAAGGAGAAGGCCGGCGGCTTCCGCCGCAACGAGTTCGGGGTGCCGCTCGCCGGCTGCCCGCTCGAGGAGAAGATCTCCGAGATGAATCTCGTCAAGGCCGGCGGCCACACGGTCGGGGCGTTGGCGATCGTGACGATCGACAATCCGATGTGCGCGGCGACCGGCCACCGCATCTGCAACGACTGCATGAAGTCGTGCATCTATCAGAAGCAGGACCCGGTCGACATCCCGCAGGTCGAGACCCGCGCCCTGAAGGACGTGTTGGCGCTGCCGTGGGGCTTCGAGATCTACTCGCTCTTGACCCGCTGGAACCCGCTGAACCTGCGCCGCCCGCTGCCCAAGCCCGACACCGGCCGCAGCGTGCTGGTCGTCGGCCTCGGCCCGGCCGGCTTCACGCTGTCGCATCACCTGATGAACGACGGCCACGGCGTCGTCGCGGTCGACGGCCTCAAGATCGAGCCGCTCGACCCGTCGATCTCCGGCACCGAGATGTCGGGCGCGCGCGTGCCGTTCCGGCCGATCCGCGACCTCGCCGAACTGGAGGAGAATCTCGGCACCCGCGTGATGGCCGGCTTCGGCGGCGTCGCCGAGTACGGCATCACGGTGCGGTGGAACAAGAACTACCTCAAGCTGATCCGGCTGCTGCTGGAGCGCCGGGCGCAGTTCAAGATGTTCGGCGGCATCAGGTTCGGCGGAACGCTGACGATCGACGAGGCGTTCGGGCTCGGCTTCGATCACGTCGCGCTGTGCACGGGCGCCGGCAAGCCGACCGTCGTCGACATGAAGAACGGGCTCGCCACCGGCGTGCGTCAGGCCTCCGACTTCCTGATGGCGCTGCAGCTCACCGGCGCGGCGAAGCCGGACAGTATCGCCAACCTGCAGATCCGCCTGCCCGTCGTCGTCATCGGCGGCGGTCTGACCGCGATCGACACGGCGACCGAGGCGCTCGCCTATTACCCGCTGCAGGTCGAGAAGTTCCTGGTCCGCTACGAGGCGCTCGCGGCCGAGCGCAGCGAGGCGCAGGTGCGCGCCGCCTGGAGCGAGGCCGAGACGCTGATCGCCGACGAGTTCATCGACCACGCGCGACAGATCAGGGCGGAGCGCGAGGCCGCGGCCCGCGAGAACCGGTCGCCGCGGCTCGCCGCGCTGGTCAAGGGCTGGGGCGGTGTCACGGTCGCCTATCGCCGCCGCATGGTCGAGGCGCCGAGCTACACGCTCAATCACGAAGAGATCGCCAAAGCGATGGAGGAAGGCATCTGGTTCGCCGAGCGCCTCTCGCCGACCGAGGTGGTGCTCGACAATTACGGCCACGCGCGCGCGCTGAAGCTCGCCCGCCAGGGCGAGGTGCCGGGCGAGGCCGAGGTGACGCTGCCGGCCCGCACCATCGTGGTCGCGGCCGGCACCCAGCCCAACACGACGCTGGCCCGCGAGGACGCCGCCATGACGCTCGACGGCAAGTATTTTCGCGCCCGCGACGAGAGCGGCGCGACGGTCGCGCCGGAGCGGATCGCCAAGCCCTCCGTCACCCATGTGCTGACCGACATCCGGGCGGATGGGCGCGCCGTCAGCTTCTTCGGCGATCTCCATCCCTCTTTCGCCGGCAATGTCGTGAAGGCGATGGCCAGCGCCAAGCAGGGCTTCCCGGTCGTCGCCCGGCTGCTCGCGACGCTCGACACCGCGCCGCCGGACCGCACCGCGCTCTACCAGAAGCTCGACCGCGAACTGCGGGCCACCATTCACGCCGTCAACCGGCTCACCCCGACCATCGTCGAGGTGGTGGTGAAGGCGCCGGCGGCGGCGCGCGCCTTCGAGCCCGGCCAGTTCTACCGGCTGCAGAACTACGAGACCTTCGCGACCCGGGTCGACGGCACCGCGCTCGCCATGGAGGGCCTCGCCCTCACCGGCGCCTGGACGGACCGCGACGAAGGCCTGCTCGCGACCATCGTGCTGGAGATGGGCGGCTCGTCGGATCTGTGCGCCACGCTGCGGCCCGGCGAGCCCGTCATCCTGATGGGGCCGACCGGCGCACCGACCGAGATCGAGCCGGGCGAAACCGTGCTGCTGATCGGCGGCGGTCTCGGCAACGCCGTGCTGTTCTCGATCGGCGAGGCCGCGCGCGCCCGCGGCGGCAAGGTGCTCTACTTCGCCGGCTACAAGCAGATCCGCGACCGCTACAAGGTCGCCGAGATCGAGCGCGCCGCCGACGCGATCGTGTGGTGCTGCGACGAGGCGCCCGGCTTTTCGGCCGACCGGCCACAGGACAAGACCTTCGTCGGCAACATGGTGGCGGCGTTGGAGGCCTACGCGACCGGGGCGCTCGGCGATCAGCCGATCGACCTCGGCGACGTCGACCGCGTCGTCGCCATCGGCTCCGACGGCATGATGGCCGCGGTCGCGCGTGCCCGCCACGGCATGCTGGCCGCCCATCTCAAGCCCGGCCACAAGGCGATCGGCTCGATTAACTCGCCGATGCAGTGCATGATGAAGGAGATCTGCGCCCAGTGCCTGCAGGTCCACAAGGACCCGGCGACCGGCACCGAGACCGTCGTGTTCTCCTGCGCCAACCAGGACCAGGAGCTCGACCACGTCGACTTCGCCAATCTGAGGAGCCGCCTCTCCCAGAACGGCACCCAGGAGAAGCTCACCAAGCTGTGGATCGACCGCGCGCTACGCCAGCTCGATCTGCGCGGGCACACGGCGGGGTGAGCGAGTATTCATTACAAACGGTGCACTAAGCTGTCTTCCACACCCGCACAGCGCCGGTTCTCCCTCTCCCCGCGCGCGGGGAGAGGGTCGGGGTGAGGGGGCGCCTCGTGGATACGGAGACGCCCCCCTCACCCGGACTTCGCGCCTGCGGCGCGAAGTCCGACCTCGCCCCGCGCAGCGGGGAGAGGTGCAGAATGACCGCCCGCGCTTCTTGGCTGGATCGAGCGCGACCATGGACTGGACCGACATCGCCCTGCGCCTGACCGCGGCGACCGTGGTGGGGATGATCCTAGGGCTGAATCGCGACCTGCACGGCAAGCCGACCGGCATGCGCACGCTCGGCCTCGTCGGGCTCGGCGCCGCGCTCGCCGTGATGGCGGCGGTCGACCCGTCGATCCAGGAGCAGGACCGGCTCACCGACGTCAGCCGCGTCGTCCAGGGCATTCTCACCGGAATCGGGTTTCTGGGCGCCGGCGTGATCGTGCGCGGCTCGGGCGACGCGCGGGTGCGCGGCCTCACCACGGCGGCCTGCATCTGGGTGACGGCGAGCCTCGGCGCGACCTGCGCGGTCGCGGCCTGGACCGTGATCGCCATCGCCCTGCCCCTGTTGTTCTTCGTGCTGCTCGCCGGCGGCCCGATCGAGAAGTCGATCCGGGCGCGTTACGGGACCGGCAGGCCGGACGGCGACGCCTCGGGGCCTCCGTCGACGCCCTGACCCCGCCGAGCGCCGCGCGCGACGCCGCCCACCCGAACCGGCCGCCCACGCGAGACGGCCTGCGGTCACGTTGTCTTCCTTACGCGAAGCTCCGTAAGCGAAGCATCAACGATACGATGCTATGATGAGCAATCGAGGGGGACTGACGATGCGTACAGTCACCGACTTCTCCGGCACGGTCCACTCCGCGACGCTTCTCGGGATGGGCATCATCCTGGCCGACACGGCCCGCCGCGGGCACCACGACCTCGCGCGCGAGATCGCCGCCCACCTGGACATTCACATCCACGATCTCGCCCCGGTGGTCGACGAGCACGATCTGCGCGAGCTTCAGGCCGTGCTCGACGGGTGAGCCGGCCGTCACGGCTGCGCCGCCCGCGCCGTCACGCGGGCTGCTGCGCGGCGCCATGATCGATATTCCGTCTACTCCGTCTCGAACGCCTCCCGCTTCCGCAACGCCGCGACGACCTCGGGCCGGCTCAGCACCGACCACACCTCGCGCACCGCCTCCTCGGTCGACTCCGCGCTGCGGTCGCGGAAGCGCTCCATCACGTCGCGAAGGTCGAGAACGGCGCGGTCGACCGACGGCGGCAGCGCGAGCGTCATGGTCGGCGTGTTGAACGGCCCCTTGGGATCGAACAGCCGTCCGATCGCGTCCATGACGCGGTCGAAATCCGGCGCCTCGCTGCGCAGCGCCGCGGCGATCAGATTGTAGGCCTCGGCGAGGCGGTCGTGCAGCGCCGCCTCGTTCATTGCTGCGACCGGCTGACGAACTTGTGGAAGCGCGAGACCTTGCCGTCGGCCATCTTGTCCTGATGCAGGAAGGCGAGGTCGGCCTCGTCGAACTTCTCGAAGAACGCGTCCCACGACAGCGTCTCGAGCTTGTCGTCCTTGGGGCCGAAGTCGACCCGCAGGATCCCGGCGTGCTCGCCGCCCGTCTCGGTGCCCTCGACGGTCGCCGGATGGCCGCCGCGCTCCTCCACCCATTTGCGGATGGCGTCGTGATCGGTCGTGACCTTGCCTTGTGACATCGGCTCCTCCTCGCGTCCTCGCTCCGGCATTGGCAGTCCGCCTTCGGTGCGGAAACCGCCGGGCGCCGTCGCGTGTTCCACGTCGGGCGGCGCGATCCCCGACCGCCGAGGGAGCCCGACGCGGGAGCCGGGATGAACGACACGACTGCCGCGGACGCCGCCGCCGCCGATCCGTGGACGGCGGCGATGCGGCGCGGCGACTTCGCCGCCGCCTGGGCGATCAGCGACCAAGTGATGGCGGCACGGCGCGCACGCGGCGAGACCTCGTGGCACCGGCCGCGGCACGAGCAGTTCGTCTGGACCGGCGCACCGCTCGCCGGACGACGCGTGCTGGTCCGCTGCTACCACGGTCTCGGCGACACGCTGCAGTTCGTGCGCTTCACGGCCCCGCTGCGGCGGATCGCGGCGCATGTCACCCTCTGGGTCCAGCCGGCGCTGCTGCCGCTCGTCGTCACGGCCCCGGGCGTCGACGCCGTGCTGCCGCTGCACGACGGCACCCCCGAGGTCGCCTACGACGTCGACATCGAGATCATGGAGCTCGCCCACGCGCTGCGTGCGACACCCGACAATTTGGGGCCGGTGCCGTATCTGTTTCCGGAGCGGGCGCCGCGCTTTCCGGACGCGGCGATACGACCAGATCAACAGCACGGCGGTCGTTCACCCTCTCCCCGCACGCGGGGAGAGGGTGGCTCGCCGCGCAGCGGCGAGACGGGTGAGGGGGCGCCTCCGTATCCACGAGACGCCCCCTCACCCGACATTCGCGCACGAGGCGCGAATGTCGACCTCTCCCCGCGCGCGGGGAGAGGTCTTCGGGGGACCGTGCCATCTCGCATCGGCTTCGTCTGGAAGGCCGGCGGCTGGGACCCGGGCCGCTCGATCCCGACCGAACTGATGAAAGATCTGTTCCAGCGGCTCATGTCGCGCGGCGTCACGCCCTGTATTCTCCAGCGTGGGCTCTCCGCGAGCGAGCTGACTGCGTTACCGGCGACCGACATCGGCAGCGACGACGTCCTGATCACGGCGCGCCGGATGCGATCACTCGACCTGATCGTCTCGGTCGACACCATGCCGGCACATCTCGCCGGTGCGCTCGGCCTGCCCTGCGTGACGCTGCTGAAGAACGACTGCGACTGGCGCTGGAGCACGGAGCGCGATGACACACCGTGGTACCCGAGCATGCGGCTCCTGCGCAGGCGCGCGGGCGAGGACTGGCAGCACGTCCTCGATCGCCTCGCAGTCATCCTGATCACGGCCGTCCCCATCGCAGCCACCCCGATCACGACCGTGGCGAGCTCGGCTCACGGATCCGGGAACCATCGTTCCGAGCAGACGTTGGCGAAACGTACATAGGTTCGCCCACACCGCCGTCGGCGGCGGCGGACCGAGGGGGACCTCATGACCCGGACGTTCCGATGACGAGTGCCGCCTCCGCAAGTGCAGCGTCGCGGCGCGTCCGTGTCGGCATCGTTGGGGTGGGCAACTGTGCCTCCGCGCTGGTGCAGGGCCTCTTCCATTACCGCGACGCCCACGAGAACGAGCCCGTCCCCGGGCTGATGCACGCCGACCTCGGCGGCTATCGGGTGCGCGACATCGAGATCTCCGCCGCCTTCGACGTCAACGCCGGAAAGGTCGGCCGTGACGTCGCCGAGGCGATCCTGGCGCCGCCGAACAACACCATCCGGTTCGCCCGCGTGCCGACGCTCGGGGTGAACGTGATGCGCGGCCGCACGCTCGACGGCATCGGCCGCTGGCTCACCGATGACGTCCCCGAGTCGCCCGAGCCCGACGTGGACGTGACAGAGGCACTGAAGCAGACCGGCACCGACGTGCTGGTCTCGTACCTACCGGTCGGCTCCCAGAGAGCGACCGAGTACTACGCCGAATGCGCGCTCGATGCCGGCTGCGCCTTCGTCAACTGCATTCCGGCCTTCATCGCCTCCAACGACAACTGGCGCCGCCGCTTCGCGGCGAGGGGCGTGCCGCTGATCGGCGACGACATCAAGAGCCAGGTCGGCGCCACCATCGTGCATCGCGTTCTGGCGCATCTGTTCGGCCAGCGCGGCGTGCGGCTCGATCGCACCTATCAGCTCAATTTCGGCGGCAATGCCGACTTCAAGAACATGCTGGAGCGCGAGCGGCTCGACTCCAAGAAGATTTCCAAGACGCGCGCCGTGTCGAGCCAGCTCGACGTGCCGCTCGCCCCCGACGACATCCACATCGGCCCGAGCGACCACGTGCCCTGGCTCGAGGACCGCAAATGGGCGCATATCCGCATGGAGGGCGCCGGTTTCGGCGGCACGCCGCTCAATCTGGAGCTGAAGCTCGAGGTGTGGGACTCGCCGAACTCCGCCGGCGTCGTGATCGACGCGGTACGCTGCGCCAAGCTGGCGCTCGACCGCGGCATCGGCGGCGCCCTCGAAGGCCCGTCGAGCTGGTTCATGAAGTCGCCGCCCGTGCAGTTCACCGATCACGAGGCGCGCCGGCGCCTCGACGCGTTCATCGACGGAGAGGACTGAGCATTCGGGACAGCGCCGCGATGACCACCACCTTCTTCCTGGTCCGCCACGCCCCGCACGGGCTTCAGGACCGCGTGCTGGTCGGCCGCACGCCGCGCATCGGCCTGTCCGACGAGGGCCGGCGCCAGGCTGCCGCCCTCGCCGTCCGCCTGTCCACCGAGGCGCTGACGAGCGTCCATGCGAGCCCGCGCGAGCGCGCGCAGCAGACCGCGAACCCGATCGCCGAGGCCGCCCGCGTGGT
Organism: Rhodoplanes elegans; assembly: GCF_016653355.1. Classification (GTDB taxonomy): domain Bacteria; phylum Pseudomonadota; class Alphaproteobacteria; order Rhizobiales; family Xanthobacteraceae; genus Rhodoplanes; species Rhodoplanes elegans. Next base: position 41,022 of record NZ_NHSK01000061.1, on the reverse strand, counting down.
GGTGACGATCTCGCCCGACCTCGACGAGATCGACTTCGGCATTTGGACCGGCCGCGGCGTCGTGGAGATGGCCGACGACCCGACGTGGCGGCGATGGAACGAGAATCGCGAGCACGCGCGGGCCCCTGACGGCGAGAGCATGCAGGAGGTGCAGCAGCGCGCGGTGGGGCTGCTCGATCGGCTGGCCAGGACGCATCCCGACGGCCGGATCGCCGCGGTGAGCCACGGCGACGTGATCCGGGCGGCGCTGCTCCATTATCTCGGCATGAGGCTCGATGCCTACGACCGGCTCGAAGTGAGCCCGGCGAGCGTCTCGACCCTGGTGGTCGGCGCGTGGGGCGCCAGGCTCCTCTCGCTGAACGAACAGGTCAAGACATGAAGATCGTGGTGTTCGGGCTCACCGTGTCGTCGACCTGGGGCAACGGCCACGCGACGCTGTGGCGCGGGCTGATCGCCGCGCTCGCGGCGCGCGGCCACCACACCACCTTCTTCGAGCGCGACGTCCCCTATTACGCGGCGAACCGCGATCTCGCCGCGCTGCCGGACGGCGACCTGATCATCTATCGCGAGCTCCCGGAGATTCGCGCCCGAATCGACGCGGCGCTGGCGGATGCCGACGTGGCGATCGTCACGTCCTACTGTCCGGACGGGCCGACAGCCGCCGCCATGGTGCTGGACGCCGCCCGGCCAGTCCGCGTCTTCTACGACCTCGACACCCCCGTGACGCTCGCGACGCTGCGCGACGGCGACACCGTCGCGTATCTTCCCGCGGGCGGGCTCGCCGGCTTCGACCTGGTGCTCAGCTACACGGGCGGCCGGGCGCTGGACGAGCTGATCACGCGGCTTCACGCCCGGCGCGCCGCACCGCTCTACGGCCATGTCGATCCGCGCGTGCATCATCGCGTGCCGCCCGTCGCCCACTACATCGCGGACCTCTCCTATCTCGGCACCTATGCGAGCGACCGCCAGCCGGCCCTGGAGACGCTCCTCGTGCAGCCGGCGACGCGCCGGCGCGACCGGCGCTTCGTCATCGGCGGCGCCCAGTATCCGAAGGAGTTTCCCTGGAGCGACAACATCTGGTTCGTGCGCCACCTGCCGCCGGCCGAGCACCCCGCCTTCTTCTCCTCGTCGCGCCTGACCCTGAACATCACCCGCAGAGCGATGGCCGAGATGGGCTGGTGCCCGTCCGGCCGGTTGTTCGAGGCGGCCGCCTGCGGCACCGCCATCGTCACGGACGACTGGGAGGGGCTGGAGACGTTCTTCTCGCCCGGCACCGAGGTGCTGATCGCGCGTCAGTCCGAGGACATCGACGCGGCGCTCGCGCTGTCGGACATGGAGATCGCCCGGCTCGGACGCGCGGCGCGTGACCGGGTGCTCGACGCCCACACGGCCGCGCACCGCGCCGTCGCCTTCGAGCATCTGATCGAGGCGGCCGCCGCGCCGGGCATCGCCCCGGTCGAAGGGATCGCGCCGGCGCCCGCCGATCCCGTTCCGTCCCGCGCCGTGGAGGCCTGATCATGTGGGGCATCGTGCCGGCCGCCGGCCGCGGCAGCCGCATCCAGCCACTCGCCTTCTCCAAGGAACTGCTGCCGGTCGGCAGCCGCCCGACCGAGACCGGCGAGCGGCCCTGCGCGGTGAGCGAGTATCTCGTGGAGCGCATGATCCTCGGTGGCGCGACGAAGATCTGCTTCGTCATCTCGCCCGGCAAGTCGGACATCATGGAATACTACGGCGCCGCCTATGGCGCGGCCGACATCGCCTACATGGTTCAGCCGCGCCCGGTCGGGCTGTGCGACGCGATCTTCCGCCCCGCCCCGCTGATCGCCGCGGACGAGCACGTGGTGGTCGGCCTGCCCGACACCGTGTGGTTTCCGGCCGATGCGCTCGCCGCGCTGCCGGACGACGCGCTCTCCTTCCTGCTGTTCCCGGTCGACCGGCCCGAGCTGTTCGACGCGGTCGAGCTCGACGGCGCCGACCGGGTCACCGCCATCCGCGTAAAGCAGAAGGACGTGCGGTCGCGCTGGATCTGGGGCGCCTTCAAGATGCCGGGCCGGGTGTTCCACTCGCTCGCCGCGCTGTGGCGACGGCCCGGTCGTGGCGACGAGTATGTCGGCACGCTCGTGAACGCCTGGCTCGCCGAGGGCGGCCGCGCGATCGGCGTGAGGGCGGGCACGGCCTATGTCGACGTCGGCACCGTGCACGGCTATCGGGCCGCGGTCGGTCTCCTCGGTGACGGCATCGCCCCCGGTCAGACGATGCTGCCGGCCGGCGCCGCCGTGCATCCCGCCGATCCGCGCGAGGTGCTCCTGCCATGACCCCGACCGCAACAAGCGCCATGCGCAGCGCCGCGCCGCGCCTATCTCGCGACGACATCGCAGCACGCGCAAGAGCGCTCGGCCCGTGGTTCCACAATCTCGATCTCCACGGCGTGCGCACCGCGCCGGACCACTTCCTCGGCGACTATCCAGCCGTGAAGTGGAGGAACTTCGCGCCAGCGGTTCCGGCCGACCTCGGCGGCAAGAGCGTCCTCGACATCGGCTGCAACGGCGGCTTCTACTCGATCGAGATGAAGCGCCGCGGCGCCGCCCGGGTGCTCGGCATCGACTCCGACGAGGACTATCTGGCGCAGGCGCGCTTCGCCGCCGAGGTGCTGGATGCCGACATCGAGTTCCGCCGGCTGTCGGTCTACGAGGTCGGTGCGATCGGCGAGACCTTCGATCTCGTGATCTTCATGGGCGTGCTCTATCACCTGCGCCACCCGCTGCTGGCGCTCGACCTGATCCGGACCCATGTCGCACGTGACCTGCTGCTCTTTCAGTCGATGCAGCGCGGCAGCGACGACGTGCTCGCGCCGGCTGCGGACTACGACTTCTGGCAGGCCGATCAGTTCGACGAACCGGGCTGGCCGAAGCTGCATTTCATCGAGAACCGCTACGCCGGCGACCCGACCAACTGGTGGGTGCCGAACCGCGCCTGCGTCGAGGCGATGCTGCGCAGCGCGGGCTTCGCGATCACGGCGCATCCCGAGCCGGAGGTCTATCTGTGCCGCTGCGCCACCCCCGACGCGGGCGCCGTGGCGCATCTCCCGCACCTCGCAGCCCGGATGCCGTCATGATCGAAGCCGCGATGATCTGGAACGAGCCCAACAACAAGTCGCATTGGGATCCGGAGATCGACCCGGACTGGTCGCGCTTCGCCGAGATGGCGATCCTGGCCGGCAAGGCGATCGCCGCGGTCGATCCCACATTGCCGCGCGTGCTCGGCGGCATCTCGCCGATCGACCCGACCTTCATCGCCAATCTCGCCGGTCGCGGCGTGCTGGATCACGTCGACGTCGTCGCCGTGCACGGCTTCCCGCTCGACTGGAACCTGTGGAGCATTCACGACTGGCCGAGCAAGATCGACGAGATCCGCACCGTCACGTCGCTGCCGATCTGGGTGTCGGAAGTCGGCGTGTCGACCTTCGGGGCCGAGGAGGTGCAGGTGTTCGGCGTGAACCGCACGGCCGAGCTTCTGGTCGGCAAGGCGCCGCGCATCCACTGGTACAGCCTCTACGATCTCCCGCGCGCCTGGCCGGCGACGACGCGCCACAAGGAGGCCGAGGGCTCGTCCTACTACCGGCACTTCGACATGGGGCTGCTGCGCGAGGACGGCACGCCCAAGCTGGCGCTCGAGCATTTCGCCCGCCACACGCCGGCGCTCGGCCTGTGCCAGTGGTTTCATTATCAGGACCACCGGCTGGACGAGGCGGTGGCCTGGATGAAGCGGCTCGGCGTCACCTATCTGCGCACCGGCCTGTCGTGGGCCGACAGCTTCCGCCCCGACGCGCTCGGCTGGTTCGACCGCCAGATGGAGGCGCTCACCGACTTCGACGTGACCGTCACTTTCTGCTTCACGCCGGAGCATCTCGGGCTCGCCCCGCATCACACCAGCGCGCCGCGCGATCCGGGCGCCTTCGCCGACTTCTGCGCCGCCATGATCGAGCGCTACGCAGCGCATCGCGCGCCGCCGCGGCCCGTCCTCACCGCCTGCCCGGCCTGATCCCGGCGGCGCCCGCGCTGACGCCGCGCCCATCCCTCGCCGTCCGCGCCGGCGAGTGCGCTCCCCGCCGCGCTCGTCGATCCGCCACGACGCGACGTTCCTGCCGCAGCGGCCGAACGGCCGATCGGTTATAAGGGACCTCGCAACGCCGCCGGTTTCGGGGAGATCATGGCCCGCGCGTTCGTCCTGGTTCTCGATTCGGTCGGCATCGGCGGCGCGCCGGACGCGGCCCGCTACGGCGATGCCGGGGCCGACACGATCGGCCACATCGCCGAGGCCTGCGCGCGCGGCGCGGCGGATCGCGACGGCGTGCGCGCCGGATCGTTGATGCTGCCCAATCTCGTCCGGCTCGGCCTAGGCGAAGCGTGCCGGCTGGCGACCGGCCGCGTCCCGCCCGGGCTCGCCGCCGACGCGCCGCCGATCGGCGGCTTCGGCTGCGCGACCGAGACCTCGCGCGGCAAGGACACGCCGTCCGGCCACTGGGAGATCGCCGGCTGCCCGGTGACGTTCGACTGGGGCTACTTCCCGAACACCGTCCAGAGCTTTCCGCCGGACCTGATCGCGGCCCTCTGTGGGGAGGCGCACATCCCCGGCATCCTCGGCGACCGTCACGCCTCGGGCACCGAGATCATCGCGACGCTCGGCGAGGAGCACATCCGCTCCGGCAAGCCGATCTGCTACACCTCGGCCGACAGCGTGTTTCAGATCGCCGCCCACGAGGAGGCGTTCGGGCTCGCGCGGCTCTACGAGGTCTGCCGCGTCGCGCGTCGGCTGGTCGACACGCTGACCATCGGCCGGGTGATCGCCCGACCGTTCACCGGCACCTCGGCGAGCGACTTCGTGCGGACCGGCAACCGCAAGGACTTCGCCGTGCCGCCGCCGGGGCCGACGATCCTCGACGCCGCGGCCGCAGCGGACCGCGACGTGATCACGATCGGCAAGATCGGCGACATCTTCGCCCACCGCGGGACCGGGCGCGAATGGCCGGCGACCGGCAATGCCGCCCTGTTCGACCGCACCCTCGACGGCGCCGACGCGCTCGCCGACGGCGGGCTCCTGTTCGCCAACTTCATCGATTTCGACAGCCTTTACGGGCATCGTCGCGACGTCGCCGGCTACGCGGCCGCGCTGGAGGCGTTCGACCGTCGCCTGCCGGCACTGCTCGCGCGGCTGCGCACCGACGATCTCGTCGTGATCACGGCCGACCACGGCTGCGACCCGACCTGGCCCGGCACAGATCACACTCGCGAGCAGGTGCCGGTGCTGACGTATGGACCCGCGCCCGCACCGCTGGGGGCGCTGCCAACCTACGCGGCCATCGCGGCTCTGGTGATCAAACACATCGATGTATGTCCGCTGACCGACCCTCACGCGTGAGATGTCAGCAGCGTACCGATTCGGTGCCGCCACACCTTCGTGCAGGAACAATGATCCGGACGTCGCGTTCGCCCACCGTCAGGTCGACGAAAGGGAGAGACGATGGCGCGGCGTGTGCTGGTGACCGGCGGGGCGGGATTCATCGGGTCCCATGTGACGGACCTCCTGCTCGAGCGTGGTGATCAGGTTCGAGTTCTCGACACTCTCGACCCGCAGGTGCACGGCCCCGAGGTGCGCGACGCCGGACGGCCCCGCCATCTCTCGCCCGACGCCGAGTTGATCGTCGGCGACGTCCGCGATGCTGAAATCGTGTCGAAGCTATTGGCCGATACCGACGTCGTGATCCATCTGGCCGCCGCCGTCGGCGTCGGCCAGAGCATGTACGAGATCGTCTCCTACACGGACACCAACGACCGCGGCACCGCGGTGCTGATGGAGGAGCTGCTTCGCCGGCCGGTCGAGCGGCTGGTCGTCGCCTCGTCGATGAGCGTCTACGGCGAGGGTCTCGCGCGGCGGCCGGACGGTGCGCTGGTCGAGCCCGCGGACCGCAGCGTCGAGCAGCTCCGTCGCGGCCGCTGGGAGCCCGAGGATCACGACGGCACGGCCCTCGAAGCGGTGCCGACGCCGGAGACCAAGCATCCCGCCCTCAATTCGATCTATGCGCTCAACAAGTACGTCCAGGAGCGGATGGCGCTGATCACCGGTCGCGCCTACGGCATTCCCACCGTCGCGCTGCGCTTCTTCAACGTGTTCGGGCCGCACCAGGCGCTGTCGAATCCCTACACGGGCGTGCTGGCGATCTTCGCGGCGCGGCTCCTCAACCGGCGGCCGCCGCTGGTGTTCGAGGACGGCGCGCAGCGGCGCGACTTCGTCCATGTGCGCGACGTCGCGCGCGCCTGCCTGCTCGCGCTGACCACCGAGACCGGGATCGGAGAGGTGTTCAATGTCGGCTCCGGCCACAGCCGCACCATCACGTCGGTCGCGCACGACCTCGCCGCCGTGATGAGCGCGAGCGATCTCGCCCCCCACATCACGGGCAAGTTCCGCACCGGCGACATCCGCCACTGCTTCGCCGACCTGAGCAAGAGCCGCGACCGCCTCGGTTACGCCCCGCAGGTCGATTTCCAGGCGGGCCTGACCGAGCTCGCCGAGTGGCTGGCGACCGAGATCGCGGTCGACCAGGTCGAGCACGCGACCGCCGAGCTCGAGCGCCGCGGACTGGTGGCGTGATGCGGGTGGCGCTCGTCAACCCGCCCTGGCGCTACGACGGCAGCATCTATTTCGGCTGCCGGGCGCCGCACCTGCCGATCGAGCTCGGTTGCGCGGCGCAGCTTCTCGACGCCGCGGGGCACGAGACCACCATCGTCGACGCGCATCTGTTCGGATTGTCTCTTTCCGAACTCTCCGATCGGGTCCGCGCCATGGCGCCCGACATGATCGTGATCACGACGGCGCCGACCTATCTGTTCTGGCGCTGCGCCCCGCCCGAGCTGCGCGTGCCGCAGGAGACGGCGCGGGTGCTGCGCGATCTCGCGCCGCTTCTCGTCGCGATCGGGCCGCACGGCTCGACGACGCCGCGCGCCGCGCTGGCCAAGCTCGCCGTCGATGTCGTGGTGATGGGAGAGGCCGAAGAGACGCTCGTTCGCCTCGCCGCCGGCGAGCGCGACGGCGTGCCGGGGCTCTGTTATCACGAGGACGGTGCGATCCGGGTCCAGGGCGGTCCGCAGGCGGCGCGCTTCGTCGACATGGCGCCGCTGGCCTGGCCCGACGCCTTCATCGCCCGCCACCGGCATCATCACCACCGTTTCGATACCGAGCCCTCCGGCCCCGGTGCCGAGGTCGAGGCGTCGCGCGGCTGTCCCTACAACTGCACGTTCTGCGCCAAGGAGAACTTCCGTAACGGCTACCGCCGCCGCCCGGCCGCCCCGGTGTTGGAGGAAGTGTCGCGTCTCCAACGGCAGGGCGTCGAGTACATCTACTTCATCGACGAGATCTTCCTGCCCAATCCCGAGCTTCTGGAAGGACTCGTCGGCCGCGGTCTGACGTTCGGCGTCCAGACTCGCATCGACCTGTGGAAGCCCGACCAGCTCGCGCTGCTCGGCCGCGCCGGTTGCGTCTCGGTCGAGGCCGGCGTCGAGAGCCTTTCGCCGGAGGGCCGCGACGCGCTGGCGAAGAAATGCCGGCTCACGACCGACGAGCTCGCCGAGCGGCTTCTCGCCGCCAAGCGTCACATCCCGTTCGTCCAGGCCAACCTGATCGAGGTGCCGCAGGACGACGACGAGACCGTGCAGCGCTGGCGTGACACCATGCGGGCCGCCGGCGTATGGGCGAACGATCCCGTGCCGCTGTTCCCCTACCCCGGCGCGCCGGACTACCGAAAGATGTGGGGCGAACCCGACGACGACGCCTGGGAGCGCGCGCACGCCTGGTACCTCGCTCAGTTCGCGGGCTTCAGCGACATCCAGGAGGAGCGCCCGAAGCCGCTCCACGAACTGGAGTGCTGCGCATGACGCCGCCGCGCCGCCGCGTGCTGATGACCGCCGATGCGGTCGGCGGCGTGTGGACCTATGCGACCACCCTAGCCGCGGCCCTCGCCGGACGTGGTCACACGGTTCTGCTGGTGACGCTCGGCCCCGAGCCGGGTCCCGCGCAACGCGCGGCGCTGTCGGCGACCGACGGTGTAGAGCTGGTGACGACGGATCTCTCCCTCGAATGGATGGACCCGGAGGGGCACGACCTTCCCCGTGCGCGCGACGTTCTCGGATCGATCGCCGAAGAGTGGGCGCCCGACATCGTCCAGCTCGGCGGCTTTCGCGAGGCGACGATCCGGTTCGGCGTGCCGGCCCTCGTGGTCGCGCATTCCTGCGTGCGCTCGTGGTGGCGGGCCTGCCGCGGCGGCGAGCCCGACGCGCCGCGCTGGCGGCCCTATCTCGACAATGTCGCGGCCGGCCTCGCGGCCGCCGATGCGTGGGCGGCGCCGACCCGCGCGTTCCGCGATCTGATCACGTCGCTCTATGCGCCGCTGCGCGACGGCGCCGTGATCCCGAACGGCATCGCCATGCCCGACCCACCGTCGCGCCGCGCCCGCCGCCCCGTCGTGCTCGCCGCCGGCCGTCTGTGGGACGAGGCGAAGGGGATCGACACGCTGCTCGCGGCCGCCCCCACCCTGCCCTGGGCGGTGCGCATCGCCGGGGCCACGACGGCGCCGGACGGCGGGCCCACACTCGCGGCACCGGACACCGTGACGCTGCTGGGGATGCTGGATCAGGCGTCCCTGCACGCCGAGATGCAGGCCGCCGAAATCTTCGTCGCGCCGGCGCGGTACGAGCCGTTCGGCCTGACCATCGCCGAAGCGGCCGCCTGCGGCGCCGTGCTGGTGCTGTCCGACATCCCGACGCTGCGCGAGCTGTGGGACGGCGCCGCCGCGTTCGTGCCGACCGATGCGCCGTCCGCGCTCGCCGCCGCCGTGACGGCGCTGGCCGCCGAACCGGCGCGGCGGGGCGCGTTGCGACGGGCGGCGCAGGCACGCGCCGCGACCTACACGGTGGACGCGATGACCGACCGCATCGAGAGCCTCCACCAGACGCTGATCGCGGGCGATGCGCGCCGCACGGCCATTGCGGCCTCGCTGACGCCGGAGGCCGTGGCATGAAGGTGGTGATCTTCTGTCACTCGCTCGAATCCTGCTGGAACCACGGCAACGCCCACTTCCTGCGTGGCATCGCGCGCGAGCTGCTGCGCGCCGGCCACGCGGTCGACGTTCACGAGCCGGCCGACGGGTGGAGCCGCACCAACGCGCTCGCCGACGGCGGCCCGGCAGCGCTCGCGCCGGCCGACCGGCTCGTGCCGGGCGTTGGGCTCCATCGCTACGATGCCGCCGGCCCCGATCTTGATCGCGCGCTCGACGGCGCCGACCTCGTCCTGGCGCACGAGTGGAACGAGCCCCGCCTGATCGCCGCGCTGGGCGCGCGCCGTGCCGCCGACTGCCGCTTCCTGTTGTTCTTCCACGACACGCATCACCGCGCCGTCACGGCGCCGGACGAGATCGGACGGTTCGATCTCGACGGCTACGACGGCGTCCTCGCTTTCGGCGAGGTTCTGCGCGAGGTCTATCTGAAGCGCGGCTGGGGCCGCCGGGTCTTCACCTGGCACGAGGCCGCCGACACGGCGCTGTTCCGGCCACTCGCTCGTGAAACGGACCGCGATCTCGTCTTCATCGGCAATTACGGCGACGGCGAACGCGACGTGGAACTCAAGACCTACCTGATGGAGCCGATAGCGACGCTCGGGCTTTCGGCGCGCGTGCACGGCGTACGCTGGCCCGAAGCGGCGCGCGCAGAGCTCGTCGCACGGGGCATCGATTATGCCGGATGGCTCCCCAACCACCGCGCGCCCGAGGCTTTCGCCCGCGCCCGCGTCACCGTGCATGTGCCGCGCCGGCCTTATGCCGAGGCGCTGCGCGGCATCCCGACCATCAGGATGTTCGAGGCGCTGGCCTGCGGCATCCCGCTCGTCAGCGCGCCCTGGGACGAAGCCGAAGGTCTCTTTCCCGACGGCAGCTATCTGAAGGTGCGCGACCGCGACGGCATGACGGCGGCACTCGCCACCGTGCTGCGCGACCAGGACCAGGCCGAAAGCCTCGCCCGCACCGGGCTCGCCGCGATCCGCGCGCGCCACACCTGCGCCCATCGCGTCGCCGCGCTCCTCGACATCGTCGCCTCGGTTCGAGGAGACCGCATGCCCGCCGCGTCCGCCCGTCCCGCCGCGCCGATCCTCGGCGCGCCCGCCGAAACCGCACCCGCCAGGATCGCCGTGTCATGAGATTGCGTTTCTTCGGATCGAGCCTCGTCTCCTCCTACTGGAACGGGGCCGCCACCTACTATCGCGGGCTCCTGAAGGCCCTCGCCGCGCACGGCGTCGACGTCGTCTTCTACGAGCCCGACGCCTATCAGCGCCAGCAGCACCGCGACATCGTCGATCCGCCCTGGGCGCGCGTCGTCGTCTACCCGGCGACCGCGGACGGCTGGCGGCGAGCGCTCGACGAGGCGGCGCACGACGCCGATCTGCTGGTCAAGGCGAGCGGCGTCGGCGTGTTCGACCGCGAGCTGGAGATCGCCGTGCCGGACGCGGTGCGCCCCGGCGCCGCCTGCGCCTGGTGGGACGTCGACGCGCCGGCGACGCTCGACGCCGTCGCGGCAAACCCCGACGATCATCTGCGCGGCGCCGTGCCGCGCTACGATCTCGTCTTCACCTACGGCGGCGGCGACCCGGTCGTTCAGGCCTACATGGCGCTCGGCGCCCGCGCCTGCGTGCCGATCTACAACGCGGTCGATCCCGACACCCACCACCCGGTCGCGGCACGCGACGAATGGCGCTGCGATCTCGGCTTTCTCGGCAACCGTCTGCCGGACCGCGAGGCCCGCGTCGAAGACTTCTTCCTCGATGCCGCGGCGCGGCTGCCGGCGAAGAGCTTCCTGCTCGGCGGCGCCGGCTGGGAGGACAAGCCTGTGTCGGCGAACGTGCGCCGCCTCGGTCACGTCGGCAGCGTCGATCACAACGCCTTCTTCTGCTCATCGCTCGCCACCCTCAACGTCAACCGCGCCAGCATGGCACGCTACGGCTTCTCGCCGCCCACCCGCGTGTTCGAGGCGGCCGGCGCCGGCGCCTGCCTGATCACCGACCGCTGGGAGGGCATCGATCGGTTCCTCGAGCCGGAGCGCGAGATCCTCGTCGCCGACTCGGGGGCCGAGGTCGCCGCGCTGCTCGACGGGCTCGACGAGACGCGGGCGAAGAGCATCGGCGCCGCCGGACGCGAGCGCGTGCTCGCCGAGCACACCTACGCGCACCGCGCCCGCACCGTGCTGGACCGGCTCGGCGTTCCGGTGCGGCCGTTGTCGCTCGGGCGGGAGGCCGCGGAATGACGCTCGACATCGTCGTCCTCGGCCTCTCGATCACGTCGTCCTGGGGCAACGGCCACGCCACCACGTATCGGGCGCTGATCAAGGCGCTGGCCGAACGGGGCCACCGCGTGACCTTCCTGGAACGCGACGTCGCGTGGTACCGCGAGCATCGGGATCTGCACCGGCCCGCGTGGTGCCGGGTGGAGCTGTACGACTCGCTCGCCGAGCTGCCGCGCCGGCACGGCGGCCTGGTGCGCGACGCCGACCTCGTGATTCTCGGCTCCTTCGTGCCGGACGGCGTCGCCATCGCCGACTGGCTGACCACCGAGGCCCGCGGCATCACGGCCTTCTACGACATCGACACGCCCGTGACCCTGCGGCGCCTCGAGCAGGGCGGCACCGACTACATCGCGCCGGCACTGGTGCCGCGTTTCGATCTCTACCTGTCGTTCACGGGCGGCCCGGTGCTGGAGCTGATCGAGGAGACCTGGGGGGCGCGCGCGGCGCGGCCGCTCTACTGCGCCGTCGATCCCGAGCTGCACATGCCGCACGACGTCGTTCCGCATCTCGCGCTCGGCTATGTCGGCACCTACAGTCCGGACCGCCAGCCGACGCTCGACCGGCTGCTGGTCGAGCCGGCGCGGCGCCTGCCGGCACAGCGCTTCGCGGTCGCCGGGCCGCAATATCCGGACGCGCTCGACTGGCCCGCGAACGTCGCCCGCATCGATCACCTGCCGCCGCAGGAGCACGCCCGCTTCTACTGCGGCCAGCGCTTCACCCTCAACGTCACCCGGGCCGACATGATCGCGGCCGGCTGGTCGCCGAGCGTGCGGCTGTTCGAGGCCGGGGCCTGCGGCGTGCCGGTCATCTCGGATCGCTGGGCCGGGCTCGACGCGTTCTACACGCCGGGCTCCGAGATCCTGATCGCCGACACGACCGCGGAGGCCATGGCGATCCTGCGCGACATGCCGGAGGAGCGCCGGCGCGATATCGCGGCGGCGGCACGCAGACGGACGCTCGCCTGTCACACGGCGCGCGAGCGCGCCCGCGCGCTCGAGGATCACCACGCCGAAGCGCGGGCCGCACGGGTGCGCAGCGGCGCGTCGAGAACGGTCGGCGCGGTGGCCTGACGACGTGATCAGGAACTCTCGTCGCCCGCATGGGGTTTGTACATCGAGATCCCTCCGGCCCGGCCAGCCTCGGGCCACCGACGCGATCCTCGGCCGAGACGACGCAGGACCCGACAGACGCGAGACCAAAAAAGGAGAGCGCGCGTGCCCCCGAGCGGAAGCCTGAACATCGTCGTGACCGGCGGAGCCGGATTCATCGGCTCACACCTGTGCGACCGGCTCGTCCACAAGGGCCACGCCGTGACCTGCGTGGACAATCTGTACACGGGCCGGTTCGACAACGTCCGGCCGCTCTCCAACCACCGCAACTTCCGCTTCGTCAAGGCGGACGTGCGCGAGCCGCTCGCCATCGAGGGCCCGGTCGATCGCATCTACAATCTCGCCTGCCCGGCCTCCCCGCCGCATTATCAGCGCGATCCGATCGGCACCGTAAAGACCTGCGTGCTCGGCGCCATCCATGCGCTGGAGCTCGCCCGCACCACCGGCGCCCGCATCCTCCAGGCCTCGACCAGCGAGGTCTACGGCGATCCCGACATCCATCCGCAGCCGGAGAGCTACCGCGGCGCCGTCAACCCGGTCGGTCCGCGCGCCTGCTACGACGAGGGCAAGCGCTGCGCCGAAGCGCTGTTCTTCGATTATCGGCGCGTCCACGGCGTGTCCGTGAAGGTCGCCCGCATCTTCAACACCTACGGCCCGCGCATGCTGGAGAACGACGGGCGGGTGATCTCCAACTTCGTCGTGCAGGCGCTGCGCAACCAGCCGATCACGCTCTACGGCGACGGCTCGCAGACCCGCTCCTTCTGCTACGTCGAGGATCTGCTCGACGGGCTCGAGCTGCTGATGGAGAGCGACGACACGGTCACCGGGCCGTTAAACCTCGGCAATCCGCGCGAGGTCACGGTGAAGGAGATCGCCGACATGGTGCTGGCGCAGACCGGCTCGCGCTCGCGCCTCGCCTATCATCCTCTCCCCCAGGACGATCCGCGTCGGCGCAAGCCGGAGATCACGGCCGCTGCGAGTGCACTCGGGTGGCAGCCGCGCATCGCGCTGGAGGACGGGCTGCGGTCGACCATCGACTATTTCGCCTTGAAGGTGGCGACGCCGACCGCGACGGCGAAGCATGCCGATTCGAACGCTGTGATCGACGTCACAGCACGGCCGAGCCGCAAGCGGCGCACCGCCCTGTCGACCGTGGGCGGCTCCGCCTGAACGATTCGCGCCTCGGCGGTGCGCCGGCATCCGCTTTCGGAACGCCATGCGACACGGCGGATCGGGGGCTTCCGAACCGCTGTCCAGAACACCGGACGGAGGCCGTGTTCTGACAAATTGACAAACACCTGTCTTCTATGAGAGCTGGGACAATCCGGGTCGCGACCTCGGACTGTTTCGTGACGAGCCGGCTCGGGACCGTGTTGGATCGCTGGACCTTCCTGTTTTCAGACGCGCCACGTCCCGCGGCCCCGGTTCGCGCAACGAGACATGCCGGCGGAGATCGCAACCCGAGCTTCGCGCGGCGGAGAATGCCGATCCCGTCGGCCTCGCCCGTCAGGGCAATCGATGTCGGGCCGTCGGATCGTGAGGATCGGGCGCGCTGCCGGCCGGGAGGCGACCCATGAAGGAACCCTCGCTGGACGTCTGCATGGACGCGGCGCAATTCGATTATGTCCGCGTGCTCTGCGCCGAGGAGGCCGTCAACGTGCTGGCCCAGTGCGGCGAGCGCGGCGTGGTCATGGCGGGCGGGCAGTCGCTGATTCCGCAGATGAGCCTGCGCTCGACGGTCCCGCACGTGCTCGTCGATCTCGGCCAGGCCACCGAGCTGCGCATGATCGAGGCGCACGGCGACACGGTCATGGTCGGGGCCATGGTGACCCATGCGATGATCGAGGACGGGCTGGTGCCCGACCCGGTCGCCGGCATGCTGCCCTATGTGGCGCACGGCATCGCCCACCGCGACGTCCGCAACCGCGGCACGCTCGGCGGCACCGCGTGCTGGGCCGACCCCTGCGCCGACTGGCCGACCGCCCTCGTCGCGCTCGACGCCACCATGGTGACGCTGTCGCCGGAGGGCGAGCGCCGCATCCCGATCACCCGCTTCTATCCGGAGGCGTTCACCAACGCGCTCGGCGCCGCCGAGATCGTCACGTCGATCAGCCTGCCGCGGTCGTCGAAGCGGGCCCGCTGGGGCTACTACAAGGTCACCCGGACGGTCAGCGAATCGGCCGATGCGATCGCCGCCGTGATCTCGGATCCGGAGCGCGGCGTCAGCCGCGTCGTGCTCGGCGGCCTGAAGTCCCCGCCCCTGATCCTGACCGAAGTGTCGAAGGATTTCGCCGAGCGCCCCCCGGACCTCGGCAGCATGCGGCTCGAGGCCTGCGAGGAGATGATCGCCGACCTCCCCGCCCTCGCCGACGCCAATCTCCACAACTACGCCTTCGCGCTCAGCCGCGCGCTCCGCAGCGCCTTCGGCGCCTGATCCGGCCGCAGCCCGCCGTCACGCCGTCGCCGGGGCCTGCCGGCGTGACGGAACGGCCTCTCCGGCGACGGGTTTCCCCGGGACAGGGAGACCCCGCATGGACCGTGACGAGACGCGCGCGAGACCGCCCGGAAAGGGCTTCGCCGATCAGGGCCAGGTGAGCGATGCCGACCGGCCTCTGCTGGAGACGCCCGGCGGCCGCTCGGCCGAACGCGATCCGGCCGATCGCACCGACGTCGACGACGAGACCCGCCGGCAGGACGTCGGCGCTGTGCCGCGCAGCGCCGTGACGGGCGCGCACCAGCCCGGAACCGGCGCCGACGAGACCGCGGACGGGCTGAGCGAGACCGAGGAGGCGACGCGTCGCGCCGCCGAGGACATCGCCACCGGCCCCGGCGAGGAGGACCGCGACGACGACACGCCGGTGTTCGAGCGCGGCGGCCTGCCGAAGGCGTGACGGATCGGGCGCAAGCCCTTTGGAGCGGCGCCCGACTCAGTTGGCGCAGTTGGCGCGGAGCTGGCCGGCGGCGGCGGAGACGCCGCGCAAATCGAAGCTGAGCTCGCGCTCGCCACCGCTCGTGCGCACCTGCAGGGCGAAGCTGCGGGCGGTGCGGAAGCGCTCCAGCAGCGCCGCCGGGTCGGGCGGCGCGTAGGCGTTGCCGAGAATGCGCCAGCGCTCCGGGCTCGCCACCTGATCGAGCAGGACCGTCACGTCGACGTCGCCGACCGGCTCCGAGTCGGGCGGCCAGTCGAGGTCGAGGGCGAGCAGCTCGAGCGTGCCCTGGCGGCACTCCATGAGCAGCCCGGCGCGGCCGGGCTGTGCCATCGGCGTGCCGCGGCGCGTGAAGGAAAGGCCGTGCCCGACCAGCGTGGGGCGCTCGGCGTCCGGCCGCGGCACGGCCGCGAGCGGCATCGGCATGCGCACCACGAAGCCCGTCGTGATGGTCGTCTGTTGCGCCCGCGCGGCGCCGGCGAGCGGCGCCAGCACGGCGATCAGAAACAGGGTCGATACGCGGCACAGGGTCACTCGGCACAGGGTCACGCCGGGCACCTCCGGGTCTGCAGATCGGCCGATGCGGGTGCCGGAGCGCGAATCCGTCGAGGACAATCGATCATTGACGGAGTCTTAATGGCTTCGCGGCGATGGGCCAACGCTGTCGACCGTATCATGCGCGCATTCCCGCCCAGACTATGGCGACGAGCGGACACAATTCCGGCCGATCCACAGAGGCGAACCGTGTTGCGCGAATCGAAACGGCCGGGACTGGCCCGGCCGTTCGTCGTTCTTCGCGCGCGCGGAAGACGCCCGCGTTGGGGTCGTCAGTGCTGCGCGGCCGCGGCCGCGGCCAGGACGGTGCCCGGCTCGACCTTCACGCCCGGGCCCATCGTCGAGGAGATGGCGATCCGGTTGATGTACTGGCCCTTGGCGCCGGCCGGCTTCGCCCGCGACACCGCGTCGGCGAACGCCTTGATGTTCTCGACCAGCTTGTCGGCCTCGAACGACGCCTTGCCGACGCCGGCGTGCACGATACCGGCCTTCTCGACGCGGAACTCGACCGAGCCGCCCTTGGCGCCGGCGACGGCGCCCTTGACGTCCATGGTGACGGTGCCGACCTTCGGGTTCGGCATCATGCCGCGCGGGCCGAGCACCTTGCCGAGGCGACCGACCAGCGGCATCAGGTCCGGGGTGGCGATGCAGCGATCGAAGTCGATGTTGCCGCCCTGGACGCGCTCGACCAGATCCTCGGCGCCGACCACGTCGGCGCCCGCCGCGCGGGCCTCGTCGGCCTTGGCGCCGCGCGCGAACACGGCGACGCGGAGCGTGCGGCCGGTGCCGTTCGGCAGGGTGACGACGCCACGCACCATCTGGTCGGCGTGACGCGGATCGACACCGAGATTCATGGCGATCTCGATCGTCTCGTCGAACTTGGCGGTGGCCCGCGCCTTGACCAGGCTCACGGCCTCGGTGAGCGAGTAGAGCTTGTTGCGGTCGATGCCCTCGCGGGAGGCGACCACGCGCTTTCCATGTTCAGCCATCGGATCAGCCCTTCACGCTCAGGCCCATGGACCGGGCGGAGCCCTCGATCATGCGCATCGCCGACTCGATGTTGTCGGTGTTGAAGTCCTTCATCTTCTTCTCGGCGATCTCGCGCACCTGGGCCTGGGTGATTGAGCCCACGAAGTCGCGGCCGGTCGCCTTGGCACCCGACTGGATGCCGGCCGCCTTCTTGAGGAAGTACGACACCGGCGGGGTGCGCATCTCGAACGTGAAGGAGCGGTCGGCATAGATGGTGATGACGACCGGGATCGGCGATCCCTTCTCCATCTGCTGGCTCTGGGCGTTGAACGCCTTGCAGAACTCCATGATGTTGAGGCCGCGCTGACCGAGCGCGGGGCCGATCGGCGGAGACGGATTGGCCGCTCCCGCCGGCACCTGAAGCTTCAGGTATCCTGTGATTTTCTTCGCCATGGCAAAGTCCTTCGCGCCGGCACCGCCGGCTCGCAGGGTTCGTGGTGCGGATCAAGGGCGGTCGGCGAACCGTCCCTCCTCCCACGTATCGACACCGCCGTCGGCGCGGGGCCGGCGACGGGGTGGCGGTTCTCTATCCCGGGACCGGGTCGGAGACAAGGGGGCCGGCCTCCGACGGCGCCGCCTCCGCCTTTGAGTTCGCCGCGCGCTCGGCCAGATAGGCGTCGCCCCACGCCTTCAGGGCCAGGATCACGGTGCGCAGGCTCTCGCCCCGCGTGGACAACCGGTACTCCACCCGGGGCGGCACCTCGGCATAGACGGTTCGGACGATCAGCCCGGTCTCCTCCAGCTCGCGGAGCTGGCGGGTGAGAACCCGCTGGGTGACGCCGGGCAGCTTGCGGCGCAGCGCGTTGAAGCGCAGGCAGCCGTCGAGCAGGTGATAGAGGACGACGCCCTTCCACTTGCCGTCGATCAGATCGAGCGTCGCCTCCACGGGGCAGCCGGGACCGCAGTCGTACGTCCGGGACGGCTTCGGCACGGTATCCTCCCGGTCCCTTAGAGCTCGAAAAGTGCATTCTTGCGTTCTTGGGACGTAGCGACAAGCTCAACGCGTGCAGAGCGGGCTCGTCGAGACCGCTCCCTGAGACCCCGCCTCCTGGAGAGACCTCATGCGTGCCGTCGGCTTCACCCGCTCGCTGCCCATCGACGACCCCGAATCGCTGATCGACCTGACCCTCGAACGGCCGGAGCCGACCGGACGCGACCTCCTGGTCGAGGTGAAGGCCGTGTCGGTGAACCCGGTCGACACCAAAATGAGGAAGCGGACCGAAACCACTGGAACGCCCGTCGTTCTCGGCTACGACGCCGCCGGCGTGGTGGCGGCGGCCGGGCCGGACGTCACGTTGTTCCGGCCAGGCGACGAGGTCTTCTACGCCGGCTCGATCGCCCGTCCCGGGACCAATGCCGAGTTCCACCTGGTCGACGAACGGATCGTCGGCCGCAAGCCGAGACGGCTGGGCTTCGCGGCCGCCGCGGCGCTGCCGCTGACGGCCATCACGGCCTGGGAGATGATGTTCGACCGTCTGGGCATTCCGCGCAGCCGGGGCGGCAGCGACGGAGGCCCCGCCCTGCTGCTGATCGGCGGCGCCGGGGGCGTCGGCTCGATCGCCATCCAGCTCGCCCGCGCCCTCACCGACGTCACCGTCATCGCCACCGCCTCGCGCCCCGAGACCGCCGATTGGGTCCGCGGACTCGGCGCCCACCATGTCGTGGATCATTCCCAGCCGATGGCGCCGCAGCTCGCCGCCATCGGGCATGCCACCGTGCCCTATATCTTCTCCACCACGAGCACCGACCAGCACTTCGACACGATCGCCGACGTGATCGCGCCGCAGGGCAGATTCGGCCTGATCGACGACCCGGGACCGATCGACGTGCGCAAGCTGAAACGCAAATGCGCCTCGCTGCACTGGGAGCTGATGTTCACCCGACCGCTGTTCGGGACACCGGACATGATCGAGCAGCATCGGCTGCTCGACGCGGTGGCCGATCTGGTCGATGCCGGTCGCGTCGCGACCACGGCGACCGAGACGCTCGGGCGCATCGACGCGGCGACGCTGCGTCGCGCCCATGCCCTGATCGAGAGCGGCCGCACCCGCGGCAAGCTGGTCCTTGAAGGATTTTAAGGCCTTAGCAGGGCCTTCGGAACCACCGTCGCAGAAGCCCAACAGCAAAACGGCCGGGGCGAGCCCCGGCCGTTCGACGAATTTCGATGGTTAACAGGACGTTACGGTCAGACCTTCTCGACCTGCCCGAACTCCAGCTCGACCGGCGTGGCGCGACCGAAGATCGACACCGCGACCTTGATGCGCGAGCGGGCGTCGTCGACCTCCTCGACCACGCCGTTGAACGAGGCGAACGGCCCGTCGGAGACCCGCACCTGCTCGCCGATTTCGAACGAGACGGTCGGCTTCGGCCGCTCGATCCCCTCCTGCACCTGGTGCAGGATGCGGCCGGCCTCGGCCTCGGAGATCGGCATCGGCTTGTTGTCGCTGCCGAGGAAGCCGGTGACCTTCGGGGTGTTCTTGATGAGGTGGTAGGCCTCGTCGGTGAGGTCCATCTTCACCAGCACGTAGCCCGGGAAGAACTTGCGCTCCGAATCGACCTTGCGGCCGCGGCGCACCTCCTGGACCTTCTCCTTGGGCACCAGGATCTCGTCGAACAGGTGTTCGAGATGGCGCTGGCGCGCCTGCTCGCGGATCGACTCGGCGACCTTGTTCTCGAAATTCGAATAGGCGTGAACGATGTACCAGCGCTTGCTCATGTCCATCATCCGCCGCGTCAGCGTCCGATCCCGAGCACGAGCGTCACGCCGAACCGGATGACCTGATCGGCTAGCAGGAAGAAGATGGCGGCGCTCGCCGACATCACGAACACCATCAAGGTGGTGATCGCGGTCTCCCGCCGGGTCGGCCAGGTGACCTTCTCGGTCTCCGAGCGGACCTCCTGCAAGAACTTGAACGGGCTAACCTTCGCCATCGCCTCTTCCGATCGTCCCAAAATGCGTGAAAAGCCGCGCGGGCGACGGCCGGATCGCCGTCAGCTCCCTCTCCTCACGGACTCTCTGCGGCGAGAGCCGCCCCCAGGCCGGGCTGTGCGATCGGCGACGCTCAGACCAGGCTGGAGTTGAGGGATTCCAGACGCCAGGAGGCTCGGATCGCAATCGAAATCGGGGCGGTCCCTGCAGACTCGTCCGAAACTTCGAACGTCTAGGTCGGCTCGTTTTACACGTTCGGGCGGAGCCGTCAACAGAACCCGGCCGATCCGGGCCCGCCTGGGCGCGATTTTCTCCGGGAAATTCAAGGCTCGAAGAACAGTCGAACGTCGCCGATCACACCCACTCGGGCGCCTCGCCCGACCCCCGAACGCCGACGGCTCGCCCGGAGGGCGAGCCGTCGGAATTTCGGTCCTTCCGGCCATGTGGCGGGCTTGCGCCGCACCCGGCCCCGGCCCTTCAGCGGGCGTCGCTCTGGAATCCGGCCGAGTCCGCGCTGACCGTCACCTTGCGGCCGCGGTTGAGCGCGCGCAGGCGGTTCACCCAATCCTCCGGGTACAGCAGGTTCGAGCTCGGCACCTCGAGCCCCATGTACTGGGCGATGTCGGAGATGAACGCGACGCAGTTGATGGTCGCGGCGTTCCACACCAGCGTGGTGGCCTGCTTGCGCTTGATGTAGGCGAACACCTTCTGGGCCTCGGCGTCCGTCAGGTACACCCGGTAGCTCGCGGTCAGGTACTGCTCGTCGAGATCGCCGTAGCTCTTGCCGGTCTCGGCCGGCACCGGGAGGATGTGCCCGAGGATGTACGGAATGACGCTGTCGGTCGCCGGATGGAGGCCGGCCACCTCGACGGCGCGCTGCCCCGACTTGCCGTACCAGATGAAGGCGTGACCGTAGCTCGCCGCGGTGCGGGCGCGGAAATCGACATAGTAGCGGCCACCGGACTTGGCGGCCGGCTTGGGCGGGCGCGGCGCGGCGACGTCGCCGTCCACCTGCCCGACGGCGGAGACCCGCGTCAGCGGGGTTCCCTGCGCCTTGGCGGCATCGATCGCGATGCCGGTCGACAGGACGACCGCGGACAGGCCGGCGACGATCGCGACGAGACGTTTGCGATTGAAAAGGTCGAACATCGAGGCCTCCTGGCTCGCGGCACCGGGTGCTGCGGGACCGCAGGTCGAGCTCGTCGACCAGCGGTCCCGGGTCTTGCAGCGGAGTGTCTTGCAGCGGTCGGTCATGACCGGCCGAGAAGAGCGAGCCGGCCGAGCGATCGGCCGGCCCGAGACCTGTCTCAGTACTTCGCGACGACCGGGCCCTTGCCGATCGGAGCCTTGCCGATCGGCGACTTGCCGATCGGAGCCTTGCCGATCGGAGCCTTGCCGACGGCGGCGACCGGCGGCGGCGGCTGGCGGACCGGCATGTCGGCGGCGAACGCCGAGCCGACCAAGGCGAGACTGGCGGATGCGATGACTGCGAGTTTCAACATGTGAGCCCCCGTGATCTTTCCCCATGTACCCACGTATCCGTGAGCTGCCGAAGGGTCGTGCAAGACATCGGGCGGCGCAACCATCGATAGCCCGAAAAGGCCCTTCGGGGAGCGCATTCCGAAAGTATTGTTGCACCGAAGACACGCTTCCCGGGCACGGCTAGCCCTGAGCACGCGCGTGCTAGTTGCACGACGAACGGTTCGAAGGACGCCGGGGAAGCCCATGATAACGAGTGAGGAAACCCGTTCGACCGAGGCGTGTGAGCCCGGCTCCCGCGCGTAGCCTGACGGCTCGAAGGACGGAGGGGACCTGTCGACGCTTGGGGACAATTCGGCGACGGTTCCGGCCGGAGCGGCGGGGCTTCGACGATTCGGTCTGCGAGACAGCGCCTAGCGTCAGGTGGACATCGCCGCCAGGGCGCCGACCGGCGGTCAGTAGACCAGCGGGATGACGCGCCGGGTGCGCGCCATGTAGGCACGGTACTGGTCGCCGAACGCATCCAGCATCATCCGCTCCTCGCTGCCGACGCGCCCGAAGAAGAGAATGCCGAAGCCGACCAGCCCGGCCGGACCGGCGATCAGGTTGGGCAGCAGGAGGGCCTGCGCGAGCGCCCACAGCCAGAAGGCCGTGTACATCGGGTGGCGGACCCAGCGATAGATTCCGTCGGTCACCAGCGTGTGGCGGTCGCGGACGTCGAGGCTGATCGACCAGTTGCGGCCGAGTGCCTTGTGGGAGAGCCGGAACATCACCAGGGCGGCGATGGTCACGAGGACGCCCAAGGCCGCGAGACCAGGCTGGAACGGGTAGTCGGCGAAGCGCGGCATGCCGGTCGCGACATACAGGATCGGAAGCAGCCCGAGGCCGGTCAGCGAGACGCTCAGAAGGAGGTTTTCTCGCAGACCGCGGCGGCTTGACGCGACCGGCGTCCGCCGGGCGCGCCGCGCATACGGGTAGCGAATGATGAACCAGCCGACGACGAGCGCGCCGTAGGCGAGCTTCGCGAGAAGCAGCGTCATCGCGCCAACATCATCTCCGAGCCGGCCACATCGGCCGCGGCGTTCGCCGGCGCTCTCTCGATCAACGATCCGTCGGTCGCGAACGCCGAGGCCGGACCATCCGGCAGGCAGGCCGTCTCTCGCACGGCGAGCGGTCCGCAGGCCAGCATGAAATAGTCGTAGGCGGTGCGCCGATCATTGCCGCGGACGAACTGGCAGTGCAGGCGGAAGAACCGCCCCCAGATGCGCCGGTAATAGGCCGGGTCCAGCATCCGGCTGATTCGCACCACGCGCACCAGCGGCCGCCCGCTCGGCACCAGCCCCGCATCGCCGACCGGGTCGGTCTTGTAGAAGTTCATCACGTCGCTCAGCGCCTGATACTCGACCCAGAAGGGTCCGTCCGCGACCGAGACCCGGGCGAGCGCCGCGCGGAAGCGGACGGCCCGGCCGTGCAGCGCGATCTTGAGGACGGACGAGCCGACCGTGACCAGCCCCACGGGTGGTCCAGTGCGCCCGAGATCGGGCGCCAGCGCCAGCGCACGGTCGATCGCGTCGATGGCGAGCACCGCGCCGAGGCTGTGGCCGAGCACGACGATCTCGTCGAACTCGCCGTCGCGCGTCGCGGCAACGAGGTCGGCCGCGAGGCGGTCGAGCCGGTCCGCCAGGACTTGCGGCGGAACCCGGACATAGGCGCTCGCGAAGGTCCAGTCGTCGAATGCCAGCGGAAGCTTGAACCACCGGCCCGGCCCGTACAGCAGCGCGCCGAAGACGGCCGCGCCGAGAAGCACGCCGGCGAGAGCCGAATCGGTCGCGCGGCCCAGCGCCGCCCCGCCGAAGCCGGCCGCGACGGCGAAGGCGAGGACGGTGAGGGGCGGGTATAGGAAGAACAGAGCGTAGCGCCAGGCGGTCCGGAGATAGCGGTGGAGGGCACCGCCGGCCACGAAGTCGAGGCACGCGAGCATCCCGCGGCCCATGCGCTTCCACCACGGGGCGGCCGCATACGCGTCCAGCAGATCGTCCCAGCGGAAGAGCCGGACCCGGGTCGTCACCCGCCAGTTTCGCCCGGTGGTCTCGACCGTCCAGTCGGCACCGTCCGGCCGGTGCTCAGGCTCGGTCATCACCGTGAGGACCGACCAGGCTCGCCGAAAGCGTCCCGTCTCGCGGGCGAAACGCCGATAGACCCGCTCCGGAGGCTCCGGATCGAATCCGCCGATATGGACGAACAGCCGACGCGCGACGCGGCCAGCCGGCGCCTCGCGGTTCGCCGCCTGTGCGTCGCGGTCAGCGTCACGTCCCCGAAGCATTGCGGCTTCTACGGCCATCGCCCCGCCCCGACTTCAAGGTTGATCCGGCACGGTCTCCCGCAAAGGCAACCGCCCACAATACCCTGAGTTGACTAGACCGCGTTTAGCACAACCCCCCCAAAATCTCGCACCTCGTTCGGAAGGAAAAAATTACCACTTTGTTTGCAACGGCATAGCCCAAGCGGACGAGCCGTCCACGCGGATGTGCCGGCGCAGCGTAAGCCGAAAGACCCAGAAATATTACACGACTCGATGCCCCGAGACGACCGTCGCGGACCACGAGCCCAGGGTCCAGGGCCGCGCAGGCTCCCGTCCCGCGTGACGCGATCGGACGTCGCTGTCGGGCGAGCGGAGGCGACCGGGCGATCGCTGTCGGGACGGTGTCAGCGTCGGGACGGTGTCAGGACGATACGGCTGTCGGGAGGGCGGTCGCCGGCTCTCGCTGGCAGGAGTGGAGGGACTCGAACCCCCAACCCCCGGTTTTGGAGACCGGTGCTCTGACCAATTGAGCTACACTCCTCCGGACGAGGACGCGGCAGCCCGTAACCGGGTCGCCACGGGCTCTAGATGCATGATCCCCGCCCCCTTGGCAAGGCCGACACGGCGGACCGCAAGGGAATCTGGTCGTCCGCGGAGCCGCCGACGCGGCTGCGCCGGCGCCGGGCGGCGACGGCCCGGCGCCACGGCGACTCAGGCCGGCGGCAGACCGGCGAGCCGCTCGATCTCGGCCGCGATGACCTCGGCATGGCGATGGTGGGCCATGTGGCCGGCCGCCGGGATGCGCACGAGGCGGCCATGCGGCAGCACCTTGGCCAGCACCTCGCCGTGCAGGGCGGCCGGCACGATCGGATCGGCCTCGGCGACGACCACGACGGTCGGCACCGTGACGTCGGGATAGCGCGGCGCGACCGCGACGAGGTGGTCGCGGAGATCTGAATACTCCGTCATGCTGTTGCGGAACCGCCGCGGGGTGAGCGCCAGCGCCAGCGCCGTGCGGGCGGCGTAGTCGCGCCTCGGCGGCTCCGGCCGGAACAGCCGCGTCACCAGCCGGTCCATCATCGGCAGGGTCGCGGGCAGCAGCACGGTCCAGATCAGCGGGCCGACGAACAGCACCTCGGCGACCCGCTGAAACCAGGGCAGCCCGCCGGGGCGCGGATGCGTGGTCGGGTTGATCAGCACGAGGCCCTTCACGGCGCCGGGCTCGTCGAGGGCGTAGCGCAGCGCGATCAGGCCGCCGAGCGAATGGCCGACGACGATCAGCGGGCCCGCCCCCACCGTCTCCACGGCGGTGCGAATCAGCGCCACCTGATGGCCGGGGTCGGAGACCTCCGGACCGCCCTCCCCCGACCAGCCCTGCCCCGGACGGTCCGGCAGCAGGACGCGCAGGCGGCGGGCGAGCCGGTCGCCGAGCGCGACCCGCATGTCGGTGTGCTGGACATTGGCGCCGTGCAGCAGCAGCACGGCCGGCGGGGCGCCGGCCGAAGGGACGTCGGTCGGGGCTGGCGCCTCCGGCTTCAGGTCGACGAGGTGGATGCGGGCCGGGCCGGTGTCGATCAGGCGGCCGACCGGCGGGTTCTCCTTCTCGATGGTGCGGCCGAGCCGCCAGGTGAGCAGCGCCGACGCCGCGAGAACGACGACGGCGAAGAGCAGCAGGGAACCGACGACCAGCATTGCGACCACGCTTCGACCAGAGGCCCGGCGAAGGTATCGGGCGCGGCCGGCCTCGCGCAAGCGCGCCGCCTCACCCGGCCGGAACGCACTCCCGATGCAGCACGGCAGGCGCGCGGGAGAACGTGCGGCGGCCGCGCTTCCAGCCGGCGAGCGGCACGGCGAGCTCGGCGATCGCGCCGGCCGGATCCTGCGCGTCGAGCACAACGAGGTCGGCCGGGTTGCCGACCGCGATGCCGTAGTCGGCAAGGTTCATCAGCCGCGCCGGCGCCGCGGTGATCAGGTCGAGGCAGGTCTCCAGCTCGGCGGCGCGGCCGAGCTGGGCGACGTTGGCGTACAGGTTCGCGATCCGCACCATCGAGCAGTCGCCGAACGGCGTGAACGGGTTGAGCACGTTGTTGGTGGCGATCGAGCAGGTGACGCCCTGCGCCGCCAGGCGATGAGCGGGCGTCACGCCGCGCGGCACATCGTGGTCGTGGCCGCGGCCCATGAGAAACAGGTCGGTCGCCGGCAGCACGGTCAGCGCCACGCCCGCATCGGCGAGCTTTCGGGCCGCCGCCGCCCGCGCCGCCTCCGGCATGGCCGAGAGCTTGGTCACGTGGCCGATGGCGACGCGCCCGCCCCAGCCGAAGCGGTCGGTCTGGCGGCACACCTCGTCGAGATGAGTCCAGGTCGGATCGAGATCGAAGTCGAGATGGAAGTCGACGTCGAGATCGTAGCGTTTGGCGATCGCGAAGATGCGGGCGATCTGGCCGTGCGGGTCCGCGTCCGTGTAGGGGCAGCCGCCGATCGTGTCGGCCCCCTCCTCGCAGCATTGGACCAGAAGCTCCTCGGCCCCCGGATCGTTGAGCAGCCCCTCCTGCGGAAAGACGCAGACGTCGAGATCGATCGCGTAGGCATAGTCGCGCTTCAGCCGACGGATCGCCCGAAAGCTCGTCAGCCCGATGCGCGGGTCGACCTCGACATGGGTGCGCATGCGGGTCGTGCCCTGCAGGATCGCCTTCTCCAGGGTCCGTTTCGCGCGGGTGTAGACGTCGTCCTCGGTGAAGTCCCGCTTGGCCGCCGCCACCTGGGCGATCGCCTCGGCGAGCGTGCCCTGCTCGCTCCGGCAGCGGTCGAGGATGCAGGACTTGTCGAGATGGATGTGGGTCTCGACGAAGCCGGCGACCGCGAGCCGCCCGCCGAGGTCCTCCACGGGCGCGTCCGCCGCAATGCGCGACTCGATCGCGACGATGCGGCCGTCCGCGACGCCGAGGTCGCACGGCGCCTCACGGCCGACGAGGCGGACGTTCTTGAAGACGAGATCGAGGGGCATTGTTTCGAGGGTCCGGAAACGCGACAAATTCTGAGTCGTCATGCCCGGCGTTGTGCCGGGCATCCACGTCTCGAGCGGCGAGGCTCTGTCGTGGATGGCCGGGACAAGCCCGGCCATGACAGCGGAGAGGATCGAAACAACATCACAAGCTCACTCCGCCGCGTGGCCGAGATACGCCGCCTCGATGGCGGGGTCGCCGCGCAGGGCCGCGGCCGTGTCGGCCCGCACCACGCGGCCTGACTCGAGCACATAGGCGCGGTCGGCGACGTCGAGGGCGAGCTGCGCCATCTGGTCGACCAGCAGGATGGTGACGCCCTCGTCGCGCAGCCGCGCGAGCACGTCGAACAGTCCCTCGATGACGGCCGGCGCGAGGCCGAGCGAGGGCTCGTCGAGCATCAGCGTGCGGGGGCGCGCCATCAGGCCGCGGACGATTGCCAGCATCTGCTGCTCGCCGCCGGAGAGAAGCCCGGCCGGATTGTCGATGCGTTCGCGCAATCGCGGGAACAGGTCGAGCAGACGCTCTGCGTCGGCCTCGATCTCCCGATCGCTGCGCGTGTGGGCGCCGAGCAGAATGTTGTCGCGCACCGAGAGGTCCGGAAACACCTGCCGGCCCTCCGGCACCAGCACCAAACGCGAAGCGGCGATCTCGGGCGCGTCGAGATGGTCGATGCGCAGATCGTTGAACACGACCTCGCCGTCGACCGGCCGCAGCAGGCCGGCGAGCGCCCGCATGGTGGTCGACTTGCCGGCCCCGTTGGCCCCGATCAGCGCCACGGTCTCGCCCGGGCGGACGTCGAGGTCGACGTTCTCCAGCACGGGGGCCGCGCCGTAGCCGGCGGTCAGCCGCATCACGGTGAGGATCGCGTCGACGGGCGCCTCCCAGGGCGCGGTGCGGCCGCGCCCGGCCGTAGCCTCGCCGCCCAGATAGGCCTTGATCACCTTCGGGTCGCGACGGATCTCGGCGGGCGTGCCGGTGGCGATCGGCACGCCGGCGTCGAGCACCACGATGGTGTCGGAGATGCCCATCACGAGCTGCATGTCGTGCTCGACCAGGATCACGGCGATGCCGAGATCGGCGATCCGGCGCAACAGCACGGCGAGCGTGTCCTTGTCGGCCCGCATCAGGCCGGCGGCCGGCTCGTCGAGCAGCAGCACGCGCGGCCGCATGGCGAGCGCCCGGGCGATCTCGACCAGGCGGCGGTCGACATGGGCGAGATCGGCGGCCGGCGTCGCCAGCGCGCCGCGATAGCCGACGAAGGCCAGCAGCGCCTCGGCGGCCGTCTCGTCGTCCGGCCCGGCGAAGCGGCCGAGGAGGCCGCCGAGCTTGCCGCGGCGGAGCGCGACCAGAATGTTGTCGCGCACCGAGAGGGAGCCGAACAGCCGCGTCGTCTGATAGGTGCGGGCGATGCCGGCACGCGCCACCGTGTGGCTCGCCGCGCCGGCGAGGTCGCGATCGCCGAGCCGGACGGCGCCGGAATCGGGGCGATAGAAGCCGCCGATCATGTTCAGCACCGTCGTCTTGCCGGCGCCGTTCGGCCCGATGATCGCGGTCACGCGCCCGGGCTCGGCCGTGACGGCGACGTTGGTCGCG
Organism: Rhodoplanes elegans; assembly: GCF_016653355.1. Classification (GTDB taxonomy): domain Bacteria; phylum Pseudomonadota; class Alphaproteobacteria; order Rhizobiales; family Xanthobacteraceae; genus Rhodoplanes; species Rhodoplanes elegans. The sequence continues at coordinate 12,719 of NZ_NHSK01000061.1, read as the reverse complement.
GCCTTGATGCCGCCGAAGGCGAGCGTCAGCCCTTCGACCCGCAGGGCCTGCGGCTCCGCCGGCGTGAGCAGCGCGGCGAGATCGGTGCCGGTCGCGTCGGCCGTGCGCGGATCGATGCGCCGCCAGAACCGCGACACCGTGCCGATGACGCCGGACGGCGCGAGCCACAGCACGGCGAGCAGCAGCGCGCCGAAGAACAGGAGCCGGTACTCGGCGAGGCCCGACAGGAGCTCGGGCAGCACGACGCTGATCGCGGCGCCGATGACCGGGCCAAACACGGCGCCAGCGCCGCCGACCACGACGGCGAGCAGGAACAGGATCGACTGCGAGAACGGAAACGAGTCCGGCGCGACGAACATCATCAGCGGCGCGAACAGCCCGCCGGCCACCCCAGCGAAGCCGGCCGACAGCATGAAGGCCGCCGCCTTGACGATCACCGGATCGAGGCCGATCGAGCGGGCCGCGATCTCGGCGTCGCGCACCGCGACCATGCTCTTGCCCCACGCGCTCCGCGCGATGCGGTGATAGAGCCACAGCGCCACGCCCGCCAAGAGAACCGCGAGCGCCGCCATCTCGCGCTCGGTGAAGACGAGCGAGCCGATCGAAGGCGGCGGCAGACCCATCAGGCCATTGGCGCCGCCGGTCAGCGCCCGCCACTCGATGGTGCCGTGCTGGACGATGAAGGCGAACGCGATGGTGAGCATCGCGAGCGTCGGCCCTGCGACCCGCAGCGCCGGCAGCGACAACAGGAGGCCGACGACGGCGGCGATCAGCCCGGCGGCCGGCAGCGCGAGCCAGAAGTCGACGCCGGCGAGCGTGAGGATCGCCACCGCATAGGCGCCGATCGCGTAGAAGCCGACATGCCCGAGCGACACCTGACCGGTGAGCCCGAGCAGAATGTTGAGCCCGACGCAGACGACGACGGTGAGCGCGACGAGCGCCAGCACGAAGGGCGCATACCCTTCGGCGAGCAGCGCGAAGGCGAGCGCGCCCGCGGTGAGCAGCGCGATGGCGACCGGGGTCGCGTAGGATTTGGCGAGGCCGGTCATCACACCTTGCTCACGGCGGCGCGGCCGAGGAGGCCGTGGGGCATCAAAGCGAGCGCGGCGATCACCACCGAGAAGACGACGATCTGGGTGTAGGTCGAGCCGAGATAGGCCGTCACCAGCGCCTCGGTGAGGCCGTAGATCAGGCCGGCCAGCATCACGCCCCAGGCCGAGCCGATGCCCCCCAGGATCGCCACCGCGAAGGCCTTGATGCCGAACAGCGTGCCCATCTCGGACTGCACGCTGAACAGGGGCGCGATCAGCAGGCCGGCGAGACCGGCGAGCGCGGTCGAGAGCATGAAGGCGACGGCGACGACGCGGCGCACGTCGATGCCCATCAGCCGCGCCGCGTCCGGGTTCTGCACGACGGCGAGCAGCGCTTTTCCGCGCCGGGTCTTCCTCAACGCGAGATGTAGCAGCACCGCGATGCCGAGGCCGACGACCGGGATGACGAGCTGCAGCGGGTAGACGCCGGCACCGAAGATCTCGACCGGCTTGACGGCGAGGGACGAGGGAAAGCTGCGCGGCTCCTTGCCGAACGTGAACAGCACGGCGTTGTCGAGCACGATGCCGCCTGCCACGGTCGCCATCAGCCAGGCGTCGGAGCGGCGGTCGACGAAGGGGCGCACCAGCACACGCTCGATCACGAGCCCAAAGGCGGCGCACAGGAACAGCGCGAGGATCGCGGCCGGCACCCACGGCCAGCCGAGTTTGACCGCGAACACGTAGCCCAGCACGGCGCCGAGCATCATGGCCGAGCCCTGCGCGAAGTTGACCGTGCTCGACACCACGTAGGTGACGTGGAAGCCGAGCGCGATCAGCCCGTACATGCTGCCGAGCCCGAGCCCGGAGACGATCGACGAAATCAGCAGCATCTCGTTCTCCCCGGGGGTCAGCCCCGATCTCCGCCGTCCGTCACCTCTCCCCGCACGCGGGGAGAGGTCGACGTTCGCGCGATGAGCGCGGACGTCGGGTGAGGGGGCGCCGCCGCGAGCCTGAGCGCCCGCGAGTCTCTGCGCCGGGGAAACGCCCCCTCATCCGTCTCGCCGCTGCGCGGCGAGACACCTTCTCCCCGCGTGCGGGGAGAAGGAACACGCGGCGCCCGCCCACGGGCCGACCCGCGCCTCACTTCAGCGGGACGATCTCGTCACCCTTGAACTGGGTGAAGATGTAGTCCGACGCGGCGAGTGCGTCGTGGTTCTGCTTGGTGAACGGCGTCTTGTAGGTCTTGATCAGGCCGTCATACGAGTCGATCGCGTAGAGGGCGTCGCGCACCTTGGTGCCGTCGGTCGAGCCCGCTTTTGTGATGGCGAGGCCGACCAGATGGACGGCGTCGTAGGCGTTGGCGATGCCGACCGCCGGCGTCACGTCGGCGAGCGACTTGACGGCCGGGTACTTGGCCTTGAGCGCCGCCAGCACGGCGGCCGCCTTGGGGGCGTCGTTGCCCGAGAACGTGAAGGTCTGGATGAAGTGCACCTTGTCGGCGCTCGCCCCGGCCAGCTCGCCGAAGCGGCCGCCGGCCGGGCCCCAATGCGAGACGATCGGCACCGACCAGCCCATGCGGTCGAGCGACTTCACCACCTGCGCCGAGGGCGCCACGTTGGCGACCAGGAACAGCACGTCGGCGCCGGCCTGCTTCAGGCGGGTGAGCTGCGGCACCACGTCGACGTCGTTGGTCTCGAACTTCTCGACGCCGGCGAACGGGATGCCCTTGGCCTCGAGCGCGGCCTTGAGGCCCTTCTCGTTCGACTCGCCCCAGGGATTGTTGATCAGGATCATGCCCGGCTTCTTGGCGCCGTACTTCTTCACGGCGTAGTCGACGAGCGCGACGTCGACCAGCTCGTCGACGGCGGAGACGCGGAACACGTAGTTGTCGGGCGCGCCGTTCTTGGTGATCGGCGTGCCGGCCGCCCATACGCCCATGAACGGCACCTTGGACTGGTTGGCGAACGGCACGATGGCGATCGACACCGGCGTGTCGAGCCCGCCGAAGAACGCCGCCACCTTCTCGCGCTGCACGAGCTCGCGCGCCGCCACGACGCCCTTGGCCGGGTTGCTCTCGTCGTCGCGCACGACCAGCTCGACCTTCTTGCCCAGCAGCCCGCCCTTGGCGTTCATCTCGTCGATGGCGAGCGTGAGGCCGCGCACGATGGCTTCGCCGGACTTCGCCGACTGGCCCGACATCGCGGCGACGAGACCGAGCTTGATGGTCTCCTGCGCCTGCGCGGGCGCGGCGACCAGACCGGCGAGTGTGCCGGCGAACAGCGCGGTCGCGCCGGCGAGGGCGAGCCGCCGGGTCGGGCGGGCGAACGACATCCTGGGCAGGACGATCCTGGACATGGGCGTACCTCACGGGGGTGGGTGGACCGCCGCCCTCCTCGCAAGCCGCATGCCAGCCGCGATCTCCGCGATTCGCTCCGAAACGCCCCCGCGAAGGCCTCGGAAACGCCTATCCGGTGGGCAAGCGCATCGCCGCCGCGCTCAAATCGCATGCAAAAGTGTATACAATCATGATCCCGTTCGCATACGATCCCAGGCGAACCGGGCCGCGGCCCGGCTGGCCGGGAAAATGCATTCCAAAGGTCCCGACTGTGCCCGACCACGCCCCCGATCCTCGATCCGAACGAACGCCGGAGGACCCCATGCCCGTCGTCACGCCCGCTCCCGCCCCGCTCGACAGCCCGTCCGAGACGCAGGCCGCCGCCGCCATCGTCGAGGCGTTCCTGGAGGCCTCGATGGTGCCGGACCCGGTCAAGGCCGCGACCTTCATCGCCGACGACCTGGTGATCACGTTCACGGGCGGGCGAAAATTCTCGCATCCGCGCGAGAGCGCCGCCTTCAACGCCGGCCGCTACAAGTGGGTGAAGAAGCGCATGCTGCGCACCGACGTGGTGCCGGGCGCCGGCGAGACCATCTGCTACAATCTCGGCCATCTCTACGGCGAATGGCCGGACGGCACGCCGTTCGAGGGCAACCGCTACATCGACCGCTTCGTCGTCAAGAACGGCAAGATCGTCCAGATGGACGTGTGGAACGACTCGGCCGAGCGCCTGCTGACCAAGAACGGCATCGTGGCGTAGCCCGCGCTACGGCGAGAGTCGCGCTGCCTCTCGATCGTCGTCATGGCCGGGCCCGTCCCGGCCATCCACGCCTTCTGCGCGACCGCCGTCGTGAAGCCGTGGATGCCCGCGACGAGCGCGGGCATGACGAAGCAGAATGCGAGGCCACGCCCTCCTCACCTCTTCCGCCCATCCCTCACCGCTTCCGCCCGCCGCGCGCCCGCTTCGCGCCCGGCGCGGCGTCCTCGGCGTAGGGGGCGAGAATCGCCCCGATGTCGCGCTCCTTGGCGGGGCGCGGGACGATCAGGGCGCGGTCCATCACGGCGCCGAGATGCTGGTCCATGACGGCGATGGCGGCCGCAGCGTCGCCCTTCGCCAGCGCCGCGATGACGGCGCGGTGCTCGCTCACGGCGCATTCGGAGGAGTGCGGGCGCGCATAGAGGGCGAGGATCAAGCCGCAGCGCAGCGCCACCTCGGAGAGGTAGCGGACCAGCACGGCGCTGCCCGTCATCTCGGCGAGCACGATGTGGAACTCGGTGGCGAGCCGGATCGAGCGCCGCTCGTCGGTGCCGCGGGCGGCCTCCTCCTCGGCGACATGGGCGTCGAGTGCGGCGACCTGGGCCGGCGTCAGACGGCCGGCGAGCCGGGTGACGACGAGGCGCTCGATCCCGAGCCGGATGTCGAACAGGTCGCCGGCCTGGTCCCAGCCGGGCGTCGCGACCGCGGCGCCGCGATTGCGGCGCAGCTCGACCAGCCCCTCGGCGGCGAGCCGGCCGAGCGCATGGCGCACGATGGTGCGGCTCGCCCCGAAGCGCTCGCCGATGGCGTCCTCGGGCAGCTTGGCGCCGGGCTCCAGCGCCTGCTCGATGATGGCGTGCCGCAGCGCCCGGTAGATCGCCTCGGCCCGGTCGCCCGGCCGCTTGGCCGGCTTTGTGTCAGCGTCCTTCGCCATGCTGTGCTTCGCCACGCTCTCGCTCCGCCGTGCCGGCTCGTCGGAGCACATCGCGTGCCAGTCGGAGCTTCACTCTGCCGGCGGCACGATCACCTCGCCGGCGGCACGACCAGCGGAGCGCCGCAGTTGCGGCGGCCCTGCGCGGCGCAGTCGTCGGCGCGGCGCTGCTCCAGCATCGCCTCGACCAGCCAGTAGCCGGCCGCGATCACGGCGAGGAAGAAGATCACCAGCATGATGTTGGTGGTCCGACGGCTGCCCTCGTCCTCGTCGTCGTCGTCGTGGGGCGGCGGTGCGATCATGCGCGGACATCCCGCGCGCCGTCGGCGCGGCCCGGATGGACGGCCGCGAGATCGGCGAACGCCGGTCCCGGCCGTCGCTGCGCTCCGGCCGGGCTACGCATATCGTCCGGCCACGCTCACCCGCCCATCGTCTCCTTCACGGCGGCGACCAGCTGCTTGAGCGTGAAGGGCTTGGCCAGGAAGGCGAACTGCCCGCCCTCGGGCAGGTTCTTGGCGAACGCCTCCTCGGCATAGCCGGAGACGAAGATGATCTTCAGCTCCGGGTCGCGCTTGCGCAGCTCCTTGAGGAGCGTCGGGCCGTCCATCTCGGGCATCACCACGTCGGAGACGACTAGGTCGACCTTCTGGCCGGCATCGATCAGCTCGAGCGCCTCCTGGCCGTTGCCGGCCTCGCACACCGTGTAACCGCGCGACGTGAGACCGCGCGCGTTGAGGCCGCGCAGGCCCTCCTCGTCCTCCACCAGCAGGATGGTGCCCTGCCCGGTGTGGTCGGCGGCGCGCGCCTGCTCGGGCGTCGCCGCCTGGGCCGGCGCCAGCGAGGCGGCGGCCGCCTCGGTCTCCTCGAGGGTCGGCACATGGCGCGGCAGGTAGATGCGGAACGTGGTGCCGCGCCCGATCTCCGACTCGACGAAGACGTAGCCGCCGGTCTGCTTGATGATGCCGTACACCGTCGAGAGCCCGAGCCCGGTGCCCTTGCCGACCTCCTTGGTGGAGAAGAACGGCTCGAAGATGCGGTCGATGATCTCGGGCGGGATGCCCGAGCCGGTGTCCGACACCTCAATCAGCACGTACTCGCCGGGCGGCATGCCCTTGTGGGCGGCGCGCCGCGTCTCGTCCTCGCCGGCGTTGCGGGTGCGCAGCGTGAGGCGGCCGCCGTCCGGCATGGCGTCGCGCGCGTTCACGGCGAGGTTCACGATCACCTGCTCGAACTGCGAGAGGTCCGCCTTCACGGGCCACAGGTCGCGGCCGTGACGCACGTCGAGCGCCACCTTCTCGCCGATCAGCCGGCGCAGCAGCATCGAGATGTCGGACAGCGCCTCGGAGAGGTCGAGCACCTGCGGCCGCAGCGTCTGGCGGCGCGAGAACGCCAGGAGCTGCCGCACCAGCGCGGCCGCCCGGTTGGCGTTCTGCTTGATCTGCATGATGTCCTGGAAGGACGGGTCGGTCGGCCGGTGGGCGTTGAGCAGGAAGTCGGTGGCCATCATGATGGCCGACAGCACGTTGTTGAAGTCGTGCGCGATGCCGCCGGCGAGCTTGCCGACCGAGTCCATCTTCTGCGCCTGGTCGACCTGCTTCTGCAGGGCGCGCTGCTCGGTGGTCTCCAGCGCGTAGACGATGGCGGCCTCCTGGTCGCCCTCCTCCTCCACGGCGGTCGCCCAGAAGCGCGCCCACCGCTCGCCCGCGCCGGCGAGCGCGGCCTCGACGGGCGGAATGTCGCCCTGCCCGCGCGCCGCCTTGGCGATCGCCGTCTCCAGCGCCAGCCGGTCGCGCTCGGCCACCACGTCGAGGATCGAGCGGCCCTCCGGGCGGCCGTCGCCCGGCGCGAGATCCTGGAAGAGCTTGGCGAGCAGGCCGTTGGTGCGGGCGATGCGGCCGGCCCGGTCGACGGTCGCGATCGACATCGGCGTGTTGATGAAGAACCGCATGAACCGCACTTCGGCGGCGCGCTGCGGGTCGGTGCCCTCGCTGCGGGCGCGGTTGAGCACCAGGGTGCGGGACGCGCCCGGCACGCCGTCCGCCCCGAACGCCACCTTGTGGTAGAGCCTCACCGGGAGGCTCTTGCCGCTGCGGGTCTTGAGGTCGAGGTCGACGACGTCGGTCTTCACCTCGCCGGGATGCGAGGCGCTGGCGGTCAGGAGCGCGGCGCCGTTGGCCGGCACGATGTCCTCGAGCTGCAGGCCCCCGGAGCCGACCTCGGCGAGGTCGTAGTCGAGCCATTCGGCGAGCGTCGCGTTGATGTAGCCGACCGCGCCGCTGCCATCGATCGAGAAGAATCCGGCCGGCGCGTGGTCGAGATAGTCGATGGCGTGCTGCAGCTCTTGGAAGACGTTCTCCTGGCGCTCGCGCTCGCGCGACACGTCGGCGACCGTCCACACGGTGAGGCGCGCGTCGGCGCCGGTGCGGCCGAGCGGCCGGACCCGCATCTGCAGCCAGCGGGCGGGCTCGCCGGGCACGCCCGCGACCCGCACCTCCTCCTGCAGGCGGCGCCCCTCGCGGGCCGCCTTGAGGAGCCGGTAGACGGCCTCCGACACGTCGGGATCGCCGATGAACACCCGCTCGACCGGCCGCACGTCGGACAGATCGGTGGCGTCGACGAGCTGGCAGTAGGCCGGGTTGGCGTAGACCACCCGGCCATTGGCGTCGGTGACCACGATGCCGTCGAAGGCGTCGTCGAGCACCCGGCGGAACATCGGGTTCGCCTCGGCGCCGCCGGCGAAGCGCAGGATGCCGGTCGCGGTGGCGAGCAGCGAGAACACGCCGATCATGCCGAGCAGGGCGAGCAGGCCGAGCACATAGGGCTCGGCGTCGGGCCGACCGAGGAACAGGAGACCGGCGGCCGCGGCGATCAGCGCGAGCGCGATGACCAGCACGAACCGGATGCTTCCTCGCCGCTCGCCGCCCGGGAACACGTCCAAGCCTCCGTTGAAGCCTCCGCCGGCCGGGCTCCCGCCGGCCGCGCCTGCGTCGGACGAGCCGTCCCTGGAAAAGCCTCCGCCGGGCGCGCCGCCTCCCCTGCTCAGGTCATGCGTCGTCATCGATATCGGCTCCGTCGCCCGACCGCGCGAATCAATCTGTGCCCGAGTCCCCCGCTTCGAACAAGGGCGCCGGGCGCGCCCCGGCCGGCGGCGGCGGCCTTGCGGGAACGGCCCGCAGCGGCGCGCCGCGCCCCTTCGCGGCGGGCGCGATCGCCTAGCGCCACGCCTTCTTCAGCCGCATGACGTAGCCGACCACCTCGGCGACGGCCTTGTAGTGCTCGGGCGGGACCTCGCGGTCGATCTCGACGGTCGCATGGAGGGCGCGGGCGAGCGGCGGATTCTCGACGATCGGCACCCCGGCCTCGGTCGCGACCTCGCGAATCTTGAGCGCGATGCGGTCCGTGCCCTTGGCGAGGCAGACCGGCGCGTTCATGCCGCGCTCGTACTTGAGGGCGACGGCGTAATGGGTCGGGTTGGTGATCACCACGGTGGCGCCCGGCACCGCCGCCATCATGCGCTTGCGCATGCGGCCGATCCGGAGCTGCCGGATCTTGGCCTTGATCTTGGGGTCGCCTTCGGTCTCCTTGTACTCGTCCTTGATCTCCTTCAGCGACATCTTCTGGCGCTGGTACCACTGCTGGTACTGGAACAGGTAGTCGGCGCCGGCGATCACGGCCATGATGGCGACCACGGCGCCGAGCAGCTTCAGCATCAGCGACATCGAGACCGGCAGGATCGCGGTCGGGTCGGTCGACACCAGCGCCTCGAGCAGGTTGCGCTCGGGCCACAGCAGCATCACGAGCACGGTGCCGACCAGGCCGAGCTTGAGCAGGCCCTTGACGAAGTTGGCCAGCGCCTGCGCCGAGAACAGCCGCTTGAAGCCCGCCATCGGCGAGATCTTGGAGAGCTTCGGGGTCAGCGTCTCGGTCGTCCACACGAGCCGGTGCTGGAGGGCGTTGCCGGCCAGCGCCGCGACCGCGATCAGGAGGAACGGCAGACCGATCGCCGCGAGCACCTCGACCGTGATCACCTCGGTCAGCCGGACCAGGACGTGGCCGTCGGTGTGGATCGCCCCGGACTTGGCGATCAGCCCCTTCATGACGGCGGTCAGCGCCGTGCTCGACGAGCCGCCGAACATGGCGAGCGCCAGCGTGCCGCCGCCGATGACGAACCAGGTCGACACCTCCTGGCTCTTGACGACGTCGCCATGCTCGAGCGCTTGATCGAGGCGTCGTTGTGTCGGGTCTTCTGTCTTGTCCGACTTGTCCTGGTCTTCGGCCATGGCTGAGCAGCGTCCTCAGCCACGCGGCGCGATGTCGTGCATCACGCCCTCGAAGAACCCCAGGAACGTCGCCATCATGGCGGCGATGACGAACGCGAAGATCAGCAGGCCGGCGAAGATCGACAGCGGCATCGCGACGAAGAACACCTGCATCTGCGGCATCAGCCGCGACAGCACGCCGAGCCCGACATTGAACAGGATGCCGAAGACGAGGAACGGCGCCGAGATCTGGACCCCGATCAGGAACGCGCCGCCGACCAGCTTGGCGGCCAGCGCCGCCATGTCGCCGGTCGCCGGCACCTCGCCGGGGCGGAACAGCACGTAGCTGTCGGCCAGCGCCGCGATCGCGAGGTGGTGGGTGTCGGTGGCGAAGATCAGCACGATGCCGAGCAGGGTGAGGAAGTTCGCGACGATGACGCCCTGCTGGCCCTGGGTCGGGTCGATGGTCGAGACGAAGCCGAAGCCGAGCTGCTGGGCGACGATCGAGCCGGTGACCTGCAGGGCCGAGATGCACAGCCGCGCCGTCATGCCAAGCAGGAAACCGACGGCGAGCTCGCTGAACAGCATCCGGATCACCGGGCCGAAGCTCCTCAGGTCGATCTGGTAGGCGTCGCGATAGAGCGGCATCACCACGGCGGCGAGCACCAGGGCCGCGGTCAGCCGCATGCGCACCGGAACGCTGCGCTCGCCGAAGCCCGGCAGCAGCATGATCATGGTGCCGGTGCGGGCGAACATGAGCATGAAGGCGACCGCGAGCGGAGGCAGGAACGAGAGGTCGATGCGCATCCCCGCCCCTCCTGGGCGTGCCTATCAGGCGCCGTCGCCGCCGGGCGCCGGGCCCCGGGCCCCGGGCCCCGCCGGCTCGCGCCGGCCGGCTCAGCCGCCCGAGATCCGCGTCGCCAGCCGCATCATGTGGCCGTAGAGCTGATCCGCCATGAACGGCAGCGCGAGAATCATCGCGGCGAACATGGCGAGTATCTTCGGAACGAAGACGAGTGTCGCCTCCTGAATCTGGGTCAGTGCCTGGAACAGCGAGACCACCACGCCGATCACCAGGCCGACCAGCATCAGCGGGCTCGCCACCAGGACGAGCGTAATGATCGAGTCGCGCGCGACGTCGACGACCTCCGGTCCGGTCATGCCGCTCCCCCTTCGCGTCCCGCTCGCACCACGTCCCGTCCCCCTGCGCCCCGCCGCATGGTCAGATCGTCATCCGCATGATCTCTTCGTAGGCCTGGATGACCTTGTCGCGCACCGACACGAGGCTCGCGATCGCGGTCTCGGTCTCGGCGACCGCCGTGACCACGTCGACGATGTTGGCCTTGCCGTTGGCGAGCGCGTGGCTGTTCACGTCCGCCTTGTGGCCGGCCGCGGCGACGTCCTGCACGGCGTCGCGCAGCATCGCGCCGAAGTCGCCCGGCTTGCCGCCGGCGAGGTCGCCGATGGTCTTGCTCAGCCCGGCGCCCGGCGTGCCGAGACGTGCCGTGGTCGCGTAGGCGTTTGCGGCGATGCCCGGAATGGCCATCTGTCTTCCCCTCTGGTTCAGGCGCGCAGGATGTCGAGCGTGCGCTGGATCATCCGGCGGGTGGCGCCGATCACGTTCACGTTGGCCTCGTAGGAGCGCTGGGCCTCGCGCATGTCGGTCATCTCGACGATCGAGTTGACGTTCGGGTAGCGCACGTTGCCGTTGGCGTCGGCCAACGGGTGGCCGGGCTCGTGCTTGGTGCGGAAGTTGCTCTGGTCGGGACGGGTCGGGCCGAGCTGGACCGTGCGGGCGTCGAGCTCACGGTCGAGTTCGGACCGGAAGGTCGGGATGCGCCGCCGGTAGGGATCGGCACCGGGCTTCTGCGCCGTCGAATCGGCGTTGGCGATGTTCTCCGACAGCACCTTCATCCGGCCGGCCTGGGCCCGCAGGCCGGACGCCGCGATGGAGAGCGATTTGACGAAATCCATGGCATCACCTCACTCGTCACGGTCCACGGACGTCACGATCAGCCCTTGCCGACCGCGGCCTTAAGCAGCGCGAGGCTGCGGGAATAGAGCTGCGTCGCCGCCTGGTAGTCCATCTGGTTGCTCGCCACCTTGAGCATCTCGTCCTCGAGGTGGACGGCATTGCCGCCGGGCCGGACCGCGAACTTCTCGGGCTTGTCGCGGAAATGCGTGGTGCCCGGCAGCGCCGCGATGTGGCCCGGCGCGGTCTGGGCGAGCCGGAACGGCGGCGGCGGCGCGCGATCGAACGACAGGGTCTCGAGGTCGCGCGGCCGGAATTTCGGCGTGTCGGCGTTCGACACGTTCTCGGCGAGCAGCCGCTGGCGCTCCTGGTGCCATTGCATCTTGGTGCGCAGCATCGAGAAGATCGGGATGTCGGAGATCGCCATGGTCGCCTGCCGTCGGGAGGACACCTGAGTCCACCACCCGGCAAACATTGCCGGGCTTATGGTTAACGACCCGTTAATCCCGCGCGGCGCCATCGGATCGCCACGTTCTGCCGGTCCGGAAAACCGAAGAAGATGCGTATCGGGTGGGCTCCCCTGCGCTTTCGTGTTAAGGAATCGTCGACATCCGGGGCGGCAGCTTTTGCCGTCTTCGTTAACGCTTCGACGAATCGGCTCGGCACGCGCGGCAAGGAGCGGAGAAAGGATTAACGGCCATGGTCGGCGACATGCCGCTTCCCGCGAAGTTCTTCATCGCCTTCGTGATCGTGCTCGCCTTGATCGGCGGCGTCGCGTGGCTGGTGCGGCGGTTCGGCGCCGGCGGGCTCGGCGCCGCCTCGGCGCGCGGCCGCCAGGCCCGGCTCGGCGTGATCGAGGCGACCGCAGTGGACAGCCGGCGGCGCCTCGTGCTGGTCCGCCGCGACAATGTCGAGCACCTGATCATGCTGGGCGGCCCGACCGACGTGGTGGTCGAGGCCAACATCGTCCGCGGCCAGCCGGCCGCGCCGATGCGCGAGGCCTCGCCGCCGCGGATGGAGCCGGCCGGCCGACCGACACCGGAGAACGGTTTGTGGGCACCGGCCGCTCCGGTCGCGCCCGAGCCGCCGTTCCGCGGCACCCGTGGTGCCATGATCCCGCCGATCGCCGAGGAGCTGCCGCTGCAGCCGCAGGCGGAGCCGGGCCGCCGCGAGACGGTCGACCGCCTCGCCGGGCTGGCCGCCGAGCTCGCCCGCACCGCCCCGCCGCCGATCGTCGAGCCGCGCCTGCCGGAGCCGCGCGTCCTCGACCCGCGGATGCCGGACCCGCGGACGAGCGAGCCGCGCGCCCCGGAAGCCCGGATGCCGGAGACCCGGATGGCCGAACCCCGGATGGCCGAACCCCGGATGCCGGAACCGCGGATGCCGGAGGCTCGCATGCCCGAGATGCGGGGTCCCGAGCCCCGTATGGCGGAG